>JBGSHW010000020.1:0-3957 GCA_041751975.1 Pirellulaceae bacterium
AGATGCGCCCGTTGCTACGATCGTGAACTTCCACCTCTTTGCGATGGCAGGCCTGCATGTCGTACCAGTCGATGAAAATAACTTGGCCATCGGGTCCATAGCGCATGTTTAAGATCTGCGAAGCCATGTCGCCTGCGAGCAAAAAGTCGGGGCCATGATGTCCGACGTATCCAGAACCCGACGGTTCCAACAGGTCCGTATTGAGTCGTTGACCGTGAATGTTATTCATGAACAGCGCGTCATGATACTGTTTGGGCCATGCTCCACCTTGGTAGAACATCGCCCCTGCGTGTGCGTGGCCACCACCGGCGGCATCGGACCGACCATTGCCGCTATGCGGTGTCGAACCTAGATAGTGCAAGTGGTCCGCGATCGTCTTAATGTCATCATAAGTATGGGGATTAAAATGACGTCCTGCTTGCCGCTCATAGCGAGCGCCCGGAATCATGTGGTACAAGTGTGGAATCACGCAGGCGGTCACAAAGGCTTCGCCATGCGCATTGAAATCGACACCCCAGGGGTTACTGGTTCCGTGCGCGAAGACCTCGAACTCGTGCCGCACAGGATGGTAGCGCCAAACGCCAGCATTGATTGGTGTGCGTTGATTGTCGGCCGCGCCTGGCTTGCCGACTTTTGAATGCGTGAACACGCCGTGGCAGCCATACAGCCAGCCATCGGGGCCCCAACAAAATGTGTTTAGGGTTTCATGGGTGTCTTCGTAGCCCCAACCGTCCAGTAAAATTTGCGGCGCCGAATCGGCCACATCGTCGCCGTTGGCATCGGGGATAAACATCAGGTAGGGTGCCGCGCCGACCCAGACTCCGCCAAAGCCAACTTCGAGACCGCTGATTAAGTTAAGACCCTCCGCAAAAATTTTGCGCGAATCGAACTTGCCGTCGCCCGTGGTGTCCTCGAATACTAGGATGCGATCGCGGCCAATGTCTCCGCTGGCGCGCTGCGGGTATTCGTAGGCTTCGGCAATCCAGGTCCTGCCTCGATCGTCTAGCGCCATGGCGATCGGTTGTTTGACATCCGGCTCCGACGCGCACACGGTAACGCGAAAGCCCTCGGGAACCCGCATGGCGGCTGCCGCTTTTTCGGCAGCCAAGCCGCGATGGGGGTAGTCGTCGACGGGCTGCTCGGCCACTGTATCCAGGCGCACTTCTTCGCTCGACTCAGAGAACTGCTTGCCCCGCCCGCGGAATCGCAGGAAATCGATGCCAACCATATGGGCCTTCACTGCCGCCGGATTGCTACCGACAATTTCGAAAGCCAAAGTGTGCTTGCCTTTGACCAGACACGGCGTATCGAACCGCAATGCACCCGTTGAGACAACTTGAGTATCAAATAGGTCGATTGGATCGCCCAGGGGTTGATCGTCCAATCGAATTTGGACGATGGCGTAATCGCGCGCACAGGTCAACGCCAGCTCGAGGGCTGCGATGTCTTGTAAAGCGTCTAGCTCCAGCGTTAGCCGGTCACCGAGCCCGCCGCCGCGCCACCAAAGCTGACTGTCTCCGCTCCATCGATCGGCTTTGAAGTCCTGCATGGCTTGCGGCTGTGCCGCTCCGGCGGTCACCTTGGCATTGAGCGATTCTCCCTCGATTGCCATGGCTACTTTGCGATCCGCGCCGAGTTCCGCCCGCGGGGCACGGGCCGCTTTGGCCTGGCTAGGATTGCTCAACTTAGGCCCCACGTATATTTTCGGCTGTGCCTTCGAAAATTGTTCTGGCGTGACTTGCTGACGCGACTGAATCAGCGCGTTGGCACCCAGCATGCCGCCGGTGACGATGTCGGGCAGGCCATCGGCGTTGACATCCGCAACGGTCAGTTGTCGTCCGATGCCAGCCTGGCCGTCGGCTTGAAAGGGCAGCCAGTCGACGCCTTTAGCTCCACGCTTGAGTTTGAACCAGGTGACCACCGCTCCCGCATCCCACATCGGACTTTGCTTGTGGTGCGACCAATACGTCTTGCCGGTCACGATATCCTTCAGTCCGTCGCCGTCCATGTCGGCCAGTGCCAAGCTGTGGAGTTCGCTAAACAAGACACCGTACTTGTTGTCCTCTGGCTGCGCACCCATGATCGTATGTTGCTGGAATTCTCCGGCGTCGCGCTGTTCGTACCATGACAAACCAAAGTTGTGCGCAGATTCGCTGGTAATCACATCCTGGTCGCCATCGCCGTCCACATCGTAAGCGAACATATCCGCGCCGCCACCGCCTGTAGAAAAACGAGTCGCGTGTTCGGGCCAACGGCTCGTTAGTGGTGTGTCGCTGGGTTGTTCGAACCAGCCGCCGGCATGCAGGATGTCGGGCCGTCCGTCGCCGTTCACATCGCCAACTCCCAGACCATGGCCGAACTTTGGCGTAGCGGTCTGGGCAGAGACCGCATGAAACTTCCATGCGCCCAGCGGCTCGGAGGGATCGAATGTTGCGAAACCAAAAAAGCCATCGCGCGTGCAAACTAGTTCTGGAGCCTGGGAACCCACCAGATTGACAAACTGCGGAGATTCGTTGGACACCCAGTCCATGACTTGATGCTTCGTCCAAGGTCCGATTCCGTCGCCTGGATTCTGGTAAACGAAAGCGGGAGTTCCTGGGAAGCCGACGACAAAAATATCGTTGGCTCCATCGCTGTCGAAATCATACACCCAGGAAAAGAAATGATCCGCATAGGCCTGTGTGGGCTGCGGTTTGGCCGCAAAGATTTCATGCTTGTCCGTGAAGTCTGGGCCCGCGAACCAGTAGGGACCGTAGACAATGTCAATTGCATTATCTCCGTTGAGGTCGCCCGCAGCGACGCCTTCGGAGAAGTAAACATTCGTCAACTCCTGCCGCGCAAAAGTGACCAGCTCATTTTCGCCAGCCCGCGAATCCGCAGGTTTCAGAAGGCAGGCTGCTAAGCAGCTCAGCAATAGTAAGCGTCCAGCGATCCGTAGAGAGCTCATAGTGTGGTGACTCAGGGAGCGTGAGGTGGGAGGTACAACGGTGGCGGTCCATTGTAGCTTGTCGTTCGAGTCAACGCGAAAAGCCCAGGGAACTCCCTGGGCTAAATGCGGTGTGCCGATAATCGTGGCCGGTCGCGCCGTACCATTGTAGATTAGGCGAGCGGCAGAAATGATTTTACCCTAGCCGGAGTCGCCAGACTTCGGTTCCTGCGGACTGAAGCCTGGCGACTCCAGCTACGGCGGGTGAAAGCCAATCGCCGGTTGCTTTAGCGTCCGATTGTGGGCGGGTTGTCCATGAGGAAATCTCGCGGGCCGCGCACGGTGTAATACGGATAGGCGACTTGGGCCGCGGGTGCTCCGGCCGGTCCACCCGCGCCGGCTGGTTGGGCGTCCGCATAGCGACCACCGTTGTGGCCCAAGAACCGCTGATAGTCCGTGCCGCCGCGCTGCCAACCTAGTTTGCAAGGGCGGCAACCCAGGTTGCCATTGCAACTATTGCAGTCGCTGTGACGGTTTTGCAAAAGTTCGCAACCAGTGCTGCTCATCAAGCCAAAACCCAATGTCAAACCCAACAATACGCGTTTCATCAGCGCCATCCTTTTACGCAAGTGCTGGCTGTTTGCGGCAAGCCAACTTGGTAGATCTTGTTTCAGTGAGTCGACCTGAGGCAAATGCGGGATCGCCTTGGACAATCATTAAGCCGACACGGTTGCAATCGGAATGTCGCTAGTCATCCAATCGGGAAAACCGGCAGGATTAGTACGCGCCGCGAACCTGCCGCTATGAAATGCCACCCAACTTAACTAAGTTCTCAACAAACTTAATGCCAGCAAAAACTGTATTGCAATCGAAGGCAGGCCTTCGTTTCGATGAATTCGACGACCGTTCGCAGTTGTTCGTCGCTTGCCCATCCAGTGCCGCCCAGTCGATTCCACTCAACATCGCCGAAGGCAACGGCAAGCAAAGCTTGAAAGACAAAAACCGATTCATTGAGATCGCACGCGGTTCCG
>JBGSHW010000021.1:0-37157 GCA_041751975.1 Pirellulaceae bacterium
TCGCGGCAACTCTGCCGTCCCTCAGCCCTCCGGGGACAGGAGCCCTCCGGGGACAGGCACTGCGCAGGCCCTTCGAGGACAGGCACTGCGCGCAGCGCCTGTCCTGCGAGCGAAGCGGCGCCTGTCCCGGAGTTGAGCGGAAGGGGGGGGCTGCGGGGGCAGGCGCTGCGCTCAGTGCATGTCCTGTAGAGGAAATGGAATATACAATCTGACTAGCAACTCTCGAACATCGACGGAAAGTAACGCAATCTTGCAAGCTGAAGTAATCGCAATCGGTGATGAACTCACCAGCGGACAACGACTCGATACCAACTCGCAGTGGATAAGCCAGCAACTCTGCGAACTGGGAATACAGACCATTCGCCATACTACGGTGGGGGATGATTTAGCATTTAACATCGCAGCACTGCGGAATGCCGTCCGACGGGCCGATGTCGTCATCTGCTCGGGGGGACTGGGACCAACGCTCGACGACTTGACCCGCCAAGCGATCGCAGAAGCCTTCGACCGTCCATTGCGACTCGACGAAGCCTCCCTAGTGCACATCCAAGCCATGTTCGCCAACCGCCAACGCGAGATGCCAGAACGCAATCGGGTCCAGGCGATGCTACCCACCGATAGCCAAGTCATCCCCAACCCGCATGGCTCGGCCCCCGGGATCGACTTGATCGTCCCAGCACCCTCTGAAATGCGTCGGTCCCCTGAAACGCATCGACCCTCTGAAAATCACTCGGCCCCAGAAACCTCTCAAACTGAGAAAACTCTTTCCGCTGCCGACATTCATACCACGCCTCCCGAGGCTTCGCTGGGAACTGCTGCAGCGACCGCGACATCGCGAAAAACGACTGCTCGCATCTTCGCGCTGCCTGGGGTGCCCGCAGAACTACGAGAGATGTGGCAGCAGACCGTCGTCGGGCGACTGGAATCGATGCTCGACAGCGGAGTCGGTCCACTCCGCTACTTTTCGGTAAAGGTTTTTGGCATCGGCGAAAGCGACGTCGAAGTCAAACTGCCGGACTTGATCGACCGCAAGCGGACGCCAACCGTCGGGATCACCGTCAGCCGCGCAACCATCACACTCCGCATCGCCGGCCGAGCTCGCAGCGAAGCGGAGTTCCACTCGCTGGTTTCCCCTACCCTAACGGAAATTCACCATGCGCTCGGAGAGCTCGTGTTTGGCCAAGGCAACGAGGAACTCGAGGATATCGTGATGCGCGAACTGCATCGCCGCGGACAAACACTGGCCTGTGTCGAGATCGGGGCGGCAAGCTGGCTCAGCGATTGGCTACTCCAAGCCGCTGTGCCAGCACATCCACTTGCACTCCAGTCCTCTGACACAAGCACCTATCGAACGGGCGAACATCCCGCAGCCGGTATCACGAATTTCGCCGGCGGCATCGCCTTCCCAACGCTGCCCCAAGCCGAACGCTGGTTGTCCGCTCAGCCCGAATCACCCGACGACGCATGGAGACAACTCGCGATCCAAGCCCGCGCGCGATTCAATGCCGATCTCGGACTGGCTGTCGGCATCTATCCATCGCTCCAAACCATGGAGGCCTCCAACACTACCTTCGAATTCCATTTTGCGCTCGCGTCAGTGGACCAAGTGCACTTCGAACGGCGGTCCTTAGGAGGTCACCCCGACGTGCTGGGGCCACGCGTCGCCAAAACAGCACTCGACATGGTTCGCAAATGGTTGCGATGAGTTCTGTTGGCAAAAGGCACTGAGAAACGCACCCGGCCCCACGACAAATTGCCTCAGGTGTATTACCTTCGTAGCGCAGAACAGAACTCGCCGTCGATTGATTCTCTGAAGGAATTCGTGCTCGTGACAGACGTTGTAAAAATCCACCCATGTTCACCCGTCGAGGGAACGATACGAACACCGGGGAGCAAGAGCATCACCAATCGTGCCATCGTCTGCGCCGCTCTGGCTGCCGGCACCAGTCGCTTAACCGGCGTGCTCGACAGCGAAGACACCGCGGTCATGATCGACGCCTGGAAACGACTGGGGATCAAGCTACAGCACGATGTGATGGCCAGCGAACTGCACATCGAAGGTTGCGGCGGTGTCCTGCCAATCCAACAAGCCAAGCTCTACGTCGCCAACAGTGGCACCACCATTCGCTTCCTGACCGCCGCCTTGGCCGCATGCACAGGCCTCTTTGAGCTCGACGGCGTGCCCCGTATGCGCGAGCGCCCCATCGGTGACTTGTTGGTGGCGCTCCGACAATTGGGAGCTAATATCCAGAGCTTGAACACCGAGGCCAACAACTGCCCACCCGTTCTGATCGAAGCCAACGGACTGCGAGGAGGTATAGCCACGGTGGCCGGAAATATTTCCAGCCAATTCCTCTCGGGCTTAATGATGGCCGCCCCCATGGCCGCTGGCAGCGTCACGCTGATGGTGGAAGGTGAATTGGTCTCGGTACCCTACGTCGAGATGACTGCGCAGGTCATGCGGGCGTTTGGAGCCCACATCAATGGCCCCAGCACCGGACCAATGCATATCGATGCTAGTCACCGCTATGTCGGCACAGACTATGCCATTGAACCCGATGCATCTGCAGCAAGTTACTTTTGGGGCGCTGCTGCAATAACTGGCGGACTTGTCCGGGTCGAAGGTCTGTCGCTGAGCAGCTTGCAAGGCGACGTGCGTTTCTGCGAAGTGCTTGAGCGCATGGGTTGCTCAGTGAGCTACCAAGAAAATGCGATCGAAGTCAGCGGTGGTGAGTTGCTAGGCATCGACGTCGATATGTCGGACATCAGCGATACCGTCCAAACGCTTGCCGCCGTAGCCCTTTTCGCCAATGGGCCCACCACAATCCGCGGTGTCGCTCACAATCGCGTGAAGGAAACCGATCGCATCTCAGATCTAGCCCGCGAATTGCAAAAACTCGGCGCCGCAGTTGAAGAATTCCCCGACGGCTTGCGGATCAACCCGCCACTCGAAATCCAACCCGCCGAAATCGAAACCTACCGTGACCATCGCATGGCCATGAGCCTCGCATTGGTCGGGCTGAAGGTCAAAGGGATCGTTATTCGCGATCCCAACTGCACCGCCAAGACCTACCCCGGATACTGGGATGACCTGGAGTTATTTAGCGGATGTCGAGTTGATTGATACAACCGACTCAATGTACTGCTGTGCACGCGCGAGGACTTGTTCAATTCGCAAATCGTCAGCAGCATTCTTCGACTCTTGAGTTGCCTTGAAGTTGGCGCCGCAATGCACGCACTCAACATCCCGCCCCAACAATTCGACCCGCACTTCTAAATTCCGGCCACAAGTGGGGCAGGAACGGACGAAGAATGTACCGGAAGCCATATTTCTCTCCATTGAAGGTCGCAGTCCTTGAAGCCGGATTCTACCCGACGACAGCTCAAAGTACGACGGTCGCGATCATTCGAAACAGCTTAGGTACCAGTGATGCACGTCTTGACGAAACATTATGGGCGACCCAAACCCCTGTGTCAACGACATAAAGGAAAACTATCCGCCAAGAGAGGATTTCACCCAGACCTCAACTGCGGTGCGAGAGGATTGCGAAAGCCAGCGCGTTTCGGTTGACCGCAACTGGACAGTTGTCGCGGCCTCTCAACCCGCTCGGTCCCGACCTAGCCAAAACGGCCTCAGGCTGCAAGACTGTGGAACTCTGGGACGCCCGCCCGGCGGTCCAAACCGTTAAATGAACGTGCGTCGCTAGAGAAGACGGGAGAAACTCATGAAAATTGTCATCGCTCAGGATCGTGCCGAACTGGGACGGTTCGTCTCTCAACAGGCTGCGGAAATCATTCGCAATTGTCTGGCCACCCAAGACACCTGCAATCTCGTCGTCGCCACCGGATCTAGTCAATTTGAGGTACTGGAGGGCTTAGTCAATCAAACGGGCATCGACTGGAATCGCGTTCACGGCTTCCATCTGGACGAATACCTGGGGCTTTCCCGCAACCACTCGGCGTCTTTCTGCGGTTACCTGGCCAGTCGCTTTGTCGACAAAGTGCCACTGGGCTCGTTCTTCTACATGGATGGCACGCGTCCGTCAGAGGAACTCAGGTCGGCTGCTTGCGAAGCCATTTGCGGCAAAACCATCGACCTTTTGTTGTGCGGCATCGGCGAGAACGGACACTTAGCCTTTAATGACCCGCCAGCCGATTTTACAACAGACGCTCCCTACCTCGTCGTAGAACTCGACGAAGCCTGCCGCAGGCAACAAGTGGGTGAAGGCTGGTTCGACTCGCTGGCCGACGTTCCCACCCATGCCATCAGCATGTCGATACAGCAAATTTTGAAGGCCAAACGGATCCTGTGCACGGTTCCCGACCGACGCAAAGCCGAGGCGGTCAAAAACAGCGTCGAAGGGATGATTACCCCTGCGGTCCCTGCCTCGATCCTACAAGAACACCCTGCGATTACCTTGATTCTAGATTCAGCCAGTAGCAGCCTGCTGACCTCGGCCACATTCGAGAGCTCAGAGCATCTCGCGTCCAACTAGGAGTTATGCTATGGATGTGCTGTATGGTCTAGATGGCACCGATTCCCAGTATGTGGACCTGCAAGTCAACGGCTACGTGGGTGTCGACTTCAACGCCCCCACCACCACGCAAGCACAACTCGTGAAAGCCGCCCACGCGATGCGCGGCGAGGGAGTTGCAGCGGCTCTGCCGACCGTAATCACGGGTAGTCTCGAGGTCATGTGCCAGTGCATCACCAACCTCCGCTTGTCCATCGAGTCGCTAGCGGAAGTGGGAAACGTTTTCCGGGGCATCCACATTGAGGGCCCCTTCCTGTCACCCGAGCCGGGCTACATTGGCGCCCACCCCGCACAACATGCCCTGCGAAGCGATCTCCGCGCCCTCGAGCAGCTGCTGGAGGCGGCTGGCCCCTGGGCCCGCTTACTTACGTTGGCCCCCGAGGTCGACAGCGACGGGAGCCTGACTCGCCTGTGCAGCGAACGCGGCGTCATCGTAGCTGCGGGACACACCAACGCGAGTCTCCAACAACTTGAAAACTGCATTGCCGCGGGCCTGAGCATGTTCACCCACCTGGGAAACGGTTGCCCCAGGCTGATGGATCGGCATGACAATATCATCTACCGCGCACTGCGATTCCGCCACCAGTTAACTTATTCACTTATTGCGGATGGCTTCCACGTCCCACAAGTGCTGTTCGAGAACCTCTTGGAGTGGGTCCCAAGCGAACATTTGTTGGTCGTATCGGATGCCATCAGTGCCGCCGGTCTTGGCTCAGGCACCTACCAACTGGGCGAACGCCTCGTAACCATCGGCGCTGATAAAGCAGCTCGCGACCCATCCGGCGAGCACTTCGTGGGTGCAGCCAGCTCGATGCGCGACGCCGAGCATTGGCTCACCCACTCACTAGGGCTCGACGCCTCCATCCGGCGCAAGCTATTGTTCGATAACCCTACACGCCTACTCGACCGGTAAGCTCACAAGCGAGACAACGAGCAATGACCGCACCTCAATTACTTCTTCGCCAACACGGGTTGCTTGCGGCGGGGATAGAGGGTCCGACAAATCTCGCATTTGGTCCCATCGCAGCCTCGGGCCGTGCAATGTTCGCGACCGTAGTAGATGATTTGCAAGTGGAGCACATTCCAACTCGTCGGTGGAAACAGCTTCTTCAAGTCCATTTCGGTTTGCACCACGTTCTTACCCGCTGTTAAGCCCCACCGCTGAGCCAGTCGGTGGATGTGTGTATCGACCGGAAACGCCGGCTCGCCGAAGGCCTGAGCCATCACCACACTGGCCGTTTTGTGGCCTACGCCAGGGAGCGCTTCCAGTTCTGCGTAATTCGACGGAACTTGCCCCGCATGCTGCTCGCACAGGATCTGCGACAATTCGCGAATGGCCTGGGCCTTACGCGGTGCTAGACCAAGCCGTCGAATGACGTTCCGTATGTCTGTCTCACTTATTCGCGACATGTCCGCTGGGTTATCGGCCAATCGCCACAGATCGGGGGTCACGATGTTCACCATTTTGTCGGTGCACTGGGCGCTTAACAAAACAGCGATCAGTAGCGTGTAAGGATCGCGATGGTCAAGCGGAATCGCGGGGGAGGGATAAAGTTCAGAGAGGCGGTTGAGTACCCAGTTGGCGCGATCTTGTTTCAGCACGACTCTCACTTTCGGAAGCAAAGAAACTGCGCTATCAGCGGGCTCTGCCAACTCCGCGCATGAAACTGTGTATTATAGTGGTCTCCCCGCACTCGCCAAACCAGCTGTCGCACGACGACGCACCCCTCCCCTACCCTGTCTCCGGAGAATCCCGCATGAGTCGCCAACTCACAACTTCGCTCAGCCACATTCCCAACCGCCGACGTTTCTTGACCCTCTCGGCTGCGACGGCTGCCTCCGTGGCCTCGGCCCGCATGGTTCATTCGCAGTCAGCGAGCGACGACAGCGATTCACCCAATGCGAAGATGAACGCCGCCATCATCGGAGCTGGCGGGCGAGGTGGCTCGCATATCGGGGCCATGTTGCGAGCCAACAACGCGGTCATCACCCACCTCTGCGAAGTCGACGCCAGCGCAGCCAACAAACGGGCGGACGACATCGAAAAGCAACAAGGCACGCGTCCCACCATTGAACCGGATGTCCGCAAGTTGCTCGATGTACAAGCACTTGATGTGGTCACCATCGCAACCCCCAATCACTGGCATGCACTCGGTGGCGTCTGGGCCATGCAAGCTGGCAAGGATGCGTACATTGAGAAGCCGGTCTGCCATAACATCGCTGAAGGTTCAGCCCTGATCGCAGCCGCGAAAAGATACAATCGCATGTGCCAAGTCGGGACGCAGTGCCGCAGTAGCCAAGCCTGCATTGACGCGGTCAAGTTCATCCAAGAAGGTGGTGTGGGCGAAGTTAAATTTGCACGTGGCCTGTGCTACAAACGCCGCAAGTCAATTGGCGCCCTGGGCGACTACCAGATCCCTGGCAACGTCGACTTCAACTTATGGAGCGGACCGGCTGCGATGACTGAGCCGCGTTTGACCCGCCCCAACTTCCACTACGACTGGCACTGGCAGCGACTGTACGGCAACGGCGATTCGGGCAATCAAGGACCGCACCAAACCGACGTCGCCCGCTGGGGACTGGGTATCGACTCCCATCCCCAAGCAGTGCTCAGTTACGGTGGGCGACTGGGCTATCAAGCCGAACGCAACGACGCCGACTATATCGATGCGGGGGACACCGCCAATACGCAAGTCACCATCTATGACTATGGCGACAAGTGCATCGTGTTTGAGACACGCGGCCTGAGCGTGGACGATTCGGCGGACGAGGAACTGAACCGCTTGTTTGATTCGAAGCAGGGCAACAAGGTGGGCGTAGTGTTCTACGGAACAGACGGCTTTGTCGTGCAAAGATCCTACGATTATTGCGTCGCCATGGACAAGAACTTCAATGTCATCAAGGAGTTCCGGGTGGGAGGTAACCTGGATCAAGTTCACTTCGACAACTTCTTGCTGGCTTGCGAGAAACGCGACGCCAGCCTGCTGAACGCCGGAGTGCGCGAGGGGCATTTATCGGCCGGTATGAGCCACCTCGGCAATATCTCCTTTTATCTCGGCGAGCAGTCGCGGGCTTCAGAGTCGGACGTGCGGGCTAAGTTGAGCCAAGTGAAGAGCCTCGACGACAACGCGGCCACGCTCGATCGAACGCTGGCCCATTTGAAGCAAAGCAACGTCGACCTAGAAAAGTACCCACTGACGCTCGGCCCCCACTTAAAGTTCGATGGCGACGCCGAACTATTCCCCGAGTCGCAAGAAGCTACCGAGTTGGTCACACGAAGCTACCGCGAGGAGTTCACCTGCCCGCGGGCCGATCAAGTGTAATTCGGCAACGGTTGCACTCGCAACTAGAAGGGCACACTGAAGTTCACTCTGCGTAAGGGGGAGCATCCCCCTGCAGTTCGGCCAGTGCGTTGCCTGCCGCCCGCTGCTCGGCGTCCTTTTTGGTGCGACCCCAAGCCGGAGTGAATTTGCGGTTCTTGATTTCAGCTGAGATCTGAAACATCTTGCTATGGTCTGGTCCGGTCTCGGAGAGCAAGCGGTACATCGGGGCGGCCCCATGGTCGCGCTGCGCCAACTGCTGCAGCGCCGATTTGTAGTTACCGATCGAGTGACCAATAACGGCTTGCTGCAACTCGTCGTGCACGCTCCGCAAGATGAACTCGCGGGCCGCATCAAAGCCACCGTCCAAGTAAACTGCCGCTATGATCGCTTCGTAAACATCCGAAAGTAGACTTTTTGGAACGCCGCTCGCCAACTGCATTCCCTTGCCGAGGATCAGGCACGCTTCCAGCCCCAGGTCGCGGCTGATGCGAGCACAGACACGCCGGCTAACCACAGCCGATTTGATTTGGGTCAGTTCGCCTTCCAAGTACTCCACATGCTGCTTGAACAGCCACTCGCAGATCGTGAAGCCAAGCACCGAATCTCCGAGAAACTCCATCCGCTCATTCGACGCTAAACGGTTGACCGCCCCCGATGCATGGGTCAGTGCCGAACGCAACAGCTCGGGATCGTTGAACCGATAGCCAATTCGATCTTGGCAGGTTTCGACTTTCTGCTGCTCAGTTAGTCCACTATCAATTTCGGTCATAGAAGAGTTTGGCGATTGCAACAATTGAATGAACAGTTCTCTTGGCCCAAAATTGGGGGTGGCACACCGGAAAAATTCAGCTCTTGTAGTGGGGTGAGGCTATCCGCCAGCTGACAAACTGTCAACGACTCGGGGGGCTTGCGACGTCACTTTGAGCGGGAAACGGCTACGGTTCGTTATTTTTTAGTCCGCACACCGCAGGGGAGCAAGCTAGGATTCTTCACCCCCTCGGTTCGTTGCGATCTGCGGGGGACGAAGAGGTGGCGTTGCACCGCAAAATTCCGACGAAAAACCTATCCGCCTCCGGTCTGCCCATGTTCCAATTCCCTCTGCTACTCATCGCCGTGGCACTCATCGCCGTGGCCTCGTCGCAGTTCGCTGCGGCGGGCTTGGCGGCCAACCGCACACGTTCGCGTTTCAATCAACGGCGTTCGCATTTGCTCAAGAACCTGCGCAGCGCAGCGGAAATCGCTCGGCTCGAATCCGAACTGCAAGTGTCAGCGGGACACCAAGCGGGCCGCGAATGGCGGGTGATGGAAGTTGCTCAAGTGATCGACGAATCGGCCGACTGCCGCTCGTACTATTTGGTGGATCCGTATCGCCAGCAACTCCCCGAGTTTCGTCCAGGGCAACACTTGCTGGTTCGCCCAGCCACTGCCGGTGCCTTTCAAGCCACCCGCTGTTACTCGCTTTCGAGCGCCCCGGATAGTCGCTTCTGGCGGATCACTGTCAAACGACAGGTGCTGGCGGCGCGGACCGAACCCACCAAAAACAGTGGACTCAGCCTCTGGCTCCACGAACACATTCGTGCCGGCGACTGCTTGTTGATCGGCGGGCCGTGCGGTCACTTCTATCTGCCTGCGGAGAGCCAGACCGAACCGCTGGTGCTGCTGGCCGCTGGCGTGGGAGTCACCCCCATGGCCAGCATGCTGCGGTGGAGTATGGAACACACGCCAGAACGTCCGGTCGTGCTCCTCTACCAAGTCAAAGATAGCGAACATTGGCCGCTCGGCACCACCCTGCACCACTGGCTCGCCGAATTCCCGAATTGCCAAGTGATCTCCTATTTCAGTCGCCTGACGAACGACGAGCTGCACCGAACAACTGATCCGAACTTTGAATGCCGAGCGGGCAAACTAACGGCCCACGATGCGTTGCAAGCCTTACCACCCGCCAACTGCCGCTATTACATGTGTGGCCCCGAGGGGTGGATGGATAACCTTCGCAGCGGTTTGGTAGCTGCTGGTGTTAAGTCCGAGCACGTGCACTGGGAGTCGTTTGGCGGCGGTGCGCCAGCGATCGTGACCGGAGAAGTAGCTTCCACTCCCAGTCTGAAAGTTCACTTTGAGCGGAGCGGCATCGAAGCTCAATGGAACACCGCAGGTCAATCGATTTGGGAGCTCGCGCGGGAGAACGACATCGAACTTCCGAGTGGCTGCCTAAGTGGTGTGTGCGGCAGTTGTCGCGTGCGCGTGCTCAAGGGCGAGGTGGCCTACGATCGCAAGATCGCGATTGACTTGGCCGAGAACGAGTGCCTCGCTTGCGTCGCCCAGCCCCGGTCCAACCTCCACCTCGATGCCTAACCCTCCCCAAAAAGCTTAAACTTTATCCCAAACTTAAACCCAACCTAAAACACGCATGCGAGCGTTGTTGCGAATAGCTGCCACTGCTTGCCGCGCGTTGACTTGAACTCAGCGAGCCCCTGGTAGCGATTGTATCGAATCTAACGAACAAGCCCGAATTCTGCTTTGCCCTGCTGCCGCAAAAGATGCCGGTCGGTCAAACCCTGGTAATGCACGTGCTAGGTTTCGTAGTGCACTACGCCCGCTAAGTGAACGCCTATCGATCTATATCCCATGCCATCGAATACCATGACTTACTCCCTCACTTTCTGGTTGAGCATTGCAACTCTCTTCACGTTCACTGCGTGCCTGCGAGCGGAGGAGCCCGATCCTCGCAATACGGGATTAGAAGTTCACTTGAATCCACATGCAGTGATCGGTTACGAGAACTGCCAGAAGTGCCATGCATCGGAAGTGAATGTGTGGAAGCAAACGCCCCACCACTTGACCTTTGTGACGTTGCATCGCAATCCGGAAGCGAAGCAGATCGCCGAACGAATGGGGATCAGCAGCTTCAAGAACGATTCTTCCTGCATCTCTTGCCACTACACGATGCAGGCCGACGGCGTTGGGATCACCGCCATCTCCGGTATCTCCTGCGAGTCGTGCCATGGAGCGGCCAAGAATTGGGTTGAGCTGCATAACGAGTACGGCGGTCCAGGAGTGACCCGCGAAGCGGAAACGCCCGAACATCGCCTCGCACGTCTCCGCGGAAGCATCGCCGGGGGGATGCGCAACCCGATCAATGTCTACTTGGTGGCTCAAAGCTGTTATCGTTGCCACACGGTGCCCGATGAGCGGCTTGTCAACGTCGGTGGACATAAGCCGGGCAGCCTGGATTTTGAAATCGTCGCTTGGTCCCAAGGCATGGTCCGCCATAACTTCGTTAGAACCAACGGCACAACGAACGATCCCTCCGATCCCGATCGATTGCGTCTGATGTTTGTGGCAGGTATGATTGCTGATCTCGAATTCAGCTTGCGGGCCACGGCGGCGGCCACCGAAAAAGCCGAATTCGGTGTTAACTCGGCCCAACGCGCAGCCCGCGCAGCCAAACGCTTAGCCGCTGCACAAACCAAACTTCAACAACCGCAGCTCGATGCCATTCTGGCGGTCTTCAACAGCGTGCAACTCAAGTTGAACAACCGCGAGCAATTGCTCGAGGCGGCTAATAACATCCATTCGCTTGGCGTCCGCTTTGCGGCCAGCGTTCCCGGTAGCGAACTGGCTGCCATCGAACCGTTCATTCCGCCGCAGGACCGCTGGAAGTAACGGAGCGGTTGGGCTCGCAAGGGTTAGGCGCGCTGCCGAGAGCTCACTCAAGGCGAAAGAAAACAGCATGCACCGCACATCCAGCTCACGTATCCCTGCCCCTGCCCCTGCCGCTTCATCCAATCGTCGCCACTGGTTGGCATTAACGGCTGGCTTGGCTACCTCGGCCCTAGCTGCCACTCTCGTCCCCACCTTACAGAATAAGAGCCTCGCGAGCACTGTCATGGAAGAACAGACCACTGCACTAAATACCGAACGCAAGGGACGCATCCGACAATCGGTCATGGGGTGGTGCTTCAAGCCGATGCCAGAGTTGGAGCTGGCGAAACTTGGCAAGCAACTGGGACTGGTCGCCATCGAAGGGATCGACACGCAGTTCTACCCCGCCGTCGTTGAACTCGGCTTGGAGATCTCCTTGGTCAGCAGTCATGGTTTTGCCAAAGGCCCGATCAACACCGATTATCATGCCGAAGTTGAACAAGCGCTCCGCGCGGCGATCGACACGGCCGTCGAGTTCAAGAGTCCCAGTGTGATCACTTTCACCGGCATGCGCGTCAACGGCATGCGCGATGAAGTCGCCCGGAAAAATTGCCTCGACTGCTGGCAACGCGTGATCGGTTATGCCGAGGCGAAGCAGATCACGCTGTGCCTCGAACACTTGAACAGTCGCGACGATTCGCATCCGATGAAGGGGCATCCGGGTTATTGGGGAGATGACATCGATTTGTGCATCGATTTGATTCGAGCAGTGGATTCACCGAACTTCAAGCTGCTGTTCGATATCTATCACGTGCAAATCATGCATGGTGATGTCATGCGTCGCATTCGGCATTACCATCCGTTCATTGGGCACTACCACACTGCGGGAAACCCGGGCCGCGGCGAAATCGACGAGAACCAGGAAATCAACTATCCACCCATCATGCGGACCATCCTGGAAACCGGCTACACCGGCTACGTCGCCCAAGAGTTCATTCCGACTTGGGACGACCCGGCCCGCGCGCTGGAGCATGCGATTGGCGTGTGCGACGTCTAAAGCCACCTTCCGCATCTGTCGAAAGTAGCGGATCGCTCCGCCGATCCGTCTCGATCTCTAAATCATTCGATCGAGCCGCCGATCTTGCGAATTCCACAGAAACACAATGCAAACTCGTTGCTTTACCCGAATTAGCTAGCAATCGCCAGAAAATCGCGGGAACCAATCGACCACTTCGCTTGTCTATTTTTTCGGACTATTCGGCAGAAAAGGTAGAACCGGCCGCAAACGCGGCAAGGTCCCCCTGCTCCCCTTAGCTGCGGGCGGAGCGTGAGCCCACCTTCCACTGGCGGAGTTTGGCTTGCTTGGCCTGCATAATGCAGTGGGGAGCAAGTCGCAAAAATCCCCTATCCGCGTCCGATATTTGGCCGTATTCTGCCGAAGTAACGTATAGACCATAGAACATTGTCCTCTGAGATTGATACGGCCCCCTGAAATTGATACGGCCCCCCGAGATTGATACGGCCCCCCGAGATTGATACGCAGGTCCAGCACCTGAGACCACGAACGACTGACATGACTACTCCATCCGACTCCCCCGCTTCGCCCACCCCCCACATCATTGCCAATCCGCTTGGCTACGACTTCGCGTTACTGGGGCTCAGTGCACGGGAATCGCGAGTCGAGGTGATTCGCGAGGCGGC
This sequence comes from Pirellulaceae bacterium, assembly GCA_041751975.1. GTDB lineage: Bacteria > Planctomycetota > Planctomycetia > Pirellulales > Pirellulaceae > Aureliella. The sequence continues at coordinate 13,202 of JBGSHW010000021.1, forward strand.
ACGCAACACGGCCAGCCGTATTCAACAATTGCCCGATCAAGCTGAGGACGAGCGGGACATGCTGCTCAGCGATTTGGCGACCAGCACCTACCGTTTGCTCGACCCCCGTCGGCGTCGCAAGCCGTTGGAGCGGATTCAGTTGAGCATTTTCAGCGAGTCCGATTTTGACCTGCAACAGAAGTCGCGGGCGCCGTTGTTACCCCATCTGCATCCGTTTGTCGTGGCCGAACTGGTCGAGGTTGAGTCGAACCATGAGGCGCAGTTGCGCGAGGCCAAGCGCGAGATCGTGCAACAACTGCTAGAAAGTGGTCGCAAGAATCGCAGCCGCATGGGGGCCGTCACGATCAGTTTACTGACCGCCTTTCTCGCAGCCGCAACAGGCATTGCGGTGGCGATCGTATCGTAGTCCTGCCGTTCGCATTTACTAAGTGTCCGCAGCGACACTTATTCTTGGATGTGCACACTTTAGGACCCGTTCGCACGGTCAGCGGCCTCTGTTGACTGAAGCTTGTAGCCATTGCGGTATAATAGTCCGTCGGTGGTGCAGCGCCCCTCAGGACCCTCTCCGCTGGACGCTGCCCCACACGCTTCCCTCTGCCTGTTACCGTATTCCCTCCTTGGGTTCCTTGTCCGTCCCCGCTGGCCTTCGGCCGTGATTCCATATTTTGCAATACAGCATGACCACTTCAAGCACCGCAACGCGTCCGACTAACTTGGCCCAACTTCGCGAAAGTGGCTGGCAATCCAAAACCGTCAAGCAAGAGATGCTCAATAACTTCACGCGTCTACTGGCCGCGGACGAAGAGCTCTTCCCGGGGATTGTCGGCTACCAAGATACGGTCATTCCCGAGATCAACATTGCGTTGTTGGCCGGTCATGACATGCTGTTCCTCGGGGAAAAAGGACAGGCGAAAAGCCGTTTGATGCGGGCGTTGGTCCGCTTCTTGGATGAGCACGTCCCCTACCTTGACATTCCCGGCGCACCGATTCACGAAGATCCTTATCAGCCGATCACGGCGATAGCCAAACGTTTCGTGGCAGAGCATGCGGAAGAAGAAGTGCCGATCGCCTGGTGGCCGCGGGAAGATCGTTACGCGGAGCGGCTTAGTCCGGGGACAAAGTTCGCGGACATCATCGGTGAAATCGATCCCTCGAAGCTCACTGGTGGCGTGAGCATGAGCGCCGAAGAGGCGCTTCACTTTGGTTTGATTCCTCGCATGCACCGTGGCATCTTTGCCATGAACGAACTGCCAGAGTTGGACGAACTGGTCCAAGTCGGCTTGTTCAATATTTTAGAAGAACGGGATGTGCAGATCCGGGGCTACCCCATCCGCTTTGACCTGGACATCGTCATCCTCTTCTCGGCCAACCCGAGCTCTTACAATCGCAGTGGCAAAGTCATTCCGCAGTTGTAGGACCGCATCGGTTCGAGCATTCAGACGCACTACCCCACCGAGCGCGAGCTGGGAATTGAGATCACGCAGCAAGAAGCGCACACGGCGTTGGACGGCGAGTATCCGATTCAGGTTCCTTACTTCATGGCCGAGATTATCGAAGAGATCACGCGGCAGGCGCGGCGCAGCAAGTACGTCGATCAAGCTTCAGGCGTATCGGCCCGCTTCAGCTTGGCCAACTATCGCGCCATGGTCGCCAGCGCCCGGCAGCGAGCGATTGTGCTACAAGAATCCCCTGGAGTTCCACGCATCAGCGACCTCGGTCACCTGTACTCCTCGTCGTTGGGTAAGCTGGAACTGGACCTGATGGGAAGCCATCAGATGAGCGAACGCCAAGTCCTGGATGCAATCACCGCTGAGGCCATCAAAGTTGTCTTCCAACAGTACATCGAAGAGTACGGCTTGGGTGAGATCGCCGAAATCTTTAGCAAGGGTGTGCGGATCGAAGTGGGAGACATGCTTCCCAGCCGCCTGTACGCAGAGCGTTTAAAGATAGTGCCCACAGCGTGGGATAAGGCGTTTGAAGTCAACGCGAGTGAAAGCGAAGCGGTCCGCGCAGCGTGCGTCGAATTCGTACTAGCGGGCCTTTACTCTCGCGACCAAATTAGCCGCTCGCAAAAACATGGCAAAGTGGTTTATGAAGTTTGAAGTTTGAAGTTTGAAGTTTGAAGTGAGGTGTGAGGTGTGAGTGGTGACGCGGGCACGGTGGGACGACGCTCCTGCGAAGCCTTCACGGGCCGCCATCTACCGTTCACAAGCAAGGGGCGCGACTGGCTTTCCTCGTGAACGTTCGTAGGAAAGAGCTCAAGCTGGCGGCGTTCAGCCAGCCGCGCTATTCCGGGTAACGCAAACGAAAAGAAGAAAGCGATAGAGATAGCGGCAGCATGCTCCCGCACTCGAAAAAAGAACATGGCACGCAAATCAAACCTAGGCGGGGTCGTACACACGTATCAAAAATACGATCCGGGTAAGTTTCCTAGCCCCACACAGCCACCTCCCGATTTGGTGTCACCAGCCTTTGAACATGCGCTCATGTACGGCAAGTATCGAGAACTGACCGAGGAAGAACTTGCCCGCGCGGTTGAGCTCGATCCGAGTCAGATTGCAGGACTTGGACCCAGCATCGATTTTCTCAAAGCGATGCTCGAAGAACGCAAACGTAAAATCCTCGAAAAATACGAAACCGATTCGGTCGAGAAAAAAGCCAAAAAGGTCTTTGACAAAAGTGCCGCGCGGGTCGAACCGCCCAAAGAGCTGCGTGGCTTGTTTAAGAAAGCGGTCGCCGATCGGCAAATCTATTTGCTCGAACGAATGTACTACCAAGTTGGCGATGATACCAGCCGCTTCGCCGGACAATTGGTGAGCCTTATCGAAGACCTCGGCAACCACTACCAGATCGATGAGTTGGCCGCCAAGTACACCTTCACCGGTTCCGAGCGGATGACGATCCCTGAGGCACTGGAGATCAAAGCTGAATTGGAAGCCATCGACGAACTCCTTAAGCAGCTTGAGGAAGCTGCCAAGACTGCCCAGATCGGTGTGATCGATATGGAAAAGCTCGGGCAATTTGCGTCGACCGAAGACATGTCGAGCTTGGAAGAAGTGCGGCAGCAAGTCGAAAACTTGGTGCGTGAGCAGGCTGAACGCCAAGGGTTGGACCGGGATGCATCGACCGGAGCTTTCCGCCTGACACCACAAGCCTATAAGATCTTTCAAGGTCGTTTGCTGGAACGCATTTTCTCCAAGCTTCAACCGGGACGCAGCGGTCGCCACACCGGGCGGATTATGGGGGAAGGGAGCGTGGAACTACCGCAGACCAAACAATATGAGTTCGGCGATAGCTTGGCCAACATGGACACGACGCAGACGGTGATCAACGCCATGCTCCGCGATCCAACCGCCTCCCCGGTCCGTCTAAAAAGCAGCGACATCGAAGTGCACCGCACGCGGAACTCACCCAAGTGCGCCACGGTAGTGATCATGGATATGAGCGGCTCGATGCGCTACGACGGCCAGTACATGAACGTCAAACGCATGGCCCTCGCACTGCAAGGCTTGATCACCAGCGAGTATCCGGGGGATTTCCTCAGGTTCATCGAGATGTACACGTTTGCCAAACTGCGTACCGCTGGCGAGATTATCGAGCTGATGCCCAAGCCGGTTACCATCCACGATCCGTGGGTCCGCCTGCGAGCCGATATGAGTCGCGATGACATCAGTGAACAGCAGATCCATCCACACTTTACAAACATCCAGCATGCGCTGCGACTCGCGCGTCAAAACTTGGCGACCGTCGATACGCCGAACAAACAAGTCATTTTGATCACCGATGGCCTGCCGACCGCGCACTTTGAAGACTCGATGCTCTACATGCTTTATCCTCCCGACATAAAGACCGAGCAAGCCACCATGCGCGAAGCTGCGTTGTGTCAGCGTGATGGGATTGTGATCAACATGTTTCTTGTTCCCAGCTGGTCGCAGTCGGAAGAGGACATTCGATTTGCCTACCGCATCGCGGAGAACACCCGCGGAAGAGTCTTTTTCACCGCCGGCAAAGACCTCGATCGCTTCGTCGTGTGGGATTACATCGATCGCAAACGCGAGATACTCGGCTAACGTTTAATTTCCCCGTAGTGGATCTTGCTAAAGATCCCGTGTTTTTGACCGTACCAAATCTTGCTAAAGATCGCGCGGAACAAATCCTACCCGAGGAAATGCAAACGTTCTTTTTTCCTTACCTCGGGGAGGGTCGGCCTACCAGGGCCGGGGAGGGGGCCATCAGCGATTTTATCCCAAATCTTCCCTGATCATGTGCTGAATGTTAAACTGTCTTCCGACGGGACTAGGCCCCTTTCGGTCGGAGCCTGCTCTTGTTGGACAGCGTCGTAGTGCACCGACTCTGGTTACTTCGGCAGATTCTTCGTCCAGCAAGTTAGACACTGGGTGAACACCCCTTTTCGCCCTATCGATCGCTTCGTTCACACTGGCGGGGCCGGTGCCACCCGACAACATCCAATCAGTACTACTACTTGGGTTTACCCGAAGTACCCATGGCGACCTGCTTAAGCAAGATCCACGACGTGTAAGTCTGATGCTTCGGGTTGGGATCTTTAGCAAGATTTAGTACGGGCAAAACTGGTTCGGGATCTTTAGCAAGATCCACTACGGGCATACCTGATTGAGTTATACTGGGAGTCGCCTGCCGTACGAACTGGACGACCGTTTCCCACCTCTGTCCACTTACCATCTCCCGTAACCGGACCCTCCCACGATGGCTTCTCGCACTTTCAGCGGACCGCGAGGTTGTGACGACTTTCGTCGCGCCGCTTCGCTCAGTCGCCGGCAATTATTGCAAGCGGGCACGATCGGCGCTCTGGGGTTGGGCTTGGGTGATTTGCAAGCTCGACTGGCACTGGCTGAACAGGCGGGGGTGCGTCTTCCGCCGGGTCGCGCGAAAGCTTGCATCTTTTTGTTTATGTGGGGTGGCCCCAGTCAGCTCGAGACGTTTGATCTCAAGCCGGACGCCCCGGCTGAAGTCCGCGGCGACTTCAATCCGACGGCTACGAAGGTTCCGGGAATCCAGATCTCCGAGCACTTCTCGCGTTTAGCTCAGTTGACCGACAAGTTGACGATTGTGCGATCGTTGACCCACGACGATCCAGCCCACTTATCGAGTGGTCATGCCACACTGACTGGGCAATTAGCGCCGGTGGTCAAGAGCGATCAAGATCCGCCGAGCTCCAAGGACTCGCCGCACCTCGGCTCGATCATTTCCAAGCTGCGGCCGACAGGAACGGGCTTGCCATCCTTCGTGGCCATGCCCTGGAAAGCGCTCCACCCAGCCGCGCCAGGTGGCGAGGCCCCGGGACAACACGGCGGTTGGCTGGGCTCCGCCTATGACGGCATGTTGTTGACCGGCGACCTAAACGATCCGATTTGGCAGCCCACTGGCTTGTCACTTCCGCCCGACATAGGACTCGATCGCTTGGAATCCCGGGCTGCCTTGCTGAAGACGTTTGATCAGCAGCGACAGCGGCTGAGCCAATCGTTGGGAGCACTGTCGTATGAGAATCATCAGACGCGGGCCATGGAGATGTTGGGTTCGAGCGCCGTCCGCACCGCCTTTGATTTGACGCAGGAGGCCGAGGCGACGCGCGCGCGATACGGCCGCAACATCCATGGCCAGTGCGTGCTCATGGCTCGCCGCTTGGTTGAGCACGGCGTGCCGCTGGTCTCGGTGAACTGGCACAACGACGGCAAGAATTTCTGGGACACCCACGGCAACAACTTCAATCGCTTGAAAGATGATTTGATTCCTCCGGCCGATCAAGCCCTGTCCGCGTTGCTTGAAGATCTCGAGGCCCGCGGCCTGCTCGACGAGACCATCGTGGTGTGGGTGGGCGAATTCGGGCGGCGGCCCCAGATTTCAAAGGAGCACGCCGGGCGGGAGCATTGGCCGTTTTGCTACAACGGGCTGTTGGCCGGAGGTGGCTTTCAGCGTGGCTTGGTCTACGGCACGAGCGATCGCCACGCGGCCTACCCCATTGCAGACCCCGTGACGCCTCAAGATTTCGCCACGACCATCTTGCACGCGATGGGTTTGCCGACCGATTCGATGTTGCTCGATCGCGAAAATCGGCCACATCGACTCGGGGCTGGCAAAGTAATTCATGGTTTGCTGAGTTAGCAGGGCTTGTCAGAGTTCCGGATTTCGACAAGAGTTGACCGATTCCACCCCCTTGCTTGCGATGTTCGACGACTCGATGGCTCAGCTCATTACCGATTTGAATAACTTCCCAGCCTCCATGCAGGGGGCTGCCGTGGCAGTCGGCAACTTCGATGGAGTCCATCGTGGTCATCGCCAATTGATCGAGCAACTCGTGGCGGCGGCTCGAAAAATCAAGGGACCAGCAGTTGTCTTGACCTTCGATCCCCCACCGCAAGCACTCCTCTTGCCCGATCGACCCCTTGGGCCACCACTGACCACGATCGCGCGGCGAGCCGAACTGCTGGGCGGACTGGGGGTCGATGCCTTGATCGCTTACCCCACCGACCGAGCGCTATTGTCGCTCTCGGCGGTCGACTTTTTTGAACAGTTCATCGTTGGCACGTTGCGGGCGGATGCAATGGTCGAAGGCCCCAACTTTCGCTTCGGCCGCGATCGCGGGGGAGACATCGCGCTGCTGCAGGAACTGTGTCGAGCCGCTGGCATGGACTGCTCGATTGCTCAGGCGAGCGAGGATCAAGCCGGAATGATCTCTAGCTCGCGCGTACGCCGCCTGTTGGCTGAGGGAGATATCGCCGCAGCCAACGCGATGCTGACTCAAAATTACCAGCTCAGCGGCCTGGTCAGCGCCGGTGCACGCCGCGGCCGCGAACTGGGCTTTCCCACTGCGAACTTGACCCAGATCGCCTCGCAAGTTCCCGCACATGGCGTTTATGCCGGCTCGGCCTCGTTGAATGACCAGTGGTTGCCAGCCGCCATCAACATCGGCCCCAACCCAACCTTCGACGACTCGGACACCAAGGTCGAGGTGCACATCATTGGTTGGCATGGGACACTCTACGGAGAGCGGCTGACCTGTGCGTTGAACGAGCGGATTCGCGATGTCATGAAGTTCGAGTCACTAGCGAGTTTGCAGCAACAAATCCGTCAAGATATTGCCACTGCCACAAGCCTCCAATCGAGGCCTTAAAGCCAGTTGGAAAACTGCGCCTGGAAGAAGACCAGCGAGCCAGTGGTACCCTTGGCTGAGTGTTAAAATGCAAACTTCCTGTATATGCTCGCGTTCGAGCAGTCAAAATTTTGGGGAAAAACGTGGCAATCTCCCCTGGTCGGTTGCCAATCGAGCGGTTGTCAACAACGATACACCTTCTTCTGTTTTTCAATCCGCACGACTTTTCATCTTCGTTTAATCCGGCACCGCTATGTCAGTCAATTGGGAACTCCTCGCCGAGCGGATCGCCGCTTGCCAAAGCTTTATTCTTTGCAGCCACATTCGCCCCGACTGCGATGCACTCGGCAGTGAACTCGGGATGGCTGGGCTCCTGCGGCAGCTTGGCAAAGATGTCCGCATCGTCAACGGGCACCCTACCCCACCTTCCCTCACATTTCTGGATCCGGAAGGGACGATTGAAGTCATTCACGAGACCGTGCCCCCCGAGCAGGTAACAGCCGACTGCTTTATGGTGCTTGACACCAGCGCTTGGGCACAACTGGGGCCGATGGGCGATGTCTTGCGCGGTTTTCAAGGGATGAAGCTTTGTCTAGATCACCATGTAGGCGAAGACGATTTGGGGACCGAGTTTTTCAAAGACACTTCGGCCGAAGCCACCGGGCACTTGGTGGCCAAGTTGGCTAAGCACTTGCAGGTACCGATCACCAAGCCGATGGCCACCGCCTTATACGCGGCCATTGCCACCGACACCGGCTGGTTTCGCTTCGGTTCAACGACTAGTCACACGTATCGCATCATCGCCGACTTGCTCGACAGCGGCGCCGTTCCCGCTGATATCTACGGCGAACTGTACGAGCGCGATACGCTCGGCCGGGTGCGCTTGCGTGGTCGGATCCTTTCGCGGACCACCGTTGAACGCGATGGACAATTGGTCTACACGCACGTTTTAAAGGAAGACTTCCCCGAGACAGGTGCTTTGCCATCGGATACCGAAGATGCGATCAACTTGACGCTGGCCATCGCCGGGACCCAAGTTGCGGTGATCTTCGTCGAACAGGCCGAGGGTGGTTTTAAGCTCAGCTTCCGCAGTCGCTGTGCGGTCGATTGCAACCAATTGGCCAAGCAATTCAACGGCGGTGGGCACAAGGCGGCGGCGGGTGCCTTCGTGCAAGGATCGTTAGAAGAGGTCCAATCGCAAGTCCTCCCTGTCGTTCGCGACGCCATGGCGAGTTGCTAAGCTAGTCGCCCGGTATCTTTGGGGATAACGTGATAGCGCTACGTGCACGCCCGCACTTAACTTCTTGCAGGTCGATGGCAAACAACGATTAATTCTTAAAACAGTAGAGACACGGAGTTCACAGAGCACGCCGCTTGGAAAGTTAGTGTCCTCTGTGCCTCTGTGTTTGTTCGGTTGCTTTCATACATCCGATCGACTCCCCTCCCTTTCCGTCCGTGCTAGTGAAAAAAACCTTGTTAAGCTGGCTGCCACGACACTTTGGGCAGCCCGTATCCCAACGCCATGAAGACAGCTTATTATCCCGGAAGAAACATGGCGAGCTGCTTACGACTACGATTTACGATGTCGCTTGCCGCCGACACTTGGGCTTCCGGGTATCTCTACAGAGCCGTTTACAATCCTTTTACAAACATCTTACAGAGTGTTGACAACCCGTGAGCGTTCTGAGCGTCTAATAGGGTGAGAGGTTAGAGCTGTGGCATTGCGGAAATGTGGCAGCCTCCAATTACACTTGGGAACACACAGGAGAATTGTGATGCACTTGAAATTCACACAACGGATCGTAGCCGCTGTCGCTTTGCTGTCATTGACGAGCCTGATGACAAGGACCACCCGGGCCGACGACGGGCAACTGAAGCTTGACGTAAGTCCGGTCTACTCCAAGCTGATCGCCGCCGAGAAACAAACAACTTGGGTCCGCGTCGGCTTAACCGGCTTTCGCTTGGATCAAGAGAAGCAGAAACGCCCCGGAGTGAACTTGGCAATCGTGCTCGACCGTTCGGGCTCAATGCAAGGCGACAAGATCGAGCAGGCTCGGAACGCGGCCATCGATGCGGTTCGACTTTTGAACGACGACGACATTCTCTCCATCGTGACCTACGATAGCAGCGTCAACGTGCTTGTCCCCGCCACCAAGCTGAGCGATCGCGAATCGGTGATTGCCGCGATCCGGGGAATCGAAGCGACCGGCAACACGGCGCTATTCGCTGGCGTCAGCAAAGGGGCTGCTGAAGTCCGCAAATTCCTTGACAAGGAAAGGGTCAATCGCGTGATCCTCCTCTCCGATGGATTGGCCAATGTGGGCCCCTCCTCGCCAGGCGAATTGGCTCAACTGGGCAAATCGCTTCTGAAAGAAGGAGTGAGCGTTTCAACCTTAGGCTTGGGCTTGGGCTACAACGAAGACTTGATGGTACAACTTGCAACCACCAGCGGCGGCAACCACTTGTTTATCGAAAAGGCAACCGAGTTGGCCGACATCTTCCGCAGCGAGTTTGACGACGTGCTGTCGGTCGTGGCGCAGGAGATCGACATCACGCTCTCGCTCCCCGAGGGCATTCGCCCGGTAAAGGTTTTGGGAAACGAAGCGGAGATCAGCGGCCAACAGATCGTGACTCGCATTGCCCAAATTTACAGTGAACAAGCCCGCTACATCGTCGTGGAAGTCGAAGTGCCGGCTGGCTCGGCCGGCGCGCAGCAAACGCTGGGCTCGGTTAGCATAACCTACAACAACATGCGCACCCATTCCCAGGATAAACTAGAGTCCGAGACGGCCATTACCTTCACCAGCGACCGCGATGAAGTCAAAGCAAGTGTCAACAAACAAGCCTTGGCCGACGCGGTAGCTTTGATCTCAAGCGAACAAAACAAACTGGCAACAGCCTATCTGGATCAAGGCGATTTAATGCAGTGCCGTGAAGTTTTGCAACAGAACGTCGACTTCCTAAAGAGCAATGCCCTACTGATCCCCGGCGAGGCGAAACGACTCGAAGGACTCGCCGCACAAAACTATTTGCAACTCGAGCAACTGCTCGATGTGAATTCAAATACCGACATCAAAGCCAATGCGGCGCGGAAGAGTTTCCGTGGCTACCAAAGCGAAGTTGATTTGCAGCAACGAGCTAAGGGCTCCACATCGAATAAGGTCAACGATCGCTGAGTACTCATGAAGTTGCGTCCGCTCTTACTGATTGCCACAATCTGCCTGCTCCCGCTGGGAGCGCTAGCTTGGACCACGCTCCACGAGGCACAGGGGGAACAACTGGTAGTGAGGCAACAATTCCAAGAACTGTTTGAGACGCGACTGCAAGATATTAAGGCCGACGTGGCCAATTACTTTGACTCCCTCGAGCGGCAACTCGATCCCGTGGTTGCCCTCGATGACTTTGACACCGAAGCCCTCCGCCGCATCTCGCGCAATTCGCCCCAAATCCTACAGCTGTTTGTTGTTTCTCCCCAAGGGGAATTGATCTACCCCAATCCCGCCGGCCCACTGAACGCAACCGAGCAGACGTTTCTGATCAAGGGGGCACAGATGTTTACCGGCAAGGATTTGCAGTCAGCCGTGCTCCGCGCCGAGCAAGAGACCATGCAGAACATGGCCGGAAACGCGGGATCCCTCGAACGGTTCCCATCCCCAATCCCGTTCGCCCCCAGGAAGAACGTGAGTGCTACCCAACAGCGAGAACGGGTTGATGAGACGGTCCGCAACGTCTACCAAACCACCAAGGTCGACGGCTTGGCACAGGCCGAAGGTCCATCTGGCTGGTTCATTTGGTATTGGGATCGCGGAGTTAACCTTATTTATTGGCAGCGTCGTCCGTCGGGACATATTGTTGGCTGCGCACTCGACCGGGCCCGCTGGATCTCCGAGGTCATCGCCATTTTGCCAACCACGGCGGATGGAATGGCCAGCCCAAGCAAACTTCGCGACCAACCTTTGATCGCCAATCACTTGCGCTTGCTCAACGCGTCCGCGGAGGTCGTCTACCAATGGGGACAAACGGATGAGTTCACCGATGTTAAGCCACTATGCGAAATCACCCTAGCTGAACCGCTGGCCCCGTGGCGATTGCAGTGTTTTGTGTCGACAACCCAATTACTCCAAGGAACGGGAGCAGCCGCGCGGCGGGGTGCGATCCTGGGACTGCTCGGTCTGGCAGCGATCATGGGGAGCATCCTGTGGTTTTTCTTTCGGGAATACGCCCGCGACATGCGCGAGGCCGCCCAACAAGTGCGCTTCGTCAACCAGGTATCGCATGAATTGCGAACACCGCTGACGAACATCTCCATGTACGCCGAGTTGCTGGAGCGAGACATCGCGAGTGAAACGCACCCACAAGCGGCAGCTCTGCAGCAACGACTGAACATCATACTGAGCGAGAGCCAGCGATTGGGGCGGTTGATCGCCAACGTGCTAACCTTTGCGAGGAGCAAGAGTAAAGCTCTTACCCTGCAACCGCGCCTGGTGGCTGCCGACGAAGTAGTGCAAGCCGTGGTCGAGCGCGCTCGGCCAACGCTTGAACAATGCGGAGTTCATGTTCAGACGTACTGCGGAGCCTCCCTGCCGATGCAACTGGACTCGGATGTGTTAGCACAAATTTTGGAGAACTTACTAAGCAACGTTGAAAAATATGCAAGCCAAGGGGGTTATGTTTGCATCACTACGGCCTTAACAGATGAAGTCCTAACAATCGATGTGGAAGATCGTGGACCGGGGGTCGAGCCGGAACAACGGGAAGCGGTTTTTCGTCCCTTTGTGCGGATTTCAAGCGATATCAGTCACTCCGCCGGGACCGGCATCGGCTTGACGATCGCCCGCGAACTGGCTCGTTTGCATGGTGGCGATCTTCAGCTGATCGACTCAGCGGTTGGCTGTCACTTTCGAGCAACCTTGGAGACTGGATCAGCAGTGGAGCACCCATGAAAGTATTAGTTGCCGAAGATGATCGCTACACCCGCGAAGGGCTGGCTGAACTACTGGAAAGCGAGGGCTACAGTGTGGTCACCGCCGTCGACGGCCAAGAGGCCATCGAACGATTTCAACATAATCGGCCGGACTTTGTTTGCCTGGATATCATGATGCCCAACCAAGGTGGCTATGAAGCTTGCCGCAAGATCCGTTCGCTGTCGAGCGATGTTCCCATTATCTTCATTAGCGCTAAATCGGAAGAGGTCGATCGGCTGGTCGGCTTTGAACTCGGTGCCGATGATTTTATCGCCAAACCGTTTAGCGTGCGCGAAGTGCTCGCGCGGGTGCGTGCGGTGGCCCGCCGCTGCTTCGCCGCCCATGGCGAGATCATGGCCAGCTTTAAACTAGGCGATTTGCAGATTTTCCCGGCAGAGCTCAGAGCCATGCGCGGCGATGCCACGATCGAACTGAGTCCCCGGGACGTGGCGATCTTGCGTCTGCTGCACGATCATCCCGGAGTTGCCTTGGAACGCAGCAAGATTTTCGCCCACGCCTGGGGTGAAAGTTACTTGCACAACAGCCGCACCTTAGACCAACACATTTCGCAGCTCCGCAAACGCATTGAGCCGGATCCCAAACAACCGCGGCTCATCATGACGGTCCACGGCGTGGGCTACCGCTACGACCCCTAAGGCCATAGTGCGGCCAGGCAAGAGTTATTCCATTTCAGCGTCGTGGATCTTGCTAAAGATCCCATGCCCTCTGGAGCTTTAGCAAGCTCCACTACGTTCAAACCCAAATCTCGGCTATCATCATGGGCCAATTGCCTAACTCCCAAGCTTAGGTTGGCTTGGATTGACCACGATGGGAGGCTTTGGTGATGCGGGCTCCTCTTCTGAGGATGACTCTTCCGTTGGCTCTTCTGGTTCCGGCGCTTCGACCACTGAGTTGTTATTGGCGGGAGAGTCAGGCGACTCGGTAGCTTCAGCAGGCACTTCGGCCGATTCTGACTGAGGTTCTGCGGGCACGTCAGTTGGTGGCGCCTCACTGGTTGGCGCGATACTTGACGTTTCGTCTTGAGTGTCAGCCTCGGTTTCAGAATCCACTTCTTCTACTGTCACCTCCGCTGGGTCAGCCGGAGTCTGGGAAGCATCGACTTCAGAAGGATCGACCAGCTCAACGGCTGTACCAGGCCCTCGATCGATGTCGAGGTCGACTTTCGGCCCGGATGCATCGTTAGCAGGTTCCACATTCGGCTGGGGCATATACTCAGGGAAGAGCCGTTCGAACTCTTTCTGGTAATGATCCTCACCGTAAGTTAGTTCGCCACCCTGATAGCCAGTGATGGAAACACCCAAAGCGATGAGCATCGCCCCAAGAAACCATAAAATCTTCTTATTGACGCTCCCAGTTTTGTAAGCTCCGCGCGCAATGGGAACCAGCAGGACCGACACCACGGCCACACCAATTCCCAGCCAACGGTGACGGTCAATCGCACTGTTGCGCAAGTCGAATCCGAAGCCAGCTCCGTAACCTTCATGCACGGCATAAGACCACCCCATGAGGCAAGATCCGACTGCCCCCAGTGCGCCGATCCATAAGCAATGGTAGGCCACGGGCTCAAAGGCTTGGCGTCCGAAGAACGACAGGAACACGAACAAGGCTGAAACCATTAGCAGCGCTAACGGAAAGTGAACGGAGGCGGGATGAAACAGACCTTGGAATGCCCAAATGCGAGCTGCCAGCGAGGCGTCGGGGGGCGCTGGCTCTACCCTCTCGGCATCGCCAACCTCAGCGACTGGCCAGGAGAATTCGGCACCTTCCTCAATCCAGAGTTTGATCACCGCCAACTCCGATCCAGGCAATCCCGCAGGCTGTCCGTCGGCGCCAGCGGGCGGCATCACCATGTCGACATCATCCGATAGAAGATAATCAGTCCACAGGGAACTACTTTCGAGATCGGAGGCTTCGACATAGGTTAGCAGCGCATCGGCATCATCGACTCGAAAATCGTTCTTGGCATCTTTGGGGCCATGGCAACTAAGACACCTGGCCTCCAGAATGGGTCGCACATCGCGGGTGAAGTCCACAAGCGATTTCGCTCGGTCGGCTTCATCCTGCCCGCTTGCGAACGGGCTGAGCATCGGGAGCAACCAAGCCAACGCGGCGACTCGCCAAAACGATGGGTGCAAGCTATTCATCGGAAGTTCCTGAATGAAAGTGCATCAGACTGCTAGGTGGGTTCACACGCGGCCCAAACGGAAGTTTTCAGCCGCGGTGCGAGTCTGATACGAGGGTGGGAGGGAGCCGTGATCACGGCCATTGTCGCCGCGCACTTTTTAAAGCTCAAACAGCTATCTTACATGATTTTTGGTTCATTCTTAGGGGTAGCTGCGGGCTTCATCAATTGACGTGCGCGAGCCAAAAAGATTTCGGCCCGCTCGTCGTCGTCGGCCAAGTGCAGCCAACTGGCTACGGCGAACAGTGAGTCGGCGTCGTCGGCCAGTTGATAAGCGTGCTTGGCCAACGCTTCTTTGCGTGCCGCAATCGTTTCCTCGTCCAGGCCCAGTCCACTCAACGCCCCGCCGGGCAACGTGCTGCGAGCGAGTTGCATACCGGCCAGTTCAGCCGACGAAGCCACCACGATCGCTTGTTCCACATCGCCACTGGCTACTTGAGCCAAAAAGCGTCGGGTATACAGTAGCTCACTTGAACCATACCGAACAGTAAGCTGCGCGTAAGCTGTGGCCGCTTCGCGATAACCGCCCGCTCGAAGAATATCGTCGGCCGCGTTGAGCATTTCTTCAGGGACAAGCGGAGACTCCAAGCTCTGCGACACCAACTGCACGGGCGATGGCAACGATTCGTCCCGACGAATCAATGGCGGCACCACACTGGGTTTCGCCACATGGTAGGTGACTCCCGATGCAGCCGTTACACTTCCGCCCCCTAAGGCACGCGACGCCCCGCCAGCCAGGTTGTAAGCATTGACACCATAATCTCTGACGCCATAAGCGCTATAATCGGCCAGTGGCACCTGCCCAGCGGCACGCGATGTCGCCGCAGGCAAGCCAGCTGAGAAAAAAAGCGACACCGGACTGGCGATTAAGGGATCACAAAACGGAGTCGCTGTTAGGTTCAAGCTGGGGGCAACGTAATAGCTGCTGTAAACAGGTAGGCCGAAGCTGTATGGCAGGCCGCAGTTGTACAAAGGATGGGACGGAAAGTAGAAACTGGTTCGGTAAGTTGGATAAAAGCTAGGTCCATACCAGTTCCAAGCAGGAACCGTGTGGAAGCTGCGGACGACCGATCGATAACGACCGTGATGGCCATGCCAGCCGCCGTAATGAGCGCGATAACGCACGCTGCTATAACCTGACCAACCGGAGTACCCCCAGCCGTAACCCGCCCAGCCGACCGAGCGGACATGACCCACGTGACTTCGCGCGGGATGTCCAAAGGGCTGAGAGCCGTATGCCCAAGCGCCGTTTGGTGGAAATCCATCGCCTGCGCGAGCTTCGGCTCCGATATTGCACAACGCAAACCCAAGCACACCAACCAGAACTTTGCCAAAAAGATTCACGGCAACGACTCTCAAACGGGTAAGAAACGATCGCTCGAAGCGGGCAACTCTCTCACCAATTATCGCTGATTCCTCACGAAAAGCAAGGAAATGCGCCATCGCGGTGTGCTCAACGGCAAATTTCGCGGCACCTACCCGAATTGGAACTCCAACTGGTCTAGTTTGACGTGTACTGTACTTTTTCCCCAGTATAGTAAGGATTCTCGATGACGAGAGGTTGCACAGGTTCAACAACGACCACGCCTGGAGCCGAAACACCTTCCACAGGCACCGCGTGCGGGTTGCTGATGGTCATCGCCCGCTGCACATGCATTTGCGGGGCATACGCGGAATTGGGCTGCAATTGCGGCCACGCAGCAAAGGGGCTCGCACCATACGGACGCGAGAAACGTTGGCCGTAGTAAACCGGTGGATGCAGAGCAAAATAGGGTGGAGTATTGTTGTTGTAAGAACGTTGGCCTACCTGATTGAAGTTCTGGAAGCCGAACAAATAACCAAGTCCGAGACCATCGCCAAAATCGGCCTTGGCTTGCGGCGCCATGGCGATCATCAACAAACAAGGAAGCAGCAATTTTGCGATGTGCATGATTCGAAAGCCTTATGCGGTTACCGGGGTAGAAGATTCACTGGGAGCTGATCGCAAGGTGCATGGGCGTCAGCCAAGTTAGCTAAACGACCATCTCAACTAACTGGCCACTTCTGCCAGAGCTTGGCAGGCGAATTTGGCAGCAAAATCTGGCAGTCGGCGGAGTGCACTACATTCCACGCTAATCAGGAGAATCGGAGCGTCAACCCGCACAGGGCAATAACTTGTAGCGTCCAGCGACCGCCTGACGACTGTAACGAACGAAACGACTGGAGCGGCTACAAGTGAAAATCCTGACCGAGAAGTTGAAACAGAAGGCGCACGAGCTCGGCTTTCAACTGACGGGTGTGGCTCTCGCCGCTCAGCCTGCTCGCCTGCAGAAACTGCACGAATGGCTCGACGCGGGGATGGCAGCCAACATGCTCTACATCGATCAGCGCCGCGCGGCCTATCAGCATCCGACCCATGTACTCGATGGCTGCAAGAGCCTGCTGATGCTTGGCCTCCCCTACCTCACTTCGCAAACCCAAAAGCCCCCGCTGGTCGCCGAAAAACCGGGCCAGGGACTGATCGCGCGGTATGCCCAAGGGGACCTTGATTACCACGATACTATCCACGGAAAACTAAAAGAACTGAAAGCCTGGTTGCAAGCCGCTGAGCCTGAGGCAACCATCCGCGGCGTCGTCGACACGGCCCCCTTGCTCGAGCGCGAGTTCGCTGAGTTGGCCGGTCTGGGTTGGGTCGGCAAGAACACGCTGTTGCTCAACCCGCGTTGGGGGAGCTACTTTTTTCTGGCAGCCCTGCTCACCAATTTGGAACTGACGGCGGACGCAAGTTTTGGTAACGGGCATTGTGGGACCTGCACCGCTTGCTTAACGCACTGCCCGACCGGTGCCTTCCCGGCACCCTACGTGCTCGACGCCAATCGCTGCCTCAGTTACCTCACGATTGAACATCGCGAACCGCTCGCCGACGACTTGGCGGAACAACTTGGAGACTGGGTGTTCGGCTGCGACATCTGCCAAGAAGTCTGCCCCTGGAATCGCAAGGCGCACCATTCCGAGGAACCAACGTTTGCACCTCACACGGAACTGGCCGAACTGGAACTGCTGCAGTTGCTGGCCATGGACGGGCAGGCCTTTCGCGAGCATTTTCGCCAAACACCGCTGTGGCGGACCCGGCGTCGTGGACTGCTACGCAACGCTATTTTGGTAGCTGGCAACCAGCGTTTGGTCGACGCTCAAGCAGCTTTGCTTAAGCTGCTGCAGGACGAAGAGCCTCTCCTGCGCGGGGCGGCGGCTTGGAGCCTGGCCCGAATTGCACCTGGCCAGTGGTGCGATGCGTTGCAAGTTGCATTGGCCAATGAAGCGGATGACGACGTCCGCGAGTCGCTCAAAAAGGCCTTGGCCCAACCCACTGCACCAGTTTCTTAACCCACCACTGCACCGACTACTTAACTTTCGACCAGTCTTTGCGTTGGCGGCTACTGGGGATACTCAGTTTCTTGCGATACTTGGTGATCGTGCGGCGGGCGACATTGAGTCCCAGCTTGGAGAGTTCGTTCACGAGATCATCGTCGCTGTACGGCTTTTGCTTGTCTTCCTTTTCAATCAGTTCAGTCAAACGCAGCCGAATGGTTTCCCACGCCACGTCTTCGCCATCTTCGCTCCGCGTGCCATGCACAAAGAACCGCTTTAAAGGGAAGATGCCACGCGGGGTCTGAATCCACTTATCGTCGACCGCCCGGCTAATGGTCGTCACATGCACACCCACGACATCGGCGATCTGCTGCATCTTGAGCGGTTCGATATGCTCGGGGCCATCGTCCAGGAACTTGCGTTGGTAGTCGACGATCGCCTGCGAAACCTTCTTCACCGTGCTCCGCCGCTGCTGGATCGCTTCAATCAACCAGTTCGCCGACTCTATTTTGCGGCGAATAAAATCCTTCTCCTCGGAGGTCGCCTTCGGATCAGCCAGACGCGCGCGGTAGTAATCGCTGATGCGGAGCGCCGGAATGCGGTCATCTTCCAGCCGAACGATATAGCGACCGGTCTCGTCGGCTTCCACCACCACATCGGGCGAAACGACCGGCACGTGCGATTCCAAAAACGCTGACCCGGGCTTGGGGTTCAAGTGATGGAACTCAAGTTTGGCTTCCTGAATCTGCTCGATGGTCAGTCCGGTTTTCTTTTCGATCAAGGGCAAGCGGTTTTCTGCCAAGTCCTCGAGGTGATTCTCGATCAACACCTTTAGCGCTTCATAGTGATCCATGTCAGCGTGCAACTGGTTCAACAGGCACTCGCTCAAATTGCGTGCCGCAATGCCGGGTGGATCAAGCGACTGGACGATCAACAGCGCCTCCTCGGCCAACTCCAAATCCTCATCGGTGATCTCGGCCGGAAGCAAGTCTCGCAAACTGGTATTGAAATAGCCGCCGTTGCGGGCATCGAGAGTGGAGATGATCCGTTCGGCGATCTGCTCGAGTTCCGGTTCGATCTCCATTTCATCCAACTGGTGCATCAGAAAATCGTTCAGCGACTCAGGACGTTCCAACGCATTGGCCATCAAGTCGTGCTGCCGATCCTGAGCCTCCTGAGTCCGATTGGCGCTGGTCCGAAAATCATCGAAGTTCTGAGGCATGTCGTTGTCCATATTGGCCAACCGCTCAAAATCATCGGTGTTCGACTGGTCATCAGCGGAAACCACCAACTCCCGTTCGTCTTCGGTGGGCCGATTCGGATCCTCGGGTTCCTCTTCCGTGACCGGCCCCAATTCTTCTTCTTCTTGAACTTCCAGCATGGGATTCTCGTTCATCTCCTGCTCGACGCGCTCTTGCAACGCCAGGACTGGAAGCTGAAGTATCTCCATCGACTGAATCATCTTCGGCGCCAGCTTCTGCGTCTGCAGTTGGCGTGTTTCCATTCCGAATGATAGTCGCATTGAACGCGTCCTTTGAGTTGGGGGAACTAGGGGTTAAGCTCCGACACTCCGAATTTTATCATTATCCAGGCACAGGTGAATGGATTTTCCGTAAAAAAGGAACGGAATTTGCTCAGTTTCTACGGATGCGGGTAGAGGTCGCGCGCGTGACGCTGGCTCGGCAAGCACTAGGTGAAGCCTAGCATCTCGTGGGCTGCGAGTTGTTGAATTTTCCCACCCCGCATTGTAAGCGTGGGATCTCCCGCTCACGCCTCGGGTCGCGAACAATCCGCCCCAGGCCGACGTCACATCTTTTGACGGCCAGTCAACGCGTCGGCCAAAATCTCTTTGTTGGTGTACTCTAAGACGCTGCCGGTGGTAATCCCGCGAGCCAACCGAGTGATTTCGATCGGAAACTCAGCGAGCTGGTTGGTGATATACAAGGCTGAGCCATCACCTTCTACGGTCGGATTGGTGGCCATGATGATCTCAGTGAAATTACCGCGTCGCACCCTTTCGATAAGCGGGTCGATGGTGAGTTGATCGGGCCCCATGCCTTCGAGCGGCGCGATCCGTCCAAGCAACACATGATAGAGCCCCCGGTAAGCGGCTGCCTGCTCCAGCGCCATCAGATCGCGAGGTTGCTCGACGACACACAGCTTGGTTTGATCGCGGCTCGGATCGCTACAGACCGAGCACAGCGGGCCCTCGGCTAAGTTGAAGCAGGTACTGCAGTAGCAAACGTTTTCGCGGACCGCACGGATGGCTTCTGCCAACGCCAAGGCCTCCCCCTTGCTCACTCGCAGGAGATGGTATGCCAAGCGTTCGGCTGACTTGCGTCCTACCCCCGGCAGACGGCCGAGTTGATTGATCAAAGTGCTGACCGCGTTCGCTTTTTCCGACATCGAAGATTGGGCTCTGTGCTAAAGATTGGCCAAGGCATCGTCCAGGCCAGGAATGTTGATCCCGCCGGTCGCCTCGCGCATTTTCTCGACGTGCAAAGCCCGCACTTTGGTTAGCGCTTCATTGAGTGCCGCCGGAATAAGCTCCTCCAGCATCTCAACGTCATTGAGCGACATCAATTCGGCCGAAATGCGCAAGCGACGCACCTCCCCAATCCCTGTGACTTCGACTTGCACAAAGTCCGCTCCGGCGGCACCGGTGACGACTTCGGCCGCCAAGCTCTCCCGCATTTCCTTAACGCGCTCACCCATTGAGCTGGCATTCTTCAGGATCGCCGCCAGTCCGCTCAGATTTTTAAACATTCGTTCCTCTTAGGATCGATCGGGATGTAAATGTGCAGGTTTTCTTGCCACGCGACCGTAGTGGTTCTTGCTAAAGATCCCCGTTTCCTTAGGATCTTTCGCAAGATCCACGACATGCGACCGTAATTCCTCGCAATGACAACGCACTAGCCAGCCAGAGTAGGCCACCAAGCGAGGCCGAGACTTCATTGTACATCGACTGAATTGTACATCGACTAACGCGGCGCATCGACTCGAACAATTTCGCCGTCGAGCACCTCGCAGATCTTTTTGATGAAGGGATGCTCGGCCATTTCGCGTAGCTTCTGAGCCCGTACGGCGGCCTGCGGTGTGACGGTAGTCGGCTTGGCCACGGTACCAGGCATGACCGAAAATGTGACTTGCACAGCTCGCCCCAAAGTACCTTGCAGGGCCGACAACAACTCCACCTTGCGCTGCCCCACATCGCAGTACTCACAGGGCTTGGTAGCGCCCGGCGGAAAGATCACATTCCAGCGATCGCTCCCCTGCGGCGCGACGGCGACCGCCAACCCAGCAAAATCAGCCAACATCCCGTCGATGCTCCGTAGCGCACGCCGCCACTCGTTGAGCGCTTCGGGCGATGCACCAACTCCAACGGCCAGAGACTTGCCGTTGGAGCCAGTGGTGGGTGACGCGCTGGCGGTTGAAACAGTGGCTGCCAGAGCCGGAGTTGCTACCGCTACAGGGGCGGAGGCTGGAATAACCGCTGCCCGGTCTGTTGGGCTAGGCGGCGGATTGAGCGAGGGGATAGCGGTAGGGTCGATTGCAGCACGGGCTGGCGAGACGGCAGGCGGCGAGACGGTCGCGGCGGGCGAAGCGGCGGATACAGTCGCTTGGGCTGCGAAGTGGGGTGCAGGAAGCGGAGCTCGCGGAACGGTCACGGTGGCTGGCACAGCACCGCTCGACATCCCAGCGGAGGCTAGTTCATCGTTTTTTTTTTCGCTGGTAGGCGGCGCGGCGGTAGACTGAGCGTTAGTGGCCTGAACCGGGGCCGTCCGCACGGGATTGCCCGGGGTGCCCTGCACAAAGGCCTCGAGCAACGCAGGGATCGAGGCGAGCTTCTCCAGCTGACAGATCTGCAACAACGCGACTTCAAGCAGCGTGGTAGCGGAAACACTGCTCCGCATGCGGACCAACGCTTCATCCAAAATCTGAATGGCCGAGAGAATCGTCTGCAGCCCCCAACCCTCCGCCAACTGTTTGATCTGTGCATGCCCAAGTGGGTTGGCCAACTTAAGCAATTCGGGTCCCCCTCCCACGCCAACCGCCATGATATCTCGCAAGTAGTTGAGCAATTGTTCAGCGAGCTGCCCCGGGTCGGCTCCCGCGCGGGTGGCCTCGTCGACCAAGCCGATGACTTGCAGAGCATTGGCATCGCAGAGTGCCTCAGCCAAGGCGAGCAACTGGGTTTCATCGGCTGTACCGAGGAGCGCGTGGACTTGTTCTACCGTGATCCGTTCGGTCGAAAAACTCATGACTTGCTCGAGCAATGACTGGCTATCGCGCATCGAACCGGCAGCCCGACGCGCCAACAAGGCCAGCGCTTCGGCATCGGCCGCGTAGCCTTCAGCCTGACTGATTTCTTGCAAGCGAAGTTGAATCGCCTCGAATTTCACGGGGGAAAAATCGAAACGCTGACATCGCGACAGGACGGTGATCGGGAGTTTGTCCGGATCGGTCGTGCAGAAGATGAACTTCACATGATTCGGTGGCTCCTCCAGGGTCTTCAACAGCGCGTTGAAAGCCTGATTGGTGAGCATGTGCACTTCGTCGATGATATAGATTTTGTATCGCGAGCGGCTCGGGCGAACATTGACATTCGCCCGCAGTTGTCGGATCTCTTCAATACCCCGGTTACTGGCACCATCGATCTCAATCACATCCATGTCGTCGCCAGCATCGATTGCCTGCGAGATATCGGCGGCAACTTCCGCTTCGGTGCCATCACCCGCATTCAACGCTTTGGCAAAGATCCGGGCCGTCGAGGTTTTGCCGACTCCCCGCGCGCCGGTGAACAGGTACGCGTGCCCCACCCGGCCTGTCGCGATCGCCTTGCCCAATGCCTGCGCGATGGGATCCTGGCCAATCAACTCACCAAACGTCTTGGGGCGATAACGCCGCGCCACGACGGTGTAGTTTTGCTCTGGTGATGACGCTTCGTTGTCCATCGACCGCTCGATCCTCGGAGAAGCCCTGTTGATTAGATCCCGCCGTAACGAAGCACTAGTGTACCCCTACCGAACAGGATTGTAAGTTCACTGCGGGCAAACTACATCCACGGTGCGAACGGCAAGAGCCGTCATTGGAGAAAGGTGACGCTGCAACGAGAGTAACTCGCCGTAAAGCGGATAAAAAAAGAATCAACGCTGCGAAGCACAAAGAATCAACGCTGCGAAGCAAAAAGAATCAACGCTGCGAAGCACAAAAAGTCGCTCAGCGCTGAGTTTGCAGGCAAGCGAGTCTGAGCCGAGTCCGAATAGAGCCGCTTCTCAACCAATCTGCCCGCCAGAGGCCCTCGCACAAGAGTACCCCGCTTATGGCTGCTACAATTAAGTCCTGACCAGATTCACGGCTCCCCCTCGCGAGAGCCACTGCCAGGCAGATTGTTCGAGTATTACGTCGTATTCATCACTGTACGGCCAAACGCAACAATTTAGAACCCTAAATCGCCCAGTTCCCGACAAATGAATACGGGAACCTGACTTTAGGGTAGTGGATTTTGCTGAAGATCCTGTAGATCCCGTAGAGTGCGGAGCTTTAGCAAGATCCGCTACGGGCAACTATCGCCGCCCGCGCGGGCGATTGCCGCCGCGCGGCCCTCCTCGCCCTTCGTTGCGTTTATGGTTCTCTGTGTTGGCTTGGATGATCGATTCGAGCGAATCGGACCAAGTCGGGATATTGCGATGCTGCTGACCGCCGGAAACATCACCGTCATCGTCCTCGTGTCCCTCGAGCGGCTCTTCGTCGAACGCTTCGTCGATAATCTCTGCGAGATCGTCATCACCGTCGGCTGACAAGCTGCGGGCCGGAGAATCGACGGGCCGTCGGCCTCCACGACGCCGGCGGCCACCCGGAGCGCGCTCCGCTGCCGCAGGTCTAACTTCATCGATGACTTCATCCAGCTGGTCGATCGGCTCAACGAAGTCCTCTTCAAAGTCGTCGCGGGGGATAATGTTCTCAGCGGATCGTGCACGATCGCGGCGCGGGCGATCCCCCTTTGCTTCCGCTCCTCGCGGTGCATCGCGGCGGCTGCTATCGCGCCCTCCGCTGTCTCTCCCTCCGCTATCGCGGGCACCACTGTCTCGGCGACCGGTATCACGACCAGCAGTCTCGCGACCCGTGCTTTCACGACCCGTGCTTTCACGATCTCGGGCGGCGCTGCGAGCAGGTTGCTCACTCCGCGGCGCTGGCTCGCGGCGGGGTGGCACTTCGCTCCGTTCCGAACGCCCTTCGCGCGTTGTCGCGGCATCGCGTGCACCGGCATCCCGCGAGCTTGTGTCCCTTGAACCAGCATCGCGGCCGCTG
>JBGSHW010000022.1:0-25214 GCA_041751975.1 Pirellulaceae bacterium
ACGATCATCAACCAGGCTGGCAGGTGATCTGGGAAGGCTGGAAAGAACTTCTACCAATGGTCATAGGTTACGACGTCGCAAAAGCAAAGTACTACAAAAAATGTGGCTAAACCTAAGGGCTAGCGCCTTGCCGCTCACAAACCTAGCGCTATCCAGCTATGGAAAATCACTAGGGCTCATTGAGGATGGCTATACTTGGCCGCATACTCCGGCCAGCGCGCGAGAATTTCCAGCTCGAGCTCAGCGTCAATCTCGTGTCGATTGGGGCGATAAGTCGTATGGTCCACCAAGCGTTTCTCCAGCTCGGGGCGCACTTGACTGAAATCGCCGAGCTCCAGCTGCTCGAAAAGCTGGCTGACCGTTGCCATCGGATTAGCTACTAAATCTTCGTATTGGATGTGCACGAACTGGTTGTCTGGCAAGTCGCCGCAGGCTTGCTCAAAACCACTGTACATCCGCCGCATGCACTCGGTCACGTATTCCTTTAGTTCTGGTTCGTCGGGTGTTCGCTGCAGACCTTGAACCTCGTCGAGCGAGCGCCACAACTTCATCGTGGAGGTAAACAGTTTGCGCGGATCCCGAGTCAGATGAATGAACTTGGCGTCCGGAAACAACTCCAAAAGCTGCTTGACCCTGCCCGTGTGCGGCGGGCTCTTTAGCACTAATCGCTGGCCATGGTAGTGCAAGGTCAGGGCCCGCATGAACCACAGTAGGCTCTTCTTCCAGTGAGCTTCTGCCTCCGGGCTCAGACCTTGCATGTCGAGGTACTCGAGCGCCTGCGGCTGGGTGCGCGGAAAAGCGATTCGCAAATACGGAGTGGGAACCCCTAAGTTCATTAGCGCGAATTCATCTTCCTGAGGTAATTTCCAGCCCGCTTCCATGTCATCCATGGGGCGCTTCTTGGGGATTAAGAAATTGCCAAAGCGGACCATCAAATACTCGCTCAACAGGAAGTGCGATGGCGCGAAGCACTGAAATGTATTTGGCGAGGCAAATTTTGGATCTGTTGTTAGCAATTCGTGCAGCAACGTTGTGCCAGTCCGCCAATGCCCGAGGATAAAAATGGGCGGATGCTTGATCTCGGTCCGTTCAATTTGGCCGTTATACAGCAACCATTGGGTGGCCGCTAGCAAATCGTTGAGGGGTGTGAAAATGCTCACCCCGAGCGCCACATGCCACCGCGAGGGGGTGATGCGAAATCCATTGCGAGCCAGCAGCCGCCACCAACAGAGCGTTCGCATGCCGTGCCAAAAACGTGGGGCCAAAGATGGGTAATTGTTTGCTTGCACGACGTGGCTTTGAGACTGGTTTTGCTGGCGGGCTTGGCTCTGCATTGGGTTGGGTGCTAGCTATTGATCGACTAATCGACCTGGACATCGTCAGGCGATTTTAACTAACCTCGCTAAAAGCTGCTTCTGACGGCAAATATAGATCTCATTTCAATTGCAGTTTTCCAGCAATCTGCGTTCCAGCGTTTGGCGTAACGCCTATTTTAGGGCAAGGGACAGGATTGTTGTTGGGTGAATCATGAATTTTTTGACGACCTTCCTGCGATACCGCGAACTTATCCTGCCTGTGGCCATTATCGCCTGCGTGGGCGTGATCTTGGTACCACTGCCGACGGGCATCATGGACATCCTGTTGGCGGGCAACATCACGATCTCGGTCATTGTGCTGCTCACGACCATCTATATACGAACTCCCTTAGAGTTCAGCATCTTTCCAACGTTGTTGGTTGCCACGGCGCTGGGGCGCCTGGTCTTGAACGTGGCTACTACGCGTTTGATCCTGACCAAGGCCGACACCGATCTCGAAGGGGCGGCCGGGGGGGTGATTCGCGCGTTTGGTGAGTTTGTGGCGGGCGATCGCTTGGAAGTGGGGATCGTCATCTTCGTGATTATCATCTTGATTCAGTTTCTGGTGATCACCAAAGGTGCTACGCGGGTTAGTGAAGTGGCCGCACGATTTGCCTTAGATGGTATGCCCGGTCGCCAAATGGCCATCGATGCCGATTTGAACTCGGGGATCATCGACGAATTCGAAGCACAACGACGCCGTGAAGCGATCACCAGTCAAGCCGACTTCTTTGGGGCCATGGACGGTGCTGGAAAGTTTGTGCGGGGTGATGCCATCGCCGGTATCATCATCACGCTCATCAATGTCGTGGGCGGTTTGTACATCGGCATGATGTACGCCGACATGACGCTGTACGAGTCATTCAAGTTGTTCACCAAATTGACGATCGGCGATGGCTTGGTCAGCCAAGTCCCCGCCTTCCTGGTCTCGCTCGCCGCCGCTTTGTTGGTCACACGAAGTTCTCAGAAGACCAACTTGCCGACCGAGTTCTTGACTCAGTTGTTCTCGCGTCCGCAAGCACTGGCGGTGGCCGGTGTATTTGTCGGTCTACTGGTCTTCACGCAACTTCCCACGGTACCGATGTTGTTGCTAGGAGCCGGTTGCATCGGCTTGTCGCTCGCCGTCAATAACAATCAAAACATGCTGGCCACCCAAGAAGCCAAGGTGAAAGATGACGCGGAGCTGGAGAAGAACAAGCCGGTAAGCAAACGTCCCGAAGACTTTTTAGAGGTCGATCCGATGCGGATCGAAATCGGAGCTGGACTGCTCTCACTGGCCGATCCCAACCGGGGTGGCGATCTGATGGAAAAGATCACCGGTGTCCGCTCAATTTTGGCCAGCGAAATGGGTGTCTTGTTGCCCAAGGTAAGGCTCAAGGACAAACTCAGTCTCCGCGAAACGGTGTACGAAATTCAAATCGCAGGGAATGTGGTCGCCAAAGGTGACGTATATCCCGATCGCATCCTGGCGATTGATGTCGGTCATTGCACCGGCCAGTTGTTCGGTTTTGAAGCGCAAGAACCGGCCGCTCATCGGCCCGCCGTCTGGGTCTCTCCCGATATGAAAATGCAAGCCGAGCTATACGGGTATCAAACCGCAACGCCGAGCATGGTCATCGCCACTCACTTGCAGGAAACGGCCCGCAAGCACGCCGACGAACTATTGACTCGAGAATCAGCCAAGCAGTTGGTCGATCAACTAAAGACCGTCAGCCCGACCGTGGTCGAAGAGCTAGTGCCCGGGGTTATGAAGCTATCCGAAGTGCAAACCGTGCTACAGATGCTGCTGCGCGAGGATATTCCGATTCGCCAGTTGGGGGTGATCTTTGAAACCCTCGGCGACTTTGCGACAAGAATTAAGGATCCGATCTTCTTGTGCGAGTATGTCCGCAACCGTCTGTCGCGAACCATCTGCCATCGCTTTGCCGATTCTGCGGGGCAGTTGCATGTCATCACCATGGACCCAGCCATGGAAGATCGCATTGCGGCTGGTTTTGAACTTACCGAGCGGGGGATTTTGATTCGCATGTCACCCCAAGCCATCGAGATCACCTGCCAACAGATCGCCGCGCAGTTGAAGAAACTTAAATCAGCTGGCCATCGCCCGATCTTGCTGGTTAGCCCAAGGATTCGTCCAGCGCTCCGGCAGATTACGCAAACGCATTTGCCCGATCTGCGAATCCTCAGTCATTCCGAAATTACCCTGCAAACCAACACCGTTTCTGTGGGTGTCGTTGCCGATCCTGTTACTAAGGTTTAATCACGATCATGGAAGTCAAAACGTTTCGTGCGGCGACCTTGCAAGAGGCCTTGCAGCAAGTGCGACTGACGCTGGGCCCTGATGCGGCCGTGCTGACAACTCGCCATCTTCGTCAGAGTCGACTGGGATTGTTTCCCAAGTCGTTGGTTGAAGTCGAGGCGAGCACGGATATCTCGGTGGCCACTCGCTTTCAATCGCATCGCGACGAGGCGACAGTGCCGACTTCATCTCCATCGCCAAACGTATTGTCCCACTTGCCGACTAACGAACTTAGCGAACCGCGGCGGCAGCGTTTCCTCGATGATCCGCTGGGGAGCGGACTGCGGCCGAGTGACACGCGACCGACCTCCAGCATGCTGGGAGTGCTGGCCGAACTCATTGAAGCGGGGGTGGAACCTTACCTCGCCAAAACGTTGATGACTGAGGCCAGTGAGTCTTCGGGCGGTTTGCATCGCAACGACAGCGCACAACTGCAAGCGCTGATCAGTCGCCGCGTGGAAGCGAGTTTACGGATATCGGGACCGCTCAAGCTGGTCGCCGACGAGCAGAAGGTGGTGGCCTTTGTTGGTCCAACTGGGGTAGGCAAGACGACCACGCTTGCCAAAATTGCGGCAGGTTTTCGCTTTGATGGCGGCTGTCAAATCGGCTTGATCACCTTGGACACTTTTCGCTTAGGTGCCGTGGATCAACTGCTACAGTACGCCGAGTTGATTTCGGCGCCGTTGGAAGTGGTCAGTTCGCCCGAACAAGTGACCGGTGCGCTGCAGCGTTTGCGGGAGTGCGATCTGGTCATGCTCGACACGGCCGGGCGTTCACCCAAAGATGCCGAGCAGTTGGCCGTGCTGGGGGAGTTTTTGCAGGCGGCTGAACCCGATGCAATTCAACTGGTCGTCAGTGCGATCAGCTCTCGGGCTCACGTTTACGACACCATTCAAAAGTTCTCTGCACTTAGTCCAACCGATTTGCTGATAACCAAACTCGATGAAGCCGTCGGGTTTGGAGACTGGCTGTCCGTGCTCAGCGCATCAACTCTCCCGGTCAGTTACCTCACTGCTGGCCAGCACGTCCCGCAGGATATTCGAGTGGCCAGTTCGCGGCGTTTGGCAAGCCTCCTGCTCGGTAACGCATACAACGCAGCTCTTTCGCCACAGTCGGCAAGTTAAGGAAGGTCCATGTCTCAATTTTCAACTCCCCCGCACGATCAGGCCCAAGTCTTGCGAAAGTTAGCACAACCTGCAGCCAGCGGCGGAGCGTCTGAACAAATCAAGTCCAATGGATTGGTTGCGGACAGCCTGCGGCCTGTAGGGAGTAAGTCTGTGGGGAGTGAACCCATGCAGACTCCGTCTGTAACGGGTGGCGTTGATCCAACGCGTGCGCCTCAAGGCTTGCGTTTACAGCACAAGATCGACAACGCACCCCACGTGGTTTTGATCAGTGAAACGCATTCGCTGCAGGGTGGCATCGCCTTGGCATTGCATTTAGCCAATCAAATTAGTGACGACGGGCACCGCGTGCTGCTGGTCGACCTCGCTCCGGCCGCCAGTCGTTTGGGCGATGCGATCGCCGCGAACCCGCAGCGCTTTCGCGACTGGATCGATCAGGTGCAACCGTTGTGGACCCCCGCCCCGCATGGTCGCACACTGCATACTTGGAACACCAGTCGCTTGCAATTGGATGTGGTCGCGCAGTTAGCTAGCGACTTTCCGACTGCCGAGCAGATGCCGCGGATTTGTGAGCAATTGGTCCGTCAGCTAGGGCAGCAGCGATCGCCAGAGTCCGAGGACCAACCCAAACAGTATCGCACCGTGTTCTTGCTCAGTGAGTTTGTGGGGGTGCCGTTGGACAGTGCTGCTTGGCAAGCTGCCGACGAGATTTGGCTGCTGCACGATATGGCAATCAAGGCCGAGCAAATTCGGGCCGGCTTGGCCGCCAGGCTTTCTCCGCGTTCGCGTGGGCAGCGGATGGTGTTGTTGGCCAAGCAACCTCCTACGCTACGCAACTGGGCATCGCGGCGTCGTGTGGAAAGGTTAGAGCAGCCACTTGGAAGCAACTTAGAACTGAGCCACAGCGTCGAGCATTTTCAGGTGGCGTGGCCGCAAGTACCGAGCCGACTCGCCCGCTCGATGGCTGGTACGGCCCGCGAGGTCGCAACTCAGTTGCACAATCTGTCTCGTCCGCATTCGACCAGGCAAGCTAGTTAAGCAATGACTTTAAGCCGAAGATTATTAAATTCTTGCGGCACGATGTCCGATAATAATATTAGCGGAGAGTACTGGCAGAAATATCTGCCCAGTCTCTCTGAGTGAGGGAAGTTGATCGGCAAGGAAGTCGTAGCGAGAGGAACAAAGCGATGGCCCGAGCGTACGCAGGTGTGCTGGGCGCGATTGCTTTGAGCCTTGTTATTTTGCGCGGCCTCGTGCTGGGAGTTCATCCCAACGAGATTCTCAGTCAAGCTCTAGTGGTCTTCTGTCTATTCGCCTTCATGGGTTATTGGATCGGCTTTACGGCTGATAAAACTGTTAGCGAATCGGTAGAAAATCGTTTCCGAAGTGAAATGGCAAGCCTTGAAACGGCAGCCGCTGGCAAGTCCGAAAGTTCGGACTAACTGAGTTAAGTTGGCATGGCGACCAGTCGCGGGAGACGCTAAAAGATGGCTATCGACACTTGCCCCCTTAACACTAACGCCTCGGTGGCTCGAGACGTGGTGTGGCCAACAGTGTTCGAGAAATTTAGGGTAGAGCACAACCGGCATCAACTGTCTCTAGGATGAACCAGCGCCGACTCTGCCAGTCAGCTCACGGAGGATTGGATGGCAACGAAGACCGCGCCTAATGAAGAAATTCAAGAAGTCTGGGCTCAATACAAAATTGATCCAGGCAATATAGAACTTCGCAATCGTTTGATCGAACAGTACATGCCTTTGGTCCGCTACAACGGCGACCGTATATGGCAACGACTTCCAGATGGAGTCGAACTCGACGACTTGATTAGCGCAGGTATTTTTGGCTTGATGGATGCCATCGACGCTTTTGATACCGGACGTGGAGTCAAGTTCGAGACGTACTGTGTACCACGCATTCGTGGTGCCATGCTCGACGAACTGCGCAGCATGGACTGGGTGCCCCGTCTCGTCCGTAGCAAAGCGAGCAAACTTGGCGAAGCCAAAAAGAAACTCGAAGCTCGCTACGGTCGTGCTCCAACCGAGCAAGAAATTGCTGAGCACATGGAGATCAGCGTCGCCGAAGTTGACAAAATGCAGGCGGAAGCCAACGCAGTCAACCTCGTCAGCCTGAACAAAAAATGGTATGAGACCGACAGTTACAAAGATGTTCGCGAAATCGACATCCTTGAGGACAAAAAAGGTGAAGATCCCACCCGCCGCGTTCAAAAGGGTGACTTGATGCGGTTGGTCACCAAAGGACTCAACCGCAACGAACGCTTGATCATCATTCTTTACTACTACGAAGAACTGACGATGAAAGAAATTGGCGCCACGCTCGATCTGAGCGAAAGTCGCGTCAGCCAAATGCACTCTAGCATCGTCGCCCGCTTGCAAGAGCAACTCGGTCGCCGCCGTCCCGAGTTTGGTACCTGAGTTGGTTGTGGTACGGTGGTTGGGCGTCGACCGATAGAAACGCTTGGCCGAAAAAAGATTTTTGAACGAAGGGGTGCTCGCGCATCCCTTTTTTCGTTTCCACGCTCCAGCGGGCGTGTCCCTTAAGACTCAAGCCATCGCTGGTTGCTCTGACTTGTAAGCAGTCCACCATAGGTCTTTAGGTAAAGCGCCCTACACAAGGTCGTTTCAAGCCCGATCCATGTCTTGGCCTATTCGCGATCGATGGCGAGCAATCATTAATTCTTAAAACACAGAGACACGGAGTTCACAGAGCAAGCCGCGCGGAAACTCAGTGTCCTCTGTGACTCTACTGTTTGTTCGTTTGCTTCCATACATCCAGTCGCTCAGGCCTTCCAAGGAGCCCGATAGCGCAGGCCGAGTCCGAGGATCTTGCTGAGCAGATCCTCGTAAGAGATATCCGCTTGTTCGGCCGACTCCGCAAAGTCCTCGCCATACGCCAAGTTCGGATTGGCGTTGGCTTCGAGCACATAGACGCGTCCATCGGGCCGCATCCGCAAGTCCATACGGGCGTAGCCGCTCAAATCCAGTGCTTTGTATACTTTCTTGCAGATGCGGGCGATGTGCCGCTCCTGGATGGGGCTCAGGCCAGCCGCCAAGTTGGTTTCGACTCCAAGTTTCTCTTGGTACTTGCGATCCCACTTGACCTTGCGGGTGGCGATCAAAGGGACGTCGCTCTTGGTGAACAGCAGCTCCCAGATCGGTAGGGTTTGGAGGCGGTCGTTGCCTAGCACCCCTACGTACAGTTCGCGTCCGTCGATGAACTCTTCTCCCAGTGCATCACCGAGTGTGTGTTCGTGCACGAAGGCGACACGTTCGACCAGTTCGCTGTCGCTGTTTACGACGGAGGCTTGCGAAATGCCAAGCGACGCATCGTCAATGACACTTTTGACGAACAACGGGAACTTCAGTTTTTGCGGACGGACGACTTTGCGACCGACTGGAAATACGGCGAACTTGGGAGAGGGTAGGCGGTGGTAGGAGAGGATCTTTTTGGAGAGTGCTTTGTCTTTGGAGATCAGCAAACCTCGCGGATTGCAGCCCGAATAAGGTTGCCGGAGCAATTCGAGATAGCTCACGATGGCATGGTCGTAGGTGACTACGCCGTGAAACTCTTCCAGCAAGTTAAAGACGATGTGCGGATCCGACTGCACGATCGCTTTGCGAATGGGGGAAAGGTCATCGCTGAGCCCCAGCACTTGGACCTGATGTCCCATTTCACGCAGTGTGGTGATCACATCGAATTCGGTCTTCCACTCGTCGATCTCTTTGTCGCTGCTCCCCTCCATCGACTCTGGGGGAACGAGATTCTCGTTGACCAAAGCCAAAACCCGTAGGCGTCTCATAGTGCCACCCTGTGATGACCTTCGTGCAGGAAATTCATCGTCTGTACGGTGAGCAGGATCATGACATCCCGCTTGGTATCCGCCTCGCTGTTGGCCAGTCGCAGTTTCAGTTCACGGCAGCGTTCGACCATTTCAGACAGCACCTGATCGATCGTATATTGATACTCGCCCGTCCACTTGGAGACGCTTTTGCGAAGTTCGGTACGAATCCGACGTAAGAAAGCGGCTGCGGAGGGATTCGATGCATGTTCTGGATTTTCGGAGAAGAGTCGGCGTAGGTCGCGATCATAAAAACTCGGGAACTCCAGCCCATAATGTGCTCGTTTTTTTTCGTAGTGTTCCCGCAGCGTCTTCTTCTGGCTTCGCAAAGGGTCGATGTGGGCCCGCGACGTGACCAATGGCCGCCGTTGCTCCAGTTCCTTCATGGTGGCGTTTACGTATTCCAGCTTTTTCAGGGCGGGCCATCCTTTGTACTGCGTCCGCCACCGAGAGCGGGGGCGCAACCACACGGCAAAGGACTCAGCAAAATCTTCGACCGGATGCGACTGGGCATACCACATGTCCAAGTGGAGTACAAAACTTCGGCTATAGGGTTTGGGGCGGTAGTAAACAGGGTAGGGGACTGATACTTTCCCAAAGGTCTCGCGGTAATCTTTGCGGCGACGCAGGCGAAAGGCCGTGTCGAGCGTGTGCCCCGCCTCGTGCCGCAGGATCTTCATGCACCATTCGTGTGTCCCCCCTTCGATATCCAAGATCTGCTTCCGCTCCAGTCGCATCAGTCGGGGGTGAGCCAAGTAGAATGGGATGGCAATTCCGGGGACGCCGTCCGGAGAAAACCACTCGTCCGACAGCCAGCAGTGGGGACGGAAGGCGAGCCCCCGCTCGGACAATTCCTCGTAGAGCTGCTCGATCCGTTCTTCGAGTAGGGTGCCAGGGATGGTCAGCCCCAGCTCACACATCCGCATGTCGAGCAGTTCGTTGTCCGAAAGCAGATTGAGGTCAGTGCGCTTCAACGTTTTCTTTCGTTTGGCCACGTAGCTGCAATCCTTTGCTTCTGCAGGTTCAGGTTGTTCTCTACTTGAAAGATACTCCAAGCTTGCGTCAATCCAACCCAGGAGTGGTTCGTTCTGGCACTTTTCAGCCATTTGCCCCCCTCGAAGTTAACGTGCAAAGCAGCTAGATTTGAGCGACTCCAACCTGCTCCCCGCCTATCGAAAGTATTTTGTCGTCATGAAAGCCATCGCTGTAAAACCGGGCCAACCCCATAGCGTCCACCTCCGCGATATTCCCGCTCCCAAGTTGGAGTCGGTCCCCGGGGGCAAAGGGATTCGGGTCAAAGTGCTCAAGGTGGGAGTTGATGCCACGGACCGTGAAATCAACGACGCGCTTTACGGCAATTCGCCCCCAGGTGATGACTATCTGGTGCTCGGCCACGAGTGTTTTGGGGTGGTCTTGGAAGTGGGGCCCAACGTGCGGCGCGTCAAACCGGGAGACTATGTCACCGCCACGGTGCGACGTCCCGGCGGTTCGATCTACGACCAGATCGGTACCTACGACATGACCAGCGAGGAGACTTACTACGAACGTGGCATCAACTTATTGCATGGCTATTTGACCGAGGAATTTGTCGATGCCGAGGAATACGTCGTACGGGTCCCCGCGGGTCTCAAGCATTTGCATGTGCTGATGGAGCCGATGAGCTGTGCGGCCAAGGCGATTCAGCAGGCTTACGAATGCCAACGCCGCATGAAGGTCTGGAGCCCGCAGCGGGCATTTGTGCTGGGCGCCGGGCAAATCGGCCTGCTGTCGACCCTCGTGCTGAAACTCCGCGGGCTGGACGTCTACACGCTGGCCCGCGCCAAAGGCCCCCACTTGAAGAGCTCGATTGTGGAAGGCATGGAGGCCACTTACATCAGTACCCAGGAAACCAGCTTGGCCGACTTGGCGAAAAAGGTGGGCAAAGCCGACTTGATCATCGATGCCACCGGCAGCAGCCGTATCGCCTTCGAAGCCATGCAGGCGCTGGGGCACAACGGCACGTTGGTTTGGACCAGCATCACCGGCGGCAAAAATATGACTGAAGTCCCCTCCGACAAAATCAATATCGAATGGGTCTTGGGCAATAAGTTGCTATTGGGCTCCGTGAACGCCAACCGCGAACACTTCGAAGCAGGGATCAAAGACATGGCCCTGGGCGAAGTCATGTTTCCTGGAGTGCTGGAGAAGATCCTGACCAATCCGGTCGAAGGGCTCGACAACTTCGCTGAAATGATGCGACTGCTGGTAGAGGACATTACGGCGTTGAAAGTTTACGTCAATGTGGCCGATGAGTAGTCCCGCGAGGCAGAGTGCGCCCTGCCGCCGCGCACTGGGGTTCGCGCTGTGGTTGTGCTTCGCTTGGGCACTCGGCATCTCGGCCGCCGGTTGTAGATCGCGAGATGCCTCACCCAGTCAATCAGTTGGCAGTGAATCCGCAAGCAGTGCATCCGCAAGCAGCGGAATGGGTCCAGTCCAGGGAGCCGGGTTGAAGAATGTGGGTGGAGCTACCTCTGCTCCAGCCAGCCCGGTTGCCGCCGTAGAGGCGGGCGATGAATGGCAAACTCAACTGGCGGCGGTTCAGGCTGGTGAAAGCGAGACGATTCGCATTGTCCAGCAAGTGATTGGACCCCATGAATTGTCTGATTTGCAATTCGTTCCTAACTTGACCGAGTTGCTGCTCGATGCAGGTGAAATTGACGACTCAGGGCTCGTTGTCATTGCGGGTTTAACGCAGCTCGAGCATCTGCGGATTCGGGGAGAACGGGTGACCGATGTTGGGCTAGCTAATTTGGCGGCTGGGAACCTCGAAAGCTTGCGAGTCGTTAACTTGCCGCAGGCATCGGTCACGGCCGTAGGCATCGGGCATTTGGCCGCAATGCCTGCACTCACGCAACTTCGTTTGGGTGGAGCGGGGATTGATGATTATGCGCTTGCTGAGTTGGCCAAGTTGCCGCAACTGCGCTCACTTCATCTGATCGCACCCAGGCTTTCCGATCGTGCGCTCGACGAGTTGGCTCGCTCGCCCAAGCTGACTTCTTTTTATCTGGACGATTGCGCGCTGGGGGATGCTGCTTGGGAGCGGTTATTTGTAGCCAAGCCTGGGCTGCATGTGCACATCGATCAAGTCCACCATGATCGCGATCCCAGTCCTCATCCGCACCCTTAGGTTTGCGGTCCTAGGGTCGCAGTTCCTTTGGAGTTTCGCGGCGCGTGTTAGGAGGGGGTGCTTTTTGGGTGCGGAGAAAATGACGAGCTAGGCAACCGCGTTATGGATCGATTAATCCAATGCGCCTCTCCGCTTCCTGTTAGAATAGGTCGAGTGAGTTTGTTGACAAGAGTCTGTATTACGCTAACCTTTGTAATAGAGACTTGAGAGGTTGCGCGTTTTCTTTTCTGTCTTATTCTTTTCTATCTTGCTTGCCCTTGGGAGTGTTCTATGCGTTCAAGACGTTTGAGCGGCGGTTTCACGCTGGTCGAGTTGTTGGTGGTCATCGCCATCATCGGCATTTTGGTTGGACTTTTGTTGCCAGCGGTGCAGGCTGCACGCGAAGCGGCGAGGCGCATGAGTTGCTCGAATAACTTGAAGCAACTTGGTCTGGCGATTCACAATCACGAGTCGACCCACAAGTGGATTCCGGCTTGGGGTAGAGTCATACCAGCTGCTCGGTATCCAACACCTCCCAATCCCTTCGGCGATCGCGCCACATTTGGCGTTTTGTTTCAACTATTGCCGTTTATGGAACAAACCAACATCTATGCGCTATTTGACGTTAGACGATCCTATGTGGACCCCGTGAACATGCTAGCACCGTTGGGTACAGCACCAGCGGCCGGATTTGCGTCGGTCCCAGTATTCTTGTGCCCCTCGACACCAGAATCTCCGTCTGATTATGGCCCTTACTTCACCCAAGTTGGATTGCCGTTGCCATCGGGCACTCCCTACATTTTGCCACGTACCGACTACCGTCCGATTCGTTCCGTGCGGGGCTCGCTGAACGTATGTGTGGGTCTGCCTAATGCAACGACAAATGACGCGATGCTCTCGGTGCCGAATGGAAATACCGAGTTGAAGAGTCAAGTGAGGTTTAGTGAGGTAGTCGATGGCTTGTCAAATACCATCTGTTTCATTGAGCAGGCCGGCATGCAGAAGCGATATTTTCGCGGCAGACCGCTACCTGGTAGCACATTGCTCGATGGTGGGCTCGGCCTTAACTCCTATTATGGCGACGTAAACATTGCCCGGCAGATGCGAGGCTTGAGCGGTGCCAATATTCTCAACCCGACTGAGCCTGGTTGCTCAGCGATCAATGTGTATAACGAAGACAATCCATATTCGTTCCATACGGGGGGCGTTCAAATCACGCGAGGTGACGGATCTGTGTTCTTTTTGAGTGATTCGGTGGATATCGCAACGTTCATCGCAATAGTTTCCCGAAGCGGTGGTGAAGCACGTACGATGCCTGAGTAGCGATCTGTGCGAAGTTCATAGAAATTGATTCAAGAATGGGCGAGTGCTGTTAGTGCTCGCCCATTATCTTTATGCTAATGATGACATTTGGGATCTTGTAACTCAGAAAGTGAAAATGAATCGCACCACATCGAATCGAATGCCTCTCGTCTTGTGTCTTTGGGCCCTTACAAGCCTGCTTGCGGGTTGTGACGGTGGCAAAACGCTTGTACCTGTAACGGGTTCCCTCGTCGTTGACGGCCAGCCGGCAGGAGGAGCCACGTTGCTTTTTCATCCTCAGGACCCTAAGGGTTCGCTCGCAACGGCTACTACGGACGCAAGTGGCAATTTTTCGCTTGTTTCTGATTTGGCACAGGGAGTCGCAACGGGAAGTTATAAGGTTTGTGTCATTTGGCCCGATCCAGCAGTGCAGCCAACTCCTGCTCAGAAAATGACCGGCATGTTTGATGCAGGGCCCGATCTCTTGAAGGGGCGCTATGAGTCACCAGAAAAGTCAACGCTTGTCATTGAAATCAGCGGCTCCTCAGAGAAGCTTCCGCCTATCGAATTGTCCGCAAAGTGATCTCATGATGTGTGGAAATATCGCATCTATTTAAAAGTAACAATGGAATTCCAGAGGTTAGGTAGTTTATGTCGTTGATTTTTCGCCCCCTTTTTTGCGTAGTAGCCATAGCTTTGTTGGTTTTTAACCCAGTTAAGAGCTCCGCCCAGCAGTTGCCTGAGACCAAGCGGACGGCCTTGGATGAATATATTGCCAAGGATGATGCGACCTATGCATGGCGCGTCGAAAAGACGATCAACGACGGCGGGTTGACCACCGCCGTGATCCAGTTGAAGACACAGACGTGGCGTACCGAGGCCGATGTCGATCGACCGGTGTGGGAGCACTGGCTTGTTCTCACGATTCCAGCCAAAGTGACCACCGACCGAGCTTTCTTGTTGATCGGTGGCGGCAGTCATAACAGCAAGACACCCGATGGTGCGGATGTCATTACTGCAACTATTGCCCGGGCTACCGGCAGCATCGTCGCGGAACTCAAGAACGTTCCCAACCAGCCGCTCGTTTTTCACCAAGACGGGACACCGCGCACCGAAGATGACTTGATCGGCTACGCTTGGTCCCAGTTCCTGGAAACGGGCGATGCCACTTGGCTGCCACGCTTGCCGATGGTCAAGAGTGCAGTGCGGGCCATGGATTGCATCAGCGAGTTCGCTGCTTCGGACGCCGGCGGTAACCTGGTCGTTGAAAAGTTCGTAGTTGGCGGCGGTTCGAAACGGGGTTGGACCACTTGGATGACCGGGGCAGTTGACCCGCGCGTCGAAGCGATTGTCCCGATTGTGATCGACGTCGTTAATGCGGAACCTTCGCTACGGCATCATGCCGAGGCCTATGGCTTTTGGGCAGAAGCCATCGGTAACTATTATCAGCACAACATTCTGCAGCGGTTCGATCATCCCCGCATGCAAGAGCTATACGAGATCGTCGATCCGTATTACTACTTGGATCGTTTGACTGAACCCAAGTACATCGTCAACGGCAGCGGTGACCAGTTCTTCCTCCCAGACTCGTCGCGATTTTATTATGACCAGTTGAAGGGTGAGAAGTTGATTCGCTACGTTCCCAACGCCGACCACGGCTTGAAGGACACCGACGCCATTCAGAGCATCGCCGCCTTCTATCATTTGATCTCCACCGGCAAGTCCCGTCCGGAATATGCCTGGACGTTTGAAGACAACGGCTCGATCCGCTCGACGAGTAAAACCAAACCAGCGCAGGTTATGTTCTGGCAAGCACATAACCCCGATGCTCGCGACTTCCGCTTGAAGGTCATCGGACCGGCGTTCAAAGGAACGGAATTGCAACCCGACGCTGACGGTGCTTATGTCTCACCGGTACCTACCGACAAGCCGGGTTGGACGGCCAGTTTCATCGAGTTCACCTACGATGTCGGCAGCCCCTTCCCACTGAAGGTCACCACCGCCGTCCGTGTAACTCCCGACAGCTTGCCGTTTGACGGCATTGATCTCACCACGGCCGAATACGAACCCGGTGCAACCAAGGTCAAGGTTCAGACTGGGAAGTGAGTCAGGCTTGAGGCTTGCGGATTCTAGCTACAAAAAATCGGGGTAGCGGTAACTTACCAAACTTGCTCATCTTTCTTTACCACAAGTCAGGTGAGCAAAGCATGGATGCAGTTAAGCCGCCCCGACTCTACCCCCGGACAGAATCCATAACAGAATCGAAGATCAAGACTCGAACTTACCCCCCCTCTGTGTTCTCTGTGCCTCTGTGTTTCAAAACGACGGCACTCCCGAAAACTGACTGTATCGATAACTGCTTGCTGCTGGCCAAGCGGAGTCGCCGTGTCGCCTTGCATCGCTCTCCCGTTGACGCGCGGCCCCGCAGCTTAAAACGTGTTACGCCACGCAAAGCCTTGTCTACTGCAAGTCAGGTTTGCCGTCGCCGTCGGCATCGATCTGTTTGAGGTCGATGTAGGCGTAGGGGCGTTGATAAGCTTCCTCGTCACCTTTGGCGTAGGATACCCACATCCGCAATGCAGTCGCGTCGTAGACCACGTTCTCGACGTTACCGCCCTTGATGGGAATGCTGTTCGCAAGCTCGACCAATTTCTCCCCCGTTAGCTTGCCTTGTTCCTTCTTCAGCATTGGAAATGCGCCGCGTCCTTCGTCGTTGTAGACCACGCATGTCAGCACGTGTGGAGCGAATTCGTCGGTTGGATCGTTATCCTTCCAGACCTGGACGCGTTGGTCGGCCGGTTCCGGAGAGTGGGCGCGGACCTTGACGGCACGCCGTTCGTTTTGGCCATCGCCGAAGACGTAGTGGTAACGCTTGGTTTGTGGCAAGGCTTCG
This sequence comes from Pirellulaceae bacterium, assembly GCA_041751975.1. Taxonomy (GTDB): domain Bacteria; phylum Planctomycetota; class Planctomycetia; order Pirellulales; family Pirellulaceae; genus Aureliella. The sequence continues at coordinate 15,975 of JBGSHW010000022.1, forward strand.
AAGATCCCCAGGACTTGGCTTAGCGAATCGCCGTCGTAGAGCATGGTTCGGAAAAAGGTCGTGAAGTGCGGTGCGTGGACTTGATAGGGAGCTTCTTTGCCAGAGGCATCTCCCATTTCCGAGAGCACGATGCCGCGGGCGTTCATGCCGGTGTGCGCACCGATCATGCCAGCGAACGAGGGGACGACGTGGGGTGAGCCCTCGTTGGGAATGTACAGCACAATCATCGGGAACTCGTGCGCTCCCACTTCCATGCTCCAGTCCAAGTTTCTTGTCTGGTACAAGTGCCCGTCGGCGGTGGCGCTTCCCCAGGCGGCAATGCTGCTGCATGAATAAGGCATCAGCAGCGGCACCGCATGAATCGCTTGCAGCGTCGACAATGGGATGCCCGATCCGTCGGCCAGACCCGTTAGCTCCTGCTCCACTCGATCGTCAGTATACGCCGAGGAGCGTCCCCAGACTTCGACCAGTGTGGCGAGGTCAACTCCCAGCTCTTGCATGATGCCGTTGAGTGCGACTGGGACAAAGGTCTGCATTTCTATTGCCGAAGCTTGGCCCAGCTGAAAGCCCATTTCATACGGCGTTCCGCGCACGACCACGAGCGGGAACTGGGCTTCTCCCTGGCCCACTGTGATGCGATGCCCACTTCCGCTGACTTCCGGCGTTAGGAAGGGTCGCGGCGTCGCCGCCGATGCCACTTTCTGAATCGACTGTGCTTTGGTGTCGTCTGCCACAGCGCTGCTGTGGGGCAACATAGGAACAGCACAGCCAGCGATTGCTAGGCAGCGAAGTGTCCGGATGAAACGCGTCCGTAATGAAACTTGCATGATGGTTTGCCTGGTGAGTTTCGCGTAATGCCTAATGTGGGCCTAATGCTCTGCTACGGATTGATTTTAGGGTCGTGGATCTTGCTAAAGGTCCCGTTTTTTTGGATCTTTAGCAAGATCCACTACGCATGCTAATGAGAGAGTGGGCCGCGCGAGCTTAGGCTATCGGTTCGATGCTGCAAGACATGCTGCCAGAACATTTGGTGGCGAGCGGGTCTTTACCGAAGCCGTGGATTTGATCGCGCTTGAGCTCGGCATGCTCGAAGGTGGTGGTGAGGCAAATGGCGCGACCGGTCGAGTCCACTTCTTTGGCCAATTTCCAGGCCCGTTCGAAGGTGTGTCCGAAGAGCTGTTGCATCATCGAGATGACGTAGTCGAAGGTGTGCTCCGAGTCATCCCACAAGATCACGTTGTAACGTGGTTGCTTCTTCGGCTTGGTTCGCTCGGGCGCTTTGCGAGTCGTAACTTCCACCTCCACAATCACCTCGGGTTCCATCACTGCGCTTTGCGAATCCGCCATGGCATCCAACTCCTCTGCTCTTCTTCTACTTATAATCATCAGCTTCGTCGTGCCCACAACAGGTTGACGCAGCCGACACAATGGCCAGGACTGGTTTGACCGGTTAGCTTGCCTGACACCAACTAAAGGTTGCAACCGGCTATATTGTTAATCTCGTCACCATTGTAACCCCCAACCGGGGCTGCGTAGCAAGTACTTTCCGACTCTGAGCAGAATGAAATTAGTGAAATGAGTGAATTGAAAGCGATTGATCAGTATCTTCAGCAAACTCAGCCACAACACCTGGAAGCGTTAAAACAGCTCCTGCGCATCCCAAGCGTCAGTGCCGACCCAGTCTTCAAAGATTCCGTAACCGCTGCAGCCCGTTCGGTGCTGGACACTTTGGCGGCTGCTGGTTTGCGGGCGGAGTTGATCGAAACGGACGGACCGCCGCTCATTTACGCTGAATCGGCGCCGGTTCCAGGTCGGCCGATTGCGCTGGTTTATGGCCACTACGACGTCCAGCCCCCGGATCCGCTCGACCTGTGGACAACCCCCCCCTTTGAGCCGACCGAACGGAACGGGAACCTGTACGCTCGGGGTGCGACGGATGACAAAGGGCAGGTACTGACCCACGTCCATTCGGTTGCCGCTTGGGTTGCGACCGGTCAGCCCCTGCCGCTGCAGGTCAAGTTCTTGATCGAGGGGGAAGAGGAGGTCGGGAGCGAGCAGTTGGAGACGTATTTGTCGCGGCCGGGAATCGCCGACAAACTGGCCTGCGATGTGGTGGTGATCAGCGATTCATCGCAATATGCCCCGGGGCAGCCAGCGATCACCTATGGCCTGCGCGGCATCGCGTACTTTGAAGTGCACTTCGAGGGACCCAGGCAAGATTTGCATTCGGGAAGTTTTGGCGGGGCAGTCAATAATCCTGCGATCGCGCTCTCTAAATTTTTAGCTTCGATCATCGACGACTCGGGACGAATTCAACTTCCCGGTTTCTACGATGACGTCAAGCCGCTCGAGGAATCGGAGCGAGCCATGTGGCAGATGTTGGGTTTTTCTGACGAGGCGTTTGCGAAGCAGTTGGGGGTTGAGGGGCTCATGGGTGAAGCCGGGTTTACGACGTTGGAGCGTCGTTGGGCTCGGCCTACGTTTGATGTGCATGGATTGTGGAGTGGTTATCAAGGTGAAGGGGGCAAGACCATTGTGCCAGCCAAGGCGGGCGCGAAAATCAGTTTCCGCTTGGTACCCAATCAGTCACCCAAAGTTGTGGCAGAGCAGCTGAAGCAGTTCGTGGCCGAGCACACGCCCCCGGGGATTCGCATTCGGGTGGTCGATTTGCACGGCGGAAGTGGCGTTGTGGTTGACCCACACAGTCCATTCATTGCTGCGGCTCAAAAGGCGGTGGGAACTGCCTTTGGCAAGCCAGCGGTGTTGATTCGCGAGGGTGGTTCTATCCCCATCGTGGCGCAGATGGTCGAAAAGCTTGGGGCCGACGTATTGTTGCTCGGCTGGGGCTTGGACGATGACGGTGCACACAGTCCGAACGAGAAGTTCTGCATTGCGGATTACTATCGTGGGATTCGCGCTAGCGCGCATCTGTGGCAAGAGTTGGCAGCGGTGGCGAAACCTTGAGCCGCTTGAGTCCCCCTCAGGCTTGGCAAAACGCCGGTGCGGACCCGGCCTACAGTCGTTTGGGTGAATGCTCTAGAATCTGTGCTGTTTCGGTTGCGGTAGGCTCGCCGTCGCCCACCCCAACCCGTGCGGTTTCGCCTCCTTCGGAAATAACGACTTTCACCCATGCTCGATCGTAAATTCATTGTTGAAAATGCCGCGGCTGTCAAGCAAAACTGTGCCGCTCGCGGTGTCCGCGTTGATGTCGAGCAGTTGGTCGAACTTGAGCTCCAACGCCGAACTCAACAGGCCAACGCGCAAGAGTTGAATCGTCAGGCCAATGAAACCAGCAAGCTGATCGGTGGTGCCAAGTCGAACGAGGAGCGGGAGGCATTAAAAGAGCAGGGGCGGGCGCTGCGCGAGCAAAAGGATATGGCCCAATCGGAGCACGATCGCTTGGATGCCGAAGTGGCCCAACTGCAGGCGCACATTCCCAACTTGACTCATCCTGCGGCTCCGATCGGCGACGACGACACGGCCAATACGCAAGTTAGCTTGGGTCGCACGCCGATCCCTAAGTTCGACTTCAAGCCCAAGGACCACGTGGAGCTCGGCAAGTCGCTCGACTTGATCGACTTTGAGGCCGGAGCCCGAGTGGCCGGAGCTGGCTTTTACTTCTTGCGGAACGAAGCGGTCTTGCTCGACTTGGCACTGCAACAGTTTGCGGTTCAGCAATTGGTGCAACGCGGCTTCACCCCGCTCACCACCCCTGACGTAGCCCACACTCAAATTCTGCATGGCATCGGCTTCATGCCGCGTGGGCCCGAGACGCAGATCTATTCCATTGAGAACACCGACTTGAACCTGGTCGCCACCGCCGAGATCACCTTGGGTGGCATGCTGGCCGATCAAGTGCTCGAGGCGGAACAACTACCGATGAAATTGGTGGGGCTCAGCCATTGCTTCCGTACCGAAGCTGGTGCCGCAGGACGGGCTTCCAAGGGACTGTATCGCGTTCATCAATTCACGAAAATTGAAATGTTCGCCTTCACCTTGCCCGACCAGAGCGATGCCATGCATGAGGAGTTGCGGCAGGTCGAATGCGATCTGTTTGATGCCCTCGAAGTCCCCTATCGCGTTGTCGATACGGCCACCGGCGATCTCGGCGGGCCCGCCTACCGTAAATACGATCTGGAAGCGTGGATGCCCGGACGTGGCGATGGTGGTGAGTGGGGCGAAGTGACTAGCACATCGAATTGCACCGACTATCAGGCTCGGCGGCTAAATATTCGCTACAAGAGCAAGGGAGAGAAGGGGACGCATTTTGTCCACACTCTCAACGGTACCGCTTATGCCATCAGTCGAGCGTTGATCGCGGTCATCGAGAATCACCAACAGGCGGATGGTTCCGTGCGGATCCCTAAAGTCTTGCAACCTTGGGTTGGCAAAGAGTTGATCGCTGCCCGCGATAAAAATCGGAGCTAACTCGCCGCGTCATGGTTGCGTCGACTAGCAACATGCAACACGCAAGTTGCCTCATGTCCTTCCACTTTGATCGATTGAAAATCAAATGCTGAAACTCAATGTAAATAGTTTGCTGGTTGGACTCTCGCTCCTGACGGCAACGAAGTTGCACGCCGATTGGCCCGAGTTTCGTGGACCTTCGCACGCGGGTAAAGTCGCTGCGGAGGACTTGCCGCTCCGTTGGTCGCCCACCGAAAACATTCGTTGGCGGACTGAGTTGCCAGGGAGTGGTTGGTCGAGCCCCATCGTGGTCGGCTCGACGATTTACTTGACTGCCGCTGTGCCAGCCGAGGTGGCGAACGAGAATGCGGGGTACGAGCTTGTAGCGTTGCTCGTAGATGCAGCCACCGGCGAGTTGCGGAAACAAGTGCCGGTGTTCCAACAAGGCGATTCGGCTCCCCGGATCCACGGCAAGAATTCGCACGCCAGTCCCACGCCGGTGTTCGATGGAGAGCACATCTATCTGCATTTTGGTCACCAAGGGACCGCTTGCATGACGTTGGCGGGCGAGTTGCTTTGGAAAAATGATGCGCTGGGTTATCCGCCCGTGCATGGCAATGGCGGTTCGCCAATAGTGGTCGGCTCGTTGTTGATTTTTTCTCGGGATGGGGCTGATATTGCCGAAGTCACTGCGCTCGACAAACGGACGGGCGAAGTGGCATGGCAGACGAGTCGCGAGGTGAAGACGAGCAAACAGTTCTCGTTTTGTACCCCAGCCCTATTCGAGATTGCGGGCAAGCCGCAGTTGATTCTGCCTGGTTCCAACGTAGTGCAGAGCCTCGACCCAGCCACGGGCAAAGAGCTTTGGAGAGTTGAGTACGAAGGTTATTCGGTGATACCGCGTCCCATCTATGAATCTGGTTTGGTGTTCGTGTGCACCGGTTATGATCGCCCCAGTCTGCTCGCGATCGATCCAACCGGCTCGGGTGATGTGACCCAGACGCACGTCCGTTGGCAGGCAGGGCCTGGCATTGCGCACACTCCTTCACTGATTGGACACAACGGTCAAGTGATAACGGTTACGGACAATGGCATTGCCAGTTGTTTCGACGCGCTCGCCGGTGAGGAACTGTGGAAGGAGCGGATTGGCGGCAATTTTTCGGCCTCTCCGCTGCTCGTTGGTAACCAAGTCTATCTGCTCAGCGAAGCGGGTGTATGCACGGTGCTGGACATCAGTCAGCAGCCGCCGCGAGAAATCGCCAGCAACAACATCGAAGAACGCTGTCTGGCCTCGTTCGCCGTCGTGGATGGCGAACTGCTGTTGCGCAGCGACAAGGCACTCTACCGAATCCAACGTTAGGGCACGCGATGGCTAAAGGGACTCACTGCTTCAATATCTTGATGGATGGCAAGCTGCCGAGCGATGCGTTGCCCGGCGTGATTGTGCTAGCTGGCGACGATAACTTTTTGCGGCGTGAAACGGGGGCCCTCCTGCTTAAGCTGTCGGGGATCGATAGCGAAGATTCCAAATTGTTCGATGGCGAGGAGTGCAAGTGGATCGATGTGCATGACGAATTGGCGACCCTTTCATTATTCTCGACCTCCACGCATCGCGTGGCGGTTGTTAAACTCGCCGACAAGTTGATCAAGGATGCGCGGGCCCAGTTAGAAAAATGGTGCGAAGCGCCCGCCGAAGGTTCGGTTTTGATTCTCCAAGCGGTGACTTTTCCGACGACTACCAAACTTTACAAGCTGGTCGAGAAGCGGGGCTGGAACATCGATTGTTCGTTGCCCACTGGGGAGGGGCGCAGTAAGACGGTGAGTCTACCGGAATTGAAAAAATGGATGCAGGCTTGGGGCAAGACCCAGCATCGACTCAAGCTGACGGCTGCGCAGGCAACGCTGGTATTGGATGCGGTCGGCAACGACTGTGGTCTGTTGCACCAAGAGTTGGCCAAGCTGTCATTGTATGCCAATGAAAACGCTAGTATCAGCGACGAGGCGATTCGGCAGCACGTCGGCTCATGGCGAACTCGGACCATGTGGGAAATTGCCGATGCAGTGGTCGACGGGCGTGTCGCCGACGCGCTCGCCCAGTTGGATCGTGTGTTCGCCAATGGAGAGCATCCCGCAGCGGTGATTCCACAGATTGCGTGGAGCCTGCGACGCTTCGGCAATGCGGCCCAGTTGATCTTGCAAAGCAAGCGCACGGGGATTCCAGTGAGTGCCAAGGCTGCCATCGGTCAGTGTGGATTCTGGGGGCGCGATGCTCAGTTGGCGGAAGGACGCCTCCGCCGGATGGGGCTGCGCCGCGCCTCGAAGATTCTCGATTGGCTCCTCGAACTCGACTTGAAAATCAAAGGCTCCCATTCGAACACGGATCGAGCCATCTTTGCGCTGGAGGAACTTTGCCTACGGTTCGCATCGTAGCTCGACCGATTAGAGCCAGTTACTTACTTGCCGAGCGTTTCGCTACGGCGCGATAATAGGACGGAAGCCTTGGATACGTCCGCGCGGGGCGAGCCCCTTGATATCGATGGGCAGGTCCAGACGATGAACTCCGGTGTTGCCAGCCTTGTCCACGACATCAATTTTCAAATAAACATGCTCGGGTAGATTGGGGTCGGCCTTCCATAGGTACATCCCAGTGTTCTTAAGGCCGGTAGCAATCGTGGTCCATGGTCCCGCTTGATGTTCGCTGAACGATAAGGTTACAGGGCGTTCGACCAAGTGGGTGTCGCTGCAGGTGTAATCGATCACCAACATGCCGTTCTCGAGTCCCTCGCCATACACGGCCCGAGTGATTTTTACGCTGGGAGCCGTTGAGTCGACATTGATCCAGACGTCGGCGATGTCGCCATCTTTGGGACGATTGGAGACAATGCCGTTAGCTCCCACGATCACCATGCGAAAGCCAAACAGTCCATCGTTGCCAACTCGCACATCAAACGGACTTTGTCGATCGGGATCGGAGCCCCACATGTGCCAGGAGCGACCGCCATCTTCCGTTCCCCACAGCTCCACGTCGGCCACCGCTGCCGCTCCGCCACTCGCTTCGACCGAGTAGTCAAGGCTGAAGGCTAACGATTTGCAGTGATAAGCTTGCCCAGTACTCGAAGCGATCTCGGGCGACTCGTGCGATAGGTCGTTGGTTCGATCGGGAGCCTGGTCTAGGGCTTGGTCAGGAGTTTGAGCGGGCGCGAGATCGCGAGCCTGCTCACGGGCCAGGGGAGTTTGTCGGCTTTGATCAACGGTTTCGATCCGTTGCACGCGTGGGGTCGCAGGCGATGTTTCGACCGGTGCCGGGAGAGGTAGTTCTTCAATAGCCTCCTCTAGTAATCCCAGGTTCAGCGTGTCGTTTGTTAGCGAGCGATCGTTGCCTACCAATTTCCCAGGTGAGTTCGATTGCTTGGGTTGAGTCGTCAGCGCCGGGGTCGCAGTTGCCGTGTATAATTCCCAAGGCGTTGCCCCTTCGATCATCGGCGGGATTGAGGTGGGCGCGGTCGCTGTGCCGGCTGACTTAGTTGTGCGGTTCGCATGTCCAGTGCTGGCGAACCTCATTTCTTGATCGCCAGCCGCTGTGCGCGGCATGTTGAGTTTATAGGTCGCCTCGCCGGTGTTGTTTGCTTGATCCTTAATCGCGAATACCAGGGCCACTTCGCGGCAGGGAGCAATGTTGACGATTGTCTGGCTATCGTAATAGTCCCCCCGATCAATCAGGGTGGAAATCGGAACATCCCGCCAACTGGTTTCGCGATCGCTTCTCAAACGCAGCACCGCCGAGTCGGCGTCGAGGAAACGCTCGATTACGCGCACGTCGATAACCAGTTGCCCTGCACCGTTGATCTCTCCGCGCACCGCCACATGCGGTTTGGTGGTGTCGATTTGCACCCGCAGCGGTTCGCTATTGCTTGGGAATGAAACGCCGCTGGCATCGACTGTACGCACGGAGAAAAGGTAGGTTCCCTCCGAGGCGGCTCGAAAGTCAAAGCGTTTTGTACGAGGTTCTGTGCTGCCATGCATCTGCCAGGTGATGCCGTCATCGGTTGAAACCCAGAGTTGTACGAGGGCCGGGGCGGAACCGGTCGCGTCGACGTTAAACGGGATCTCGAACTGAGCGTAGGATAGGAATGTGGAGTTGGCGGCTTGGCTGCTCGTTGTCCGCGTAACGCCAGGCTGTCGCAGTTCTTGACCACCCACTCGAGGTGCGACAGCCACCAGCGCGGTGCACGAGCACGCCAGCACTGCGGAGGTCGCGATTGTCGAATTCCAACGCAGCTTCATCTTTTGGCTCTTCTCAATCCAGTGTTTGACAGCGAAAACGCGCTTCAAGTGGAATTGCAGGGTTGCTTCGTTATGCATTCTCCTAATGTCGGTCGCGGGAATCGACTCGCATAACTAAAATGTGTGGGTTCCAACGGTTGTGCTACTAAGTCGAGTGGTTCGTCGTTGATGGTTTACCAGCTTTCCCCGTCCAACTTACGTTTTGTGCTAGCAATAAAAGTCTCGTTATGTCAGCCCATCAGTCTGCGTGCGTTTACAACTTTGATGTTTTGGTCGTGGGGGCAGGCCATGCTGGAACGGAAGCCGCCGCCGCAGCCGCTCGCTTGGGAGCCCGTGTTGCCTTGCTGACGGGCAATCTGGATACCGTGGGGCAGATGAGCTGCAATCCGGCAATTGGGGGAGTGGCCAAAGGGCAAATCGTCCGCGAGATCGATGCCCTGGGAGGGCTCATGGGCCAAGCGATCGATGCGACGGGGATTCAATTTCGCCTGCTCAATCGCCGCAAGGGACCTGCCATGCACAGCCCCCGGGCGCAGGCCGACAAACGGG
>JBGSHW010000023.1:0-62186 GCA_041751975.1 Pirellulaceae bacterium
TCATAGATCAAGTCCAACACCTTTCGCCCGAGGTTTTGCGATGACCGATTATGACAGCCCCTGGAAAGAAGCGCTGGATCTCTATTTCCAGCCCTTCATGCACTTCTGCTTCCCAGCGCTCGCCGAGCATATCGATTGGTCAGTTGATCCAAAAATGCTCGACAAGGAACTGATGCAGATCGCCCCGCAAAGCGAACTAGGAGCGCGGGCGGTAGATAAATTGGTCGAGGTCAAGTTGCTTTCGGGCGACGTCGGTTGGTTGCTGGTTCACTTGGAGGTCCAAAGCCAAAGAGACAGCGAATATACCAGGCGGATGTTCGTTTACTTCTATCGTATCCGCGACAAGTACAATGAACGGGTAGTCAGCTTGGCAGTTCTGGGGGACGGCGAAGCCAACTGGCGGCCCGATCGCTACCAAGAGTCGCACTTCGGCTGCCAGTTCGATTTTACGTTTCCGGTTGTCAAGCTTCTCGATTTTGCCAAGGATATCACGGCCCTGGAGAATTCGACCAATCCCTTTGCGTTTGTTATCCTGGCACACTTGATGACGATGCAAACCGCCGATGATCCCCAGGACCGCTGCCGCTGGAAAATGCGACTTTTGCGGCCGCTTTACCAACGCGGGTTTACGGCAGAAGATGTGCGGAAACTCTTTCGCGTGTTAGACTGGATGATGCAATTACCGGAAGATATTGAGCTTGAGTTCCAACAGCAGCTTGAGCAATACGAACAGGAGAATATTGTGCCTTACATCACATCGATCGAACGCATGGCCACGCAAAAGGGCCGAGAAGAAGGCCGAGAAGAAGGCCGAGAAGAAGGCCGAGAAGAAGGCATCTTGATCGGAGAAATCCGGATGCTGCAGCGCATTCTGTCAATGGCGGTGGAGAGCGAAGAGACGCTACTGAATCTGCCCAACGAAGATCTCGCGCGGAAACGCGATGAGCTGCAGCAGCGTTTCGATTTGTGGCAGACTGAGCAACGACGCGATTGAAGTTGGAACTACCTTGCCCCCAGTGTTGGATGGGGCGCGGCAATCGAGGCTAAGCTTCGGGATGCGCTCGCCCTCATCCGACATCTCCAACCAACCCTACTTAGCCACGATTTACCACGCGTTCCTCCAAAGAAGCCTGATTCTCCTATCGCGACGACGGTGCGCTACTGCTCGCCTCCGTTCGGCGGACCGCTGCCCAGTTGCCGCGGGTTTCAAAATCGATGATCTCGATTCCCTCGGATTGCACAGCTTCCCAGGCCGAAGCGCAATGCGGGCACAAACCGCGATCGACTTGTCGCAAGTGATTGCAGCGCGGGCAAGCTTCGCGATGAACCGGCCGATACAGGGCAATCAATAGCAAGGGGCCCACTGGTCCAGCCAGCAGCGTGGCGAGGCTCCAGGCTACGCGTTTGGATGTACTAAAGCCCCGGCGACGACCGAGCACCCAAACCAAGACGCTCCAGCCCACCATGGCCACGATGCCAACCAGCAACAGCACGGGCACACCACCGTCCGTAGGATTGTTCAACGTGACTGCGCTGGGTAGATCGCTAACCGCTGAGTAAATCAAGAGTGAGACCACACCGACAAGCAGTGCCGCAGGAGGAGTGAGCGCTACCATGTAGGCGCTCGCGCGACTGCCGCGGACTTCGATGTCGGGCCCCATCAATTGTTCCATTTTCCACTCCGCCCCGGGCGCATTGGCAACAACCGCGCGCTGCAAGCTTGGATGTGCAGCGAACGCCACCAGGCTACCGTCTGCCGACATCCCTAGCATCGCGATTCTTAAGCTCTTGGGCAGACGGGGCAAGGTACGTTCTTCCACCGCTTGCAGTTCCGGTAACGGGCGCGAGCGGTTTTCCGAGTTGCTTACGAACCACTTGGCTTCACCCGTGGCGGCGGTCAGTTTGAAGAGATAAGCTTGCGTGCTTGTTTCAACATACAACCTCACCACCTTCGCGTCATCGGCGGACTCCTCTGCCGCAAAATCCTCCGTGACCAAGACCGTCGCCGACTCGACCGGCAATTCGACCAGCGCTGTGATCGTACCGCGTTCCCGATCAAACTGATAAACACCCTTTCTGTCGACCCACAGCGTATCGTAACCTGCTGCAGTCAGTGCACTCGACGCCCACATTCCCTCGGTAAACGCGGGACCAGTGAACGGATCGCCGACAACAGCTGCCGAGGGATGAAATCCCGATCGCGAAACGACTCCCTGCAGCGGCGGAGTCGAGCCCTGTTCGTAAATCAGTGCAATTCCCGGAGGAACGCTAAACACCTGTTTGCGACCGATTGCGCCACCGTATTGGTACCAGACGGTCTGACGGTTTGCGTTGAGCGGGGCAAGGTTACTGCCACTGGACGGATTAAAATCTTCAGGCAACGTGCCGTTTAAATTTACCGCGCGGTCGCTCTCGACACGACCACCCGATACGGGAACTCGAAGTGCGTTGTAACCATTCTCGGACGGTTCATAGCGCGACTGAAAGGCCCACAGTTCCCCCTCTTCGTCGATTCCATACTCAGCATAGCTGGCCGATGGGCTTGAGATCAGTGAGTCAAGTAAGGTGGCGCCGAAGATAATCGCGGTGAGCACCACCGTGACCGCGCCGCCAGCGAGAACGAGCTTGCGCGCGAAGTGTTCGCGCTGTAGTGCGAGCAACAACACAATGAATAGTCCAATCAAAAGTATTGACCCGATTGCAATCGCACTGGGTATCCCCGCGGCGATGATTGCCGCCATGAAGAATACTCCCGCGATCGCGTCGAACATGGTATCAAAAGCGTATTCACGCGAGGCGATGGCTACCGCCATGAAGAATACTCCCGCGATAGCCAGTGGCAGTGGCAACAGTCGCGTCCCTAACCAATGCGCCTCGCGGTCGATCGTGAACAGCGTCGCCGGGTGCATGGCAAAGCCAGCGAGGCAAACTGCAAGAATCGGCAAGACCTGGATGGGATGCACCGGCAGGTATTCTGGTCCCATGCGGGCGAAATAGATTGCCATACAGCCCAGTGGTAATACGACAGCGATCGAATAGACGATCAGCGCAGCCAAAACTTTGCCGTACATAATTCTCGCGTGCGACAATGAGCGGTGGAACAAGAAGCCTCGCTGGCGATCGCTGAAGTCGAAGAAGCCTTGCATGGCGGCGAGCAACACCGCAAACAGCCCCGCACAACATGCGATCAAGGCGGCATTGGGCGAACCCTGGATTCCCCTGGGGAGGCTTAACCATACAGCCACTCCAAGCAACAACAGCCCCACTGGGAGTAAGCGAATGAGTTCGCGTAGTTCTTTGCTGACGATGGTCCACATACTTAGACTCCTGAAGCAACGAATAGTGATTTGGATTTACGGGATCGCGAAAGATACGCCAACACGGCATCTTCAAACGTGATGTTCACCCTCTCGGCTGCCGCTTGGCTCACCCGTTCGATGGCAGCCTCGGTTTCTTGGTCCGCGTCGACCACCGTGATTACTGTGCGACCCCCAAGTGGTCGCGCATGGATCAACCCCGGAATCAACTCGCTGTACCTGGAGGCGGGTGGCAAGTCGATGGACCACGCACGGATGCGGCTACAAAATTCCTCAACGGTGGCATCCACCAGCAAGCGGCCGTGAACCATGATGGCTACGCGGTCAGCGACCCGTTCGACGTCATCCAACAGATGGCTACTGAGCAGGATCGTGCGCCGACCGCAGTCGCAAAAGTCGATCAGAGTTTCGTTCAGCGCTCGGCGACTGACCGGATCCAGCCCCAGGGCAGGGTCGTCCAGCACCAGCAACTCTGGCTCCGCGGCCAGGGTGAGTGCCAGTGACACGCCGGCCCGTTGTCCGCGACTTAACGTGCGCGCCTTTTGTGATGCATCGATGGCAAATCGCTGAATGGTTTCTCCGAACAGCGAAGCGTTCCAGCGCGGAAAGGTATCGCGTTGAAACCGCTCGCAATCGCGCACCGTCATCCAGCCATACAGAAAGTGACCTTCGACCGTGTAACCGATACGGGCTCGATCCTCGGGGCCCAGTTGCCGCGAGTCCTTCCCGAGCACTTCGCAACTGCCTCGCGTCGGTTCCAGGAATCCCAACAACATCCGCAGCGTGGTTGTTTTTCCGGCTCCATTTAAGCCCAGCAGGCCCGTCACCGAACCGAGTGGAATCCTCAAATTCAAATCTCGCACGACTGCCGTGCGTCCAAAATAGCGCGTCAGGCCGCGCGCTTCGATAGCGTATTCACTGTGCATGGTATCTCTCCAAGTTCTAATGTTCTTGTGGGAGCAGTTTGTTAATCCGCACTTGCATCCGTTCAATGATCTCTTCCACGGAGAAGTCGAGCGTGATCCCTTCGCTGATGGCCGCATCGAGCGATTCATCCAACCGCCGCAGACGTTCTGTTTTGCTGAAGATGTTTTTTCGGCGAGCCACAAAGTAGCCACGACCTTGGTGCGACTCCAACACACCATCTCGCACCAATTCGGCGTAGGCCTTTGCGACCGTATTGGGGTTAATCACCAAGTCCTTGGCAAGTTGCCGAACGCTGGGGATCGCATCGCCCACCACAATTTTCTCGGATGCGACCAAACGTCGAATCTGATCGGTTATTTGCCGATAGATCGACTGTGCACTTCCCGGAATGATTTGAATCTGCATCGCTCTCCGCTCTCCGTTTGCGCCCTGGCCATTCGCCCTTTAGCCAGTCGGACCTTAGCAACTGTTATGCTGTACTGCGTGTAATAGTACAGGCGCCGAGGGAGATGTCAAGACGCTTTTTTGGCAAGTGCGACGCGCATGGGAGGACTGCCGGAGCAGGCTGACCGGCATCTGCTGAGCAGTAAAAGTGGTTTCCTGACGATGGAGTTCGGCTTGTTGGGCGCGAGCATCCGCATGAGCATCCTTCGTCAACAGCCGGACTAGTCTTTGGCGGCCATGTTGGACGACAGCTTAACCGCCTGCCGCAGGGCATCGACAGGTAGCACTACACGGAACCCCATCTCGTTGACCGTGTGATAGAGAAGGCGACTTGACGAGCGGACCAACTCCGGGACTTGCATAAAACTTCCGCCCCGGCGCATTGGCATGGTGCCTGCGGAAAGTGGGCTAAATGGGTCCGTGGCGACATTCTCCTGAAACTGTCCATAGAACTTCGGATCCCAGCCGTCGTGCACCCATTCCCACACGTTGCCGTGCATGTCCGACAATCCGAACGGATTGGCTTTCAACTCGCTGGCAGCATGCGTGCGGTGACCAGCGTTACTGGAGCACCAGCCAGCCTGAATCAGGTCCTCGTTCTCATCGCCGCTCCAGAACCGCGTAATAGTCCCGGCCCGGCAGGCAAACTCCCATTCCGCCTCCGTTGGCAGTCGGTAGCCGGTCCCTTCCAGCGTTGTCAGCGTTTGATCGGACAGGCCGTTGAACGGTTCCAGCTGCTCCCACTGGCTCAGTTTGGAGCAGAATTCAGCTGATTCGTGCCAGCTCACTGTTTCCACCGGATAATTGCCGGTCTCCAAGTTGGCGACCGCCTCTTTCCCTTTACCCGTGGCCGAGAAGTGCGACGGGTTCGTCCCCATCACCAGCTCGTACTGCGCCTGAGTCACTTCAGTCACCCCGACGTAGATCGGCTTTGTGAGAACCACTTTATGCTGTGGACCCTCGCTCTCTATCGGCGTTCGCCAGAAATGTAAATGTTGAATTAGCCCAGGCCGCTTCAACTCCGCTTCGATCTCCTCGGGCGTATTCCCCATCAGAAACTCGCCCGGTGGAATCAGCCGGAACCTCATGCCGATGGTGTTGGTGAACTCGACCGGCAACTTGAAATGCGCGGCCCATGCCTCTTGATGCTGGCGGGCTTGCTCGTCATTGAAGGGAGCGATCGCTCGTGGAGGAGCCTTTGTGGCGACATACGAGACACCCTCTGCCTGAGGTCTCGCCGAAGGATTCGTCGACCTGAGGTCCAGTTCTGTTGGCCTCGCATCGCGATCTCGACTGAGGACAACTCCCAACAGGACGCCCGCAAACACGATGCCCGCCAACAACGCGACCGCGATGCGCGTGCGATTCAACGTGGCCCTCTTTGGCCTGTCACATTCTTCGCGACTTGGGGCCTGACATTGCGTCAGCAAGTCGGCCACTTCTCTCGCTGATTGAATGCGATCTTCCGGCTGCTTGGCCATGAGCTTCGAAATGACTTCGCACAACCAATTGGGGATCGCCGGATTCACGGGTCGAATCGGTTCGGGTTCGTGATCGGTCACTCGCCGCAACACGGCGATCGCGCTCTCGGCACGAAACGCCACCTGACCGGTACACAGCGAATACAGCACGCTCCCCAAACTGAAGAGGTCGCTGCGGTGGTCGAGCGGTTTTCCATTGGCCTGCTCCGGTGACATGTACGGCGGTGTCCCAGCTATGAACCCCTGACGAGTAATCGCCGACGCCGATGTCACGCGAGCCAACCCGAAGTCGGTGATCTTCACTCTCACGACATTCGGCTTGCCGGGTTCGCTTTGGCTTTCCAACAGAATATTTGCCGGCTTGATATCACGATGAATCAGCCCGCGTCGGTGAGCGGCATCGAGGCCTAACGCGATTTGAATTCCGAACTGCACGATCTCGTCCGCCGGGAGCGGCCCCCGTTTGATCCGGTCTTGCAGTGACTCGCCGTTGATCAACTCCATCACGAGAAACGGACTGCCGTTGGCTTCATCGACCGCATGAATCGTGACGACATTGTCGTGCCGCACCGCTGCCGCAGATTGAGCCTCTCGCACGAAGCGTTGCACGGCCTCGGCGTCCGCTGCCAAATACGGAGCTAACACCTTGATCGCGACATCCCGCTTGAGCTTCTTGTCGTGAGCCTTCAGAACGACCCCCATTCCGCCGTGACCGATTTCTTCGATCAGTCGAAAGTTGCCGATCTCCGGTGGGACGCTAACGCGTGTTGCGTTGCGTTGGTCATGGCTAGCCCACACTTGTTCAGCGTGAACCAAGGCATCTTTCCCGAATCGTGCGTAGTCTTCAACCTTAACCTCTTGCAGCAATTTGACGCGGTAGTAGATCTCAAGCGAAATCAACTCCAGGAGGACTCGCGGTTTCGATTCTTTATCCGTCTGAGACAGGTAGCTCTCAATCGGAGGTAAGTTTCCAGATCTGAATTCCGACTCAAATTGATCGATCAACCGGTCGAATTGGGTATGCAACATAAGCAGAGGATCAAGTGAGGAGTTCGTTGTCGATGGCAGGGAAAGGGGGGGCCATAGCACACAGGCAGGAACACCCGAGGCGACGTTCTAGCTTGGCTCTCCACGACTTTTACCAATCCACCCGATCTGGCTCGGACCCGGAGAGCCAAGCTAGGATTTCGCGGCAAATTTTGTAACATCGCAAAATAGAAATAGAGAGCCGTTCCGGCCTTTGACTCCTCTCATTCTTGCGTATTGATGTTGACAGATTAATATTCTAGCTTGAGTTGCACAATTCAGCTAGGAAAAAGACAGCGTTCAGTCGGAGTCCGCTTTTCTGCCTCAACTAGTGCTTTGTGAAACCTGATAATCATGCAAAACGACGAACTTTCACCTCTTGAGCAATGGATTGTCAAGGCGCGTGACGGAGACGAGAGCGCCCTGAATCATCTGGCCGAGTATCTGCTTCCCAAAGCTTTTGATTTTGCGAATCGGAAGATGATGCATCTGAGTCCGATGGACGATTACGAGGACGTTGCCATCAGTGCGGTGAAGTCTGTCTGTTTGAGATTTCGCCACGGAAGCAAGGAGTTCTTAGGTGAAAAGGAGCTGGATGGCCTGCTACGACAATTTGTGATTGGAAAAATACGAGATCGTCGAAAGTACCACTTGCGAGGTGTACGAGACGTTGAGCTCAATGTCTTCAAGAACGATTCCCAAATTCAGGCACCCCAACAATATGGTGCTCGCGAAACGCAACGATCCATCTGGCTCGACGAGCATTCCTCGTGTCTCCCCCTGATTGAGCAAGCCTATCTCGAAGAGATGTTAACCGAGCTGGGAGCCGACGTGCAGGGGCTTTTCTCCGAGCTAGTTAAACGGCTCGACGACAATCCCCGCAAAGTGCTCATGCTGATCACGACCCGTGCGATGTCTAATCAAGAACTGGCCGAAGCGCTGGATTGCGCACCGTCATCGATTGAGCGCTATCGACAGGCGATTCGCCGGAAATTGGCAGAGATTGTCACAGCGAAATAGCCAATTTGCTTACCGAATACGCTCCGCCGAAAAATGACCGGAAGAAAAAGGGAACACAAATTAACGCTAATCTTCGCTAATGTAATGCTCAGTCACGTCGGAGCTTTTCGGCTGCCAAAGTTTCTGTTCCATTAGTGACGATTGGTGTTTCCTTCCATCTGAGGAGATAGACTCATGTTGAAGCAAGAAGGCTATGATTTGATGGGCGCGGCCTTTGAGGTCTACAACGTGCTCGGTTATGGAATGGCCGAGGAAATTTATCAGCAGAGTTTGGAAATTGAACTTGGTTTGAGGACTATTCCGTTTCAGACCAAGGCAGAACTCACAGTGACTTACAAAGATCAACTCCTAAGAACTGCTTACCGACCCGACCTACTCGTCTTCGGCGAGATTGTTGTTGAACTGAAAGCTGTCGCCGCTCTTGCCCGAGACCACGAGGCTCAGCTTTTCAACTACATGCGAATCAGCAAAAAGAAAGTTGGTTACCTGATCAACTTTGGTGCTTCAACTGAACTTGAATGGAAACGCTTCGTTCTCTGAAGTCACAATGAGTGTCGATTAGTGCAGATTAGTGTTCCAATCCGCCAGTGACCAGGCTCCGCCGAGAAATGACCGGAGGGAACAGGGAACACTAATGTACGCTAACCTTCACT
Organism: Pirellulaceae bacterium; assembly: GCA_041751975.1. Taxonomy (GTDB): domain Bacteria; phylum Planctomycetota; class Planctomycetia; order Pirellulales; family Pirellulaceae; genus Aureliella. The sequence continues at coordinate 8,869 of JBGSHW010000023.1, forward strand.
AATGCAGGGCTCGGTTGCCTGAGCTTTTCGGTTTGGTCCCGGTTCGCTTCGTACCCTGAAGTGACAATGAGTGTCGATTAGTGCAGATTAGTGTTCCAATCCGCCAGCGACCAGGCTCCGCCGAGAAATGACCGGAGGGAACAGGGAACACTAATTAACGCTAATCTTCACTAATGCAAGGCTCGGTTGCCTGAGCTTTTCCGGGACGGCCCCGGGGACACACATTCAAATTGATGGCATTTTGCGAAAAGTATCAATTTTTCTGCGGATTCCTTGAGGGCTACATAGGTAATCGTCCATTAGTACTGGTAGAAGGCGAGTCGACTGGCGTAAGTCAGAGATCTGCGCTCCCCGAATTACACATACAGGATTTCCGACACGTGAAGGTTTCAACGATGAGTGCGAGCGTGCAAAATTTTCTAAGTTCCAAAACAATCGTTTTCGTATTCGCAATCCTGGCGGTTACTTTTACCTCTCTGAACTCGCTTCATGCGGGAGTGATGCTGAATTTGGCAGATATCGTTGGCGGGGGTAATGGCACTGGGAACGGAACGGCCGGTGCGGGAATCAATATGCTTAACGGTGGTAATGTAGCAGCCCCGATAGGTTTTTATACAGCGCCAACAAATGCTTTTGTCCTTTCCGCCAATCCATTTGTTGATGGTGTTTTTGCACCTGATGGGGTAGTTGGTCTCTCAAGCAGCAGCATTGTAGTTTCATCGACAGGCATCACGGTCACAAGCATTTCAGATGGGATGAGTGGTTTGAACAACGCTTGGGACCATATTAGGAATGGTAGCAACTTCGGTGTCACCCATAACTTTTCGGGTCCGGTGATTGGTGCACATGCAAACAAAGGAATAACCTTCGATCTGAATGCAATGGAAACGTTCCATGGGGGTCAAGCTAGTTCATATAATATCACCGCAGGTACCCGCTTTGGTTCTGTCGACTTCTACCTTTTCGTTGACGGTGTGCAAAAGGCTTTTGCTGTTCACAATGGTACCGACCAACTGTCAGTCTTTTCGGGTACACTTAATGCAAGCGATCGTTTCTTGACCCTGATTACTTCCTCCCGCGGCAGTCATGGCGGTGATCACTCACTCTGGGTAAATCCAACAGTGACATTGAGTTCTGTTGCAGCTGTGCCTGAGCCTAGCTCGGCCGTCATTATGCTGATCGGAGCAGCTACAGTCGGCCTTCGCTTTCGCAGGAAACAATAGTAGGTGTGTAGCTGCCTAAAATTAATCCCCTGGCAGCGAGGGCATTCGCCATCGGAGCCTCTTGGTCGGCGACGCGGAGGTTGTATACTGTCATGACTGCTTCGGTCGAGCAGACCGAAGCGACGGCAAAGTTTACCGGAACGAAACAAAGGTGTCAGGAACCGATTGCGCTATTATTGCCGGAAACGGTTCCTGACACCTTTTGTGTTGATCGAAAACAGTTTCCACTTTTCATTTTCCTGTCTCGTTTCCTGGTCTTTGTGGTATTTAGCTCGACAAGGAATCGCGATTGAATCGCGCGACGCCTTCCTTGGGGCCAAGTTATGGTTTAAGGAAGCGATCAAAGAACAGGTATATCTGTTCATTCCACCGATCGAAAGTGTCACAAAACCGCGTTTCGTCAATTGATATCCGAAGTCGCGCAGTTCCTTGCCCAGTCCGGCACTTGTCTCCGGTTCGTAGTAGGGCACGACCACTGCTGGAAAGGGACCGTCAGGAACCAACAAAATAGCTGGGCGTAAAAAACCGGATGCGACCTCGATTCGCACATGATGCTGCGTGAAGTTCTCGCGACGCTCTGTCTTCACATACTCGATCTGCGGTTTCTCAATCAGCGGCGGCCACTTTCCCATGAGCTCGTGTCAGCGGTCGAGGATTTCCTTACGTCGGCGCAACCAGTCTTGTGTCGTTTTCACTTCGCGGCCGTCATAAAACTTCAAGGGAGGCAGGCGATCGCCTGGGTCAGGTCTTGTTCCCGGTGTTCAGACGCAGGGTGTTTTCAATCTCCCTTGCTTTTCACGTCCAAGTGCGTGATTTACTGCAGCGCTTCGCAGCGCGGAGGATCAAGTTCGAAACGCTGTCGACTCCCGTTAACTTAAACGTCGACAGCATTTTGCCCAGCGTGGTTCCGGTACAGACAAATCAAAGTCAAAGGGGTCAGCGATGGTCCTAATTTTAGGCAATAGCTGAATCGCAAAATTGTAAATTTGCGATTTCCATTTTCAGCCGGGGGCGAACCAGTGCTCCTTCGGGCCAGCCCCAAACCCCGGGATTTTTTAGCATAGCTCCGAAAATCATCTTGTTTGTGTTCCTCTTTTATATCTAATGTTGGCGCACAACGAAACGGAGCAGGGCTCTGTGGGGACACAGCTTTGCGAGGAATAGTCGGGCCGATGGGAAGTCATCGAGAGTGATGCGATCAATCGATCTACGGCTGAAGTGAAGGGCCTTTGTCGATGAAATCCGTTGCATCTTGCAAGGTCGAGAGAATACGCAACACTTTGACTGAGGATCCATCAATCTCGTAAAGCACGCGGTGCGTATGCTTGGAAGAAATACCAAATAGCGGGTGCCGAATCTCAATACCCAAGATTTCGGACTCACGAGCAATGGGGCAGCGTAATGGCAGATGTTCGAGCGAGTAGATCTTGTCCATTACGACCATGTATCATCGCTCGGCTTCTCCCCTAGACCTGTTCTCAACGCACCAAGCGACGTTGCTGCGAATATCGGATTGCGCAGCATCGGAAAGGAGAACATTAAACACTAAGAGTCGACCCGTTTCGCAAAATGCATCTCTTCGCGAAAAGCGTTGTCAAACTCTTCGATCCGGACCATCCGCCCCGCTCGTGTGTCTTCAATGCCGACGCGAATTGCTTCAATATCAGCCGCCTGCTTGATCGTCTGGTTAACATACTCTTCGACAGTCGAAAATCCCGCCGCAGTTGCCGCCTGAATAGCAGCCGCTTCATTGAAAATCTGAATTTGCATCCTGGGAATTCTCCTAAACAGAAGCCTATCCTAACCATTGTTACACATGCAGGGGTGATTGTCAAAACCGGTGGTGATCGCCAGGGTCAGGTCTTGTTCCCGGTGTTCGACAACACGGGAAGTATTCGCGAATACCGAAAACACGGCCGGAACCTCGCTTATGCTCGCACCATCTATGCCTCCCGCGAACGAAGCTTTGCTTGAAGATCGTCCATGGTCGCAATGAGATCATCCACAGAGCGCGAGCTGAGTTCTTCCTGGTTGCTTAAGGGCAAATCCAGCAATTCCTGAAGCAATCGTATACGACCGATCACCTCTCCTTCCTGGAGTCCTTCCTGAAGGCCTTCCTGAAGGGCGTCAATCAAACCGGACTCGTAATCGAGAATCGCTTTTTCTCGAGCATCGTACATTCCTTTCTGCTCGGTAATCTCTTGAATGTTTTTCAATTCTGTGGTGGCTCGTATGCTGTCACTACTTGGCCCGTCCGTGAAACAGTGCGATCTTGCCATTCGTTGATGAAGAGCGTACAATCTATGAAAACGTAGGAAATTCCTACGCTAGCTGAAATTGAGGAAGAGCTGAATGAGTTCATCGACACAGATTTCGGCCAACATATCCGACGAAACACGAGAGTTGCTGGAGCGGTATGTGGCCGCTCATGGCGTTAAGAAATCCCACTTAATCGAAACGGCTGTGCTTCATCATTTAAGTGCTCTGGATTCCATTCCCGCAGACCTGATCATTCCGCCTGTCATCGAAGTTTCTCAAGTAACAGGCAAGGCCATTCTCGATCGCATTAAGAAGCCCAAGCCGGTAACGGATGGCATGCGAGCGCTGTTCGATGATTGAGATCCGGGCACTACGACCTGACGACAAACGCGACGACTTCCATTGTGGCGATGTCGAACTGGATCGCTTCTTCCAGAGGTTCGCAGGCCAGAACCAGTTTCGGTTGCATATCGGGACTACCTATGTGGCCGTTCACGATTCAAAAATCCTGGGGTTTGCAACCGTATCAGCAACTTCGATCATGATCAAAGACTTACCCAAATCATCCCGAAAACAGCTACCGAAGTATCCCTTGCCAGCATTGAGATTAGCACGGTTAGCGGTCGCCGAAAACGTTCAGTGTCAAGGCATTGGAAAGCAACTATTGAAAGCAGTCTTCGGGATCGCCCATGAGATGGCAGATCGCACCGGATGCGTTGCTGTGGTGGTCGACGCGAAGCCTGCCGTAGTCGAGTTTTACAAACCTTATGGATTTGAAGAGTTTGAAATCTTGTCGGGTGAACTAGGAGATCGCCCAGCGCCAATTCCCATGATTCTACCCTTGGATTCTATTCCACGAGCCTAGAGTGTTGGGGCAGGCTTGCGCCGTGGGCAGGCTTTGAGTTCGCTGTTCGCGGATGCTGAACCTAACGACGAAGGTCGCGAGTCATACGAGCGGGTAGGGTCTTTAGAACCCACTACTCGAAATCCCATCATTCACTTGAAAACTGGCTTCGCGGGCTTGCGCGGTGAGACGCCGCTGCTCCAATTCGTCGCGACTGCTCTTGTCCTTGGCGACTACATAGATTCGGTCGCGACTGGCTTGGTCGGTAATCACTATCCGCTTGCCTTCCATTTGCCATGCAACCGAGTTCACGCCGTCGGCGTCGATGCGAAATACATCAGCCGGTTCACGCAACCACTCGGGCAATTCAAACCCATGCGTACAATCGCGGGGTTCACCAAAGGCAAACTCCAGTTTGTCCTGGTCGATGTGATAGGCGGTGTCGAGCGCAAATAACAGGGCCCCCTGAGGCGCTACGATCGATGACAACTCCCAATCGGGCTGGCCCTCCGCATCGAGCTTACGCTCAAATCGATAAGCATCCCCCTGTAGATAAAAATCCTCCAGCATGAATATCTCGCGCCCCAGTCGCCGCAGGGCGTCGCACGTGTCTGGAAATTTCTCCAGCGACTCGATACTCAGATTGAACCAGTAGAGCGACGTGATGCGCGAGGCCAGCGCGTGCAGCGCCTGAGCCCGCAGCTCGTCGGTATTGGGCGAACGGCGCTGACGTGTCTTCCCCAAGCGCCAGCCCGCTCCCCAACCTGCGTGCGGCCCTTGTGACCAGACGGCGCACGGCGCAGGACGACTGAGCTCTCGGTGCGAACGGCACAAGTTGCCAATGGTTTCCAAGGGAGCTGCCCACGATATCTTTTCGCCACCCCAGCGATCGTATTGTTGCCAGGCATCAGCGGCGGGAGCCACCACGCGGTAAGCGTCAAAATGCGGGTAGTCGGACAGGCCTGCGTAGTATCGCCAAATCCGCTCTTCGCTGTTCGTCAGCGTGGTCGCCAATTTGGTAGCTCGGTAGGGTAGCAGCGCATCGAAGATCTCTTGCGGAGGCACCGGCTTGCCGCCACCATATTGCGGTTCCCCCAAGAACTCGACGCCGTGCACCATCTTCAATTCACTCTCCACTTCCCATGGTTCGCTTGGCCACAGGCGACTAAAACGCTTCAACGGATTTCTCTGAACCAGCGCTGGTTCATTGGAGTATCCGTCGGCACCTTCGTAGTGTGCGGTATTGACATGCATGCTCGAAAGCAAATCCAGGAACGTATTCCGGACAATCGCGCCGCTCGCTGAATCTTTTACGCTGACCTCACGCCACTTCCCCTTTGAATCGAAGATCCAACCTCCACTGATATCAAATTGCTCGCGTTTGATGCGAAAGTGGGACCACAGCGGATTGCCGTCGGTTGCAACTTGAACCGCCGCATACGTCAGCGGCAGATCACCGGTCGAGACTTCGATGAATCCCTTCTCACCCGCCGGAATTAACACGTCTACTGGAATCGCTGGTCGCGGCCACAGCAGTTGCCAGCTGGTATTATCCTTGGGCAAATACAACTGAAGCGCCCGCAACTGCAGCGGTTGATCGGTTGAATTGGCGACATAGACGAGCATGCGATTGGGCTGTGTCGTTGGCTCTGTTGTGTCGGCGCGGAGGCAGGTCACAGCGGATATCCAGCGCGTCGGCTCATCGATCGCGACGTCCACAGTACCCAGTCCTTCGGCGGCGACCTCGAAGCGATTGTTCACCCCCCAGCGACTCGACTTGCCGTTGAAGCTCCACACGCCCAACGCTCCCTCAGGAATTGGCAGGGCAGCGTTGAGGTCATGCCAGGCCCAGTCCCCCGTTTCAAGCAATGCGGCGGGCAGTTGATGGTCGAAGGTACTTGCCGTAGCCGGGCCTTGGACGAATAGTTGCACCCGGGCTGCGAGATTGGATTCATGCGGCTTACGGTACTTCAATTCCGTATCGATACGATGCGGCACGACGCTGACCCCTACCAATTCGCCACCGCTGGTTGGTGGAACGACAAGTAGCAGTGCCACGACAAGACCTAGCAGCATCCAGGAATTCATCGGTGAGATTTTCATAACAGTGAATCGATAAAAAGGGGTGAACATGTCGCCAAGTCGCTGATAGGTTTAATGGTACTGGCTTTCAATTGTCTCACAAAATCGGCGACCGCAATCAATGTGATAGAGAAGCTGATGATGAGAGGCCATTATTTATTCTCCTAGCTTTAAGTTATCAACCGCTGTGTCGCCCTCCGGGCTTATGTCCCCGCAACAATGTCTCCGGTGGTTTACACCACCGGCAGGGAAATGCCACCCTCCGGGCTTAAGACAGTCCCGCCGCTTGAAGGCAGTTTAGCCGCCTCAGTGTGCGGTATCATCAATCTACGGCTGCGGACTATCGCCCGCTACCGGTGTATGCAGAAAGGCAAGCAGATCGGCCAATTCTTGATGCGTCAGCAGCGTTTCCATTCCCTGAGGCATGAACGAGAGATTGGTATTTTGCAGACGCTCGATTTCACCACGACTGATCGTTCTCGCGAGTCCGTTAGCGTCCTTGATCGTGACGCTGTTTGCGGTCTCTCCGACAATGATCCCCGATAAGACCTCGCCGCTGTCGAGCAGACACGTATAAGCGTGGTAGCCAGGCTGGATGTCTGCATTGGGGTCCAAGATATTCGTCAGCAGCTTCTCAGCGGAGTGTTCAACGACGCTGGCCAAATTGGGCCCCACGTTGTGCCCTTCCCCGCCCCGCTGATGGCAACTCGCACAGGCCCGAACATAGACCTGATGCCCCACTTCGGACCGCCCTTGGAGTTGCAATGCTGGACGATACTGTTCGACGATTTCCCGACGCGTCGAATCACCAGCTTGTTTTAACAACAGGCTGGAGCGCCTGGCGATTGCCTCGCTCGGATGCTGGAGCAAACGCGACCGCTGCGTCAGATCGAGACTGCTCACGCTCATCGTTTGTGCTTCCAGGCGATCGAGCAAGTTCGTGGTCCATGCCTCGCGCGACAACCAAGCCTGTAAGGCGAGATTGCGTAGCTCAGGACTGAACTCACTCCAGGCGTCCCCGAGGACCTCCGGCACCAGCTCGTCACCACTCCGCGTCAACACTCCCAGCACATCGGCTTGAACTTTAGAATCCACTTGCGGCCGCAGCCAGCTCGCTAACAACTCCACGCCAGCTCTGCGATACTTGGCTGGGCGACAGAGCAAAATCGCCGCCGATCGTCGGGCTGCTTCGGGTTGGCTTTCATCTTCTGCCAATTGTTGGGCGAACGCCAGCAACGCATCCACGCGCGCAACTTGAGCTGCGAACTTACCTTGGCGATCATTGGCAGCGAGTTGATGCAGGTCGGCACCCAACTGCTGCAGCAACGCGAGGAGCCCGTCGAGCGATGCCATTGAATGCTCTGGTTCGGCTGAATGCTCTGGTTCGGAATCGAGCACTTGCTGCAACAAGAGCGCCAGCGAACTAAAGTCCTGGGCGCCTAGCGCTTGCCTCAACAGGGGCGAACGGTAAGTGTTCCACACGTGCTGATCGGCTCGGAGCACTGCACGTACAAGCGCCGAACCATGGGGCAACGCGGAACTCAACACGGCAGCTACCATAAACGGCTCGTCAGGATAACGGACCGCCAAAGCCACCAACGCTTCACCCGCCACCGGCGACTTCCATTGCCCAACGCTCAACGCCAGCTGCATGCAAACTTTGAGGTCCACATCGTCGACCAAGCGTGAAGCCGCTGCCAGGACGGCCTGTGTTTCGCGAGACTCTGCAACCCGCAGTGCGTTTTCTCTCACCCGAGGATGAACGTCGGCCAGGGCAGACACCAAGCGGGTCTCGCTCAAAGCGTCCAGGCCGTCGAGGATCCACAACGCGTGCAACCGCGCTTCAGGAACAGGACTGATCTCAAGCAACTTTTGCAACAATGGAACGGCGGCAGCGTCGGCGTTCCAGATTAGTAGCTGCTGGGCCTTATCCCGCCGCCAGTCGTTCGGAGACTCAAGCGCCGCCACCAGTCCGGCCGTCGACAACGCATCGAATGCCCATTGAGGGCGGCCAGCATCGCCGCTTGGTAACACACGATAGATGCGCCCCCGTTGATCACCCAAGCGATAGTGCGGCAACAATTCAGCTTGTCCCTCCGCCGGTAACCAGTCGGGGTGCTCAATCATGTAACGGTACATATCAGCCAACCACAAGCCACCATCCGGTCCGGTGCGGACCATTACGGGACGGCACCAACGATCCTCGCTCGCAAAGAAGTCGTATTGCCCCTCCGCCAGTGGACGCCGGGCTTGATAGCTAACACCGGTATCAAAGAGCACATTGTGTTGCACCAGATTATGGAACGGCTCGCACGTAAACGCATGCGAAAGCCCATCGCGCCCGAACAGCAGTTCATCGTTGTAGATCATGCCGCTGCAGGCCGATGTGAAGCGGCCCGACTGCTCGAAGCTGTGAAAACGTTTTTCAAGTGGACTGACGGGATACACCTTGGGGCTGTCCGGTCCGACCAGATGTTTGAGCGCTGTAGTCGTTGGGACATGCGGATTGCGACCAAGATAACGGTCTGACAGAACATAGTGCCAAAGTGGATTTGCATTCTGTGTCCCAAACCAATGTCCCCACGCATCGCGATTGCGACCGTATTGCGATGGCCCCGATTCCAATTCCAACTCACCGGTGTCTGGACGGAAGCGAAAGTCGCGGCTTCCGATCGCGTACGACATGCCGTTGCGATGCGAGGTCACGCGCGTGCTCAATCCATGATTGGCATGGTGGCCGCCATTGGCACAGTAGACCCAATTATCCACTCCCCAACGCAGATGGTTCATGCGCAGTTGTTGGTTCCCCTCGTTAAAGCCGCTCATCAGCACCTCCCGCTGATCGGCAACTCCATCGCCATCCGTGTCGCGGAGGAACAAGAGCTCGGGTGCGGCAGTCACCAGCACTCCATCTCGCCAGGTCAGGATGCCGTTGGGAAAGGCCAAACCTTCCGCGAAGACACGACTGCTCTCGTACCGTCCGTCGCCATCGCAATCTTCCAGCACGCGCACGCGACCGCCTGGTTGACCGCGGCCATCCATGCCCAACGGGTAGTCGGACATCTCGACGACCCACAGCCGCCCCGCTTCGTCCCAGTCAAACGCAACGGGATCGATCACTTCTGGCTCCGCAGCGACCAACTCGACGCGATAACCTCGCGGAACATGGATCTTCTTCAGTGACGCGTCGACCTCCAGCGGTTGGCTGTCGGGGGCCAGTGGCTCAGCCTTTGAATTTGCCTTCCGTTGTGAACTACCTGGTGAATTCCCCGGATTTTTTTCGTTTTGCTCTGTGGGCTGCTGAGCAGCCGAGTGCAGCAACGCAACTTCCTCAGCTTTCAGTACGCGATCAAACACAGCCACCTGTGCCATGTTGCCCTGCAAAGGAGCGAAATAATCGCTCCGGGCACCGAAGAAGATCTGCGAGCTGTCGGTCGTGATCGCCAGCGGTCCAGCGACCTCAGGCTGTGGGTCGCCATTGAGAAAGGCCATAACCTGGAGACCATCGCGAATGAGCACGACATGATTCCATGTCCCCGGTCGCAGCACCGTTCGACCCGCCAGCACTTGATCACTCGTATTGCCATTGAACCACATCAGTCGTCCCGTCAAGTCGCCGCGGTAGGTTCCACCGATGCCGAAGTGTTCGCCCGGTGCAGTGGGATCGTCGTCGGGGCCTCGAGAAAACAAATAGGCGGTCACCGGACGCATATCGCTGGCTAATTCGTTGCGAAACCAGAATGCGACCGAATAAGATTGGGGAAGTTCCCAACGCTTGCTGGCGATTCGCGCCGCCGAGGTGCTCGCAAAGTTCGTGGAGTCAAAGGTCATCTTGCCCATCAGCTCGAAATCGCGCGGCATCTCCGTCAAGGGGCTCGCCACCAGTGGTTTGAGGGAAAGTACCGATTGCAAATAGTCGGCAGGAAGTTCCAGCGGACGGAACCTTGCCGCAGCGATCGCAGCCAACCGCTGGCGATCCGCTTCCTCGCGCACAAGCAGTTGAGCCACACCGGAAGCCTCCCACAAGTTTACGATCTCGTCGCCGGTCAGCAGACGGTCGAACAGGGCAATCTCGTCCAGCTTGCCCTGCAGTCCGACTCCGAACTGCACGCGTGCTGGCTGTTCCGACACGGCTGGGAGCGTGGTCTCCAACGCAGGCTCTCTGACTCCATTGATATGAACGCGGAGCACCTGCGCTTCCCGCGTGACCACTGCGAAATTCCATTGATCGGCTGGCCAGGTTGTCGTTGAGGTCAAGCCGTTGCACGCAAGTCGCACCTCATGCTCGGGGCCTTGCTGAGCGATAAGTTGTTCTCCTGCGGGGCCAATCCACAATGCTCCGCTGCGCTCACTGGCCCCACTTCGTTCTCCTAACCAGAACCAAAAGGCGGTCGAGTAGGTTGCGTCGAGTCCAGGCACTTCTGCCGACAGGTCACCGCCAGCGAGATGAATCGAGCGATTGATTTGTGTCGGTCCGGAGAAGTTGGAAGTTACCAAGCGGGCTTGGTCGCCGATTCCCGAGCCACTGCCGACGCCGGGCAGGTACCAAGCGTAGCCGGGACTGAGTGTTGCCATTGCGCCGACGTTGATCGCATTGCGGGGTGAGTTCCCATCTTCATCGTTCAGCCGCCAAAAGGCGATCGGCTCGGCTTGAAGAATTGCTTGAGCGTAAGGGCCATGTTCGTCCTTCATCGTGCGCCGCGACTGGCCGGTTACCTGCTCCAGCGCTTGTACCAGAGTGTCCATGATCTTGCGTTCCGCTTGGTCTTCCAAGCCGGCGGTTCGGGCGGGCCACGTCGTGTAGCCGCCGAGCGGATGTTGTTCGGGCGGGGGGATGTATCCCACTGCCCCATTGGCCAACTCAATATTGAAGTGCGCTTTGCCCGGCGATCGACCGCGGAGCTTCAGTCCAGTCAACGCGTAGACTTCGTTCGGCAAGGTGGCGATGGTCAGGTCGCCGATTCGTATGGCTTGCAGTTTGACGTTCGCCTGTTGCCGAGCGTGCAGTAGCATCGCTTCCAAGGCGTAAACTTCCGTAACATTTTTGGGAAGTTCATTCTCGATCTTTTCCGCAACCGGCCCTGCCCATTGAAGCCGCTCATCGTCGGGCACGCGGTAACGCAGCGTGAGATTCTGTTCGACGATTCCGATCGGCACATGGTCGTGATACTCGATTTTGGCGAGTGCCATTTCTGCATAGCTTGCCACGGCTTCGGCGTATCGCTCCAAGCCCGGCGATTCGGCCGGAGTTCCATAATCCATCCACATCAGATCCCCACTCGTCCCTTGGGAGATCGCGGCCACAAAGGGTCCGTTCCCATCGCCTGGCTGGTCCAATAACGACGCCATGTGCTTACAGAATAAACCGTAGTAGTCGGAAGAAACCGGATCGGACCCAAAGTAATGTTGGGAATAGTTGGCGAAGACGGCCAACGGTTGTCCGCTGCTGGTCTGCAGCGAAATGATGGATAAGGTGGGATCCACGGGGCCCGATGGTCCGACAATGTCGGGACTCAGATGTCCCGGATGCATATTGGCTCGTACCGAAGCTTGCCCGAACGGGTCGACCTGTACTCGATCTGCTTTGCGAATCCAACGACGGTTGTGAGTGTGTTCCCAATCGTCCATACTGGCCCAGCCAACGCGGGCGGGTTGCAATTGCTGATCAGCGGCGATCAGGGCTTCGGCAATTTTCCCAGGCAACCAAGCTGCATACGCTTCGTCCTGTCGCGTCCCCAGGCAGGCCATGGCCGCTGGGGCTGAGTGGGTGTGTGTGGCCGAGACCATCATGTGATCGATTGGGATCCCTGTCGCTTCGCTGGCCAATCGCTTAGCGGCGTCGATTAACTCTTGGGTCATCATGCAAGTATCGACGACGACTAACGCGAGTTGAGTCGATCCATCGTCGAGCAAGATGCAGCGGGCGAAGAGTCGGTCTTTTAATTCCGTAGCAGTCCCTTCCAGGAAGCCGCCAGCAATGCGGACCGGAAATGCGGTTGGTGAAATGTCGACCGCTGCCGCTCCCGCGCGAAACGCTGTCGAGGTGAGTGAAGTGGCTGCTGGCGCAGCGACCGCCGCAGAATCGGTCACTTGAGCAGAGAGTGCCCCGAGTGAACTTGGAGATGCATCATCCTGTTGCGCCCTCACGTCCCCTGATTGACAAGTCAGCGAGACGAGCAAAACGCAGGCGAATAGCACGCAAGTAGAGCGATGGAAGTTCATGGTGGGATCCGAGGGGAGGAGCTGGCGGGTTGCGCGATTACCACATTTAGAAACCGAGCCTAGTTTCGCAGGGAGAGGATTAAGATCAACTAGGCGCCCATTGAAGATTCGGGATAAGCCCTATCATTTCGAAACATTCTTGCGGGAGCAAAATTGAGCGTTGCAATCTTGCAACACTGAACGCAAGCTCTTCCCGACACCCGTTCAAATGAACTTGCTCCTTCCGTAGTGGATCTTGCTAAAGATTTTCTTCCTGCCGTATTCCCTCGGCGATCGCTACGATCCTTTTGGGTTTGCGGAGGGGGCAAAAATCAATGGAGAGCCAACAACGGTTGCAGAAACCTATAAAGCTCCTCCGTTGCCGGGTCATCGGGCTTGCCAAGATCGATATTGAGTTGACTTTGGTTACTGTCCCCTTTTCCGAACGCCTCTAGGACACGCCATGAGGCGGAGGTCAATCTGGACTCAGGCGGCTGCCTGCCTGCGTTACCACTTCGCGTAACCCAGGGTCCAGCGTCACGGCCTGGATGAGGTGGTGCCGTGACTGGAGCTCGTCATTCTGCATAAGCAGCATCAACCCAAGTCCCAGGTGCGCTTGCGGATGACTTGGGTGCGTTTGCAGGATCTGTTGGAATTGACCGATGGCTTGCGAATTTTTCTGCATGTCGGCGAGTAGGTTCGCGAACTCTAAACGCAGGTCAACATTCTGCGGATCGCTCTGCAATGCCGTGTAGTATTGATTCGCCGCTTCGTAGAGTTCGCCCGACTGTTGAAACAGGACGGCCAGTTGCCAGTGCCCGGCGGCGTTATCCTCGTCCAGAGCTCGCGCAATCTTTCGATAGTAAGAGCTGGCCGACGTCGCATCGTTCGCTTCGCCAGCCCCCTTCGCCTGGTTAAAGTACACCTCGACCGCTAGTTTCCGAAATCGAGTATGACGCGCAGCTTGGGGCATTCCCTCGTCGATGCGCGCGAGGGCCTCCTCGACCCGTCGTTCGCCCAGCAAGACCGTCGCCTCCAGCAAGAGCCGTGCAGAACGGGAACAATCGGTCAGGCTCGGCCCTTCGTCGGTCGCTACCCGCAGCGACTTGGGAAGTCGATCGGTAAGTCGAAGCAATGCGGCTAAGTTCCTCTGTTTGCGAACCGCCGCTGGCACCTGGAATACGTCCAGCGATTGATACTCCAGGACAGGCCAAGTCAATGTGTTTAAGGGCTCGTCACCGGCCAGCCATGCGCTCACGGTCTCTCCGTCGGCCGCCAAAAGGCCCAGGATGTCGCAGGCATCACGCCAGCCGTACTGGCGCAGATTGGCCGAGTTAGGTCGATCCAAGTGGGCTTGCAGATGATGCATATCGAGCTCTAACGGCTGATCCGCTCCAATCAGGTAGAGTGAATCAGGAGCCGCGATTCCAACGTAACTTTGAGAAAAGCTGTGAGTAAAGGTGCGCAGAATCGTGCGCAGCTCTCGCTCAGGGGTTTCAAGCGAAATCCACTGCACCATCAGTCCGCCAGGCATTAGCCGATTTCGACAGAGTGTGTAAAAGTCAACCGAATAGAATGCAGCGTTACCTACATACCCCGGGCGCGACTTGGCGTCAGAGACAATAGCATCGTACTGCACGGGCGTATGGCGAAGATAGTGAATGCCATCGCCGGCTATGATCTGTGCGCGAGGGTGTTCGTGGATATTGCGATTCAGGTCTGCAAATTGGCGGGCTCCTGCGATGACAGCAGGCGACAGTTCGACACAAACCACTTTGATACTACTGGATTGTTGACTCAATTCACCAGCCAGGATCCCCGTCCCAAGTCCGATGGTATAGATGCGCTGAATGCCTTGCCTGGGCCGCAACAAAAACGGCAAGTGAGCCAACATCCGTTGCTTCTCGTCAACTCCACCGTGACTCTCTCCGATAATAATGCCATCGATCGACATCAATCTCCGGTCCGGGAATTCTCGATTCCGAAGCACGGCCACGGTTCCGGCCAGTTCTTCGCGGTAAAAGGCTACCTCATCGGCCTGCTCGCCTCTATTGACGCCTAACGGCATGACCGGCCAAATCCAGCGCCAGCCAGCGCAGATCGCCAAGCCCACGACGATTAACGCTGTTTGCCGCCATGCGGCACGGCGGTCCCCGGACGCGTTTGCCCCAGCGACTCGCAGTGGACTTAGGCGAGGAAGGACGACGCATGCCGCAGCGGCCATATTGATCGCTGCCAGTGAGACAATACTCCACTGCAACCCCATCAGCCCAATTAGCAGAAAACCTGTGGCGAGCGCACCTAAGACGTTTCCGCAAGCGCTGGCAGCGTAAAGCTGACCGGTGCGTTGTCCGACGTCGATTTGCCGCCGTAGAAAATGACAGGCAGCAACGGGGAAACTCAGCCCGGCAAGGATCGAGGGAAACAGCAATAAGCAAAAACAAAGGGCGAATCGCCCACCCACGACCATCCCCCAGTCGCCTTCCAAAGATGCCAGCCACCTCTGCCCGACGCCAACCGTCAACCACGAGAATGTCGCTAGCACCACCAACAAGCTTCCCGCCACAGCCATCTGGAGAAAAGCATATACAGGCAGCGGCTTCGTTAACTCAGCGGTGAGCCAACGGGCCAGCAATCCGCCCCCGGCCAGCCCGAGGAGAAAGCTGCTGATGACGATCGTGTAGGCATAGGTGTCGCCGCCCAACAGCAGCAGCAGCAAACGGGTCCAAGCCACCTCCATTCCCAATACGGAGAAGCCAGCCAGACCGACTGCCGCCAGCAACCATCTGTCGTCGTTCGCCGATTGGTGCAGTGCGTCGTTCATGGCAGGTGGCGTCGTGGACAGTGGCTTGTGCGGAGGCGGAGTTCTGGGGAGTGACGCAACCACTGCGGCGATCACCATGCTGCTAGCCGCGGCCGACCACAGCCCGCCATGGAGACCTAAGGTTGCGATAAGCCAGAAACCGGTCGTCAAAGCGCCGCAGGCGCCCCCGCAGGTTTCGATGGCAAACAGCAAACTGAAACCAGGACGAACGTTGTCGCTGTCCAAGAACAGGGCGCGAATCAACGCTGGCGCGACACCACCGAGCAAGATCGTCGGCGGCAACAGCACCAACGAAGCGAATACGCTTTGGTAGAAGAGACGAATGCCAATTAATGAGCTCGCAACCCCAGCAAACAACTCGTCGAGCGCCGAGGAAACGGGAAGAATCAACGCGATCCCGCCTCCGGCGATGGCGCTACTGAATACGATGAACCATGCCGCCAGCCGCAATGGATGGTCCGTACGATCTGCGAGACGCCCCAGCCACCTCGCCCCCAGGCTGAGGCCACTGAGGAAAATGGCGAGCACAATGGCCGCCGCCTGAGTCGAGGCACCAAAGACTTGCGAAAACTCGCGCGCCCAGACCACCTGGAACACCAATCCGCTTCCGCCTGCCGCGAACGCAAGTCCGTAACACGAAAAGCTTTGCATAGAGTGTCCGGAGAGTGAACTTGCCGCAATGGTCGACCGAAGGTAGAGGCTTTCTGAATGCACTCTTTGACAATGTAGCTTACGCATAAACGCAAAAGGGGACCGTACGATGCTAAACATGGCTTGGTTTGCACGGATAACAATGTACCCCCCCTCTTGTCGCGTAACTCATCGCCATCTTTTAATGAAATGGTCTCCTTTCCACAGAAGCACTTCCGTTAACGTTGATCAGGAAATCCTGTCTGGAGGCTTAGCTTTTCGTTGCTGAGATGCGGTTGAAGAGGCCAAGAAAATGCACCTGCATTTTTGTGCAATCTGCTTGCACCGTTTCAACGCACTTGCATAGGAGACTTAAGCTTTTGCTCAAGACAATTGGCGGCACTACAAATGCCCAAAACCGCGGCCCTGAGCAGGTCGTCCGTTGCTATCGCGGATATCTGTTGTGCCCCTCCCCGGCCCTGATAGGCCGACCCTCCCTGTGGGAACTCAAGCATTTCGCTTGAATTCCTACGGGGAGGGTAGGTTGCCAGTCAGACCCCAGCGATAACGCTTTATCCCCGAAAGAATTGGGCGACCTGCATAGTTGTGTAGACCGAAACGACGCAAAGGACAGACGAAATGAAGCCAAACCATAGACCTGGATGGACAGCTTCAACCCACAAAAACACAGCAGCGTACTTAAACCGCCTCTCGTGGGCCGCAGTCGCCGTGTGTGGGTTGAGTATCTGCCTTGTGTTAATCGTTTCGATTGGTTGTGTGAACGGTTTGTCGAAATTGCTCACAAACGCAGAGGTGCTCAATATCGCAGGACGTCAGGGCATGCTGTCCCAGCGGATTTCCAACCTCGCTGGAATTGAATTGAACGGAATTCAGCGTTCTTTTGACCCACCGACAGCGGAGCAAGGCACAGCGCAGATCGCAAAATCTGTTGAAGAATTGCGAGTCGGATACGACCGAATTCAGACGCTCCTCGCTACATGTCCTTCCCATCCAACGCTGTCAAATGCTCAAGCCTTGCTGGCGAGAACAGAACAGCATCGCAGCGATCTTTTAGATGCTGCAGGTCGATTCCTAACCCAATTTGATGAAAGAGAACCGAAAACGTCCAGTGCTGTGTTATTTGAAATTAATCTCTACGCCGAGCTGTTTTTACCCGAAATGGATCAAGCCACAGCGGCCCTTCAACTAAATCGTCACAGCGGGGTTCAAACGTTGCAAAACAGCATTTGGATCCTCTCTGGGATTTCCGGAGCTGGATTTTTGGGGTTCT
Source organism: Pirellulaceae bacterium (assembly GCA_041751975.1). GTDB lineage: Bacteria > Planctomycetota > Planctomycetia > Pirellulales > Pirellulaceae > Aureliella. The sequence continues at coordinate 26,223 of JBGSHW010000023.1, forward strand.
TTGGACTCTTCGTTTTGCCTCCCATACGGCTTGCAAAGCAGGAGCACGAAAATAGGCGAGTGCAAGTTGATCGAATAAAGCAGTTGGCAACGATTGCAGAGAAAACTACCAACATCGCCATCTTTACCGACACCGCAGGCCGCATCGTTTGGGCCAATAATGGCTTTAGTCAAGTTACTGGATACACTCTTCAAGAAGTCATCGGCAAAGTCCCTGGGCACTTTTTGCAATGCAAGGAAACCTGTGCGAAGACAGTCGCGGCAATGCGGTCGGCGATACGCAATCAGGAGGATTTCAATGGCATTATCTTGAATCAAGGAAAGAACGGAAACCAGTACTGGTTGCAAATTGATATCCAACCAACCTATAACGAAGAAGGAGACCATATCGGCTTTGTCGCGATGGAAACGGACGTGACCGAACAAAAACAAGCTCAAGCGGAGTTAGAGAAATCGACGCGATTCCTACATGGAGCGATCGACTCGATTCCTTCCCATATCGCGATTCTGAACGAGCAAGGAACCATCCTGTTCGTCAACTCGCATTGGATACGCTTTGCCGAAGAAAATGACTATCCAGGATCGGATTTTGGTGTTGGCAGTAACTATCTTGCTATTGCTGACTGCGATGCACAATCTGGGGGAGTGGTCGCTGCAGATGTAGCGCGCGGTATTCGCAGCGTCATCAACGGCGATTTAAAGTTATTCGAGTACGAGTACCCGTGCGACAGCCCGACGGAAGCACGTTGGTTTCTGCTGACCGTTTCGCGGTTCGACTGCCATGAGCCAATCCGTTTGGTGGTTTCTCACTTAAACATCACGGAACGAAAGCTTGCTCAACAACGACTCGAAGTTGTCAACCAACAACTGACCGAGGATATCAAAGCACGGATCAGTGCAGAAGAGAAGCTGCGATCGGCAAACACCTATTTGGACGTTTATCGGAAGATCGTCGACCACCACGCCATCGTTGCCGAAACCGATACGGCCGGTACGATTGTCGCAGTTAACGAAGCATTCTGTGAGATTAGCGGTTATTCACAACAGGAATTAATCGGCCAGAACCACCGTATTCTGAACTCCGGGTTTCATCCAAAAGCGTTCTGGAAAGAGATGTATAAGTCCGTGGCTAACGGCGGCTTCTGGCACGCCGAAGTTTGCAATCGCAATAAGAGTGGTGAACTGTATTGGGTGGACACGACCATCGCACCCCTCTTTGATGACGCGGGGAAAGTGCGAGGTTATTTTGCGATTCGCGCGGATATAACTTCACTCAAACACGCGCAAGCCCAAGCCGAAATGGCCAGCCGAAGCAAAAGCGAATTCTTAGCCAATATGAGTCACGAAATCCGTACCCCCATGACGGCGATTCTTGGTTACGCCGATATCCTGGCTGAGCAGGGAGATAACGGTCTCCGTTCCGATGGCACCGCCGAGTGCATCGAAACGATTAAGAGAAATGGTGAGCATTTGTTGTCGATCATCAACGACATCTTGGACATCTCCAAAATCGAAGCGGATAGAATGACTGCCGAGAAAATCAAAGTGTCCCCGCTCGTCCCACCTTGACCCACTCTACGCCTGCAAGTGCTTTGTAGGATAGAATGGACTAGCGCCAGATCAGTGGCTCATGTTTACCCGAATGATTCAGCTCAAGGATGACGGTCTCGCTTCATGCCCAACCACGGTTCAAAACAGTCTGCGTTGAAATCGCTCGGGATCCGAGGAGTGGTATCGATCCTGTGGCGATACTTTCGGGAAAAGGCGGTTGAACAGCTCAGGAGCGTATGGTTCATCATCGCTTACTTGTTGCTGTTCCAGATATTCCTGCTGCGGTTGCCGATCATTTACGGGCTCACGATTGCCTTAGGGATCTTGTTCGTGGTCGTCGGGCTGACCTTCTTTATGGAGGGACTGCGACTTGGCCTGATGCCCTTTGGGGAGACGATCGGGGCGATCCTTCCTCGTAATTCGAAGTTGCCGGTGATCCTGGGCTTTGCTTTTCTGTTAGGCTTGGGAGCGACCTTCGCGGAGCCCGCCATATCGGTCCTAAAGAAGGCTGGGAGCGGTGTTGAGCCCGAGCAGGCGCCGTTGCTGTTTAGCCTGCTCAATGACTTTTCTGGGCAACTTATCTTGGCGGTGGGCGTGGGCGTGGGGGTCGCAGTGGCCATGGGAATTCTGCGGTTCTTTTACGGCTGGTCGCTTAAAGTCTTCATCATCCCGTTGGTGACTAGCTTGCTCGCCTTGACGATTTACGCGTATACCGATCCGCTGTTGACGCCAGTGATCGGATTGGCGTGGGATTGCGGTGCGGTAACGACCGGTCCGGTAACAGTCCCACTCGTGCTCGCTCTGGGCATTGGTGTTTGCCGCATCATCGGCAACGACAGTTCACGACGCTCTGGTGGAGCGGAGGCGGGGTTTGGCATCGTGACGCTGGCGTCGTTGCTTCCGATTCTTGCCGTCTTGATGCTCGCCATCTACCACCAATACGCCAATGACTTCTACGGCACGGAAGCTTATCAAGGTAATGGTGTGCTGGTGATGGAGGATGACTCTTCAGTGGCAGTGGAGCCCGTCGAACTGGATCCAGAGATGGCGCCACCGCAATTCACCGAGGCGGAGTTCCAAGCCTATCTCGAAGATCGCAAGTTGTCGGGCGATCCGCGCGGCTATAAAACACTGTACACCGGCGGAGAGGTGGTGCTGGAAGATGGCCGTATCGTTCACCGGAATGCGGAGATTGTGTTGCACAAAGTACACAATCATGGCCTCATTGAAAACTTCGTGCTCAGCCAGACCCGCCGGCCCTGGGACAGCAGTTTTGCGGTCGGCCAAGAGTTACTCGGTGCCTTGCTCGTTTCGGCGCAAGCGATCTTACCGCTATGCGTGTTTATGTTTGTGACCCTGCTCGTAATCCTGAAAGAGAAGCTGAGGAAAGGTGACGAGATCACGCTGGGCATTGCGTTCGCGTTGATCGGAATGGCTTTATTTAGTCTCGGCTTGACCATGGGCCTGACGCCGCTCGGGACACAACTGGGTAGCAACGTTCCGGTAACCTTTGCCTCCATCATCCCTTGGGGTCGTTCGGGTGAGGTACCCGCCGTGTTCGACAATCCGGTGGTCGGAAAAGTTGTCACCATGTTGTTCGCGTTTTTTTTAGGCTACGGTGCAACGCTTGCAGAACCCGCCTTGAACGCGATGGGCGAAACGGTCGAGGACGTGACGGTGGGCGTCTTCAAGAAAAAGCTGCTGATGCAGGTCGTGGCGATTGGCGTGGGGCTTGGGATCGCTGCGGGTGTGGCCCAGATGGCCTTCGAATCGCTCGATTTGACAATGCTTTTGATACCACCCTATCTGTTGTTATTGCTACTGACGATTCTTTCCTCGGACGAATTCGTAAACTTTGCCTGGGATGGGGCTGGCGTAACAACTGGACCGATTACGGTGCCGCTTGTGCTGGCGATGGGGCTCGGAATTGGTGCCAACGTGCCTGGTGTCATCGATGGATTTGGGATCCTTGCACTGGCGTCGGTGGGCCCGATCCTAACGGTGTTGATCGTGGGGCTTGTGGTCCAACGCTCTCGAAAAGATGAACTCAATGCGGTGACCGATGAAATCGTTTAGCGAGCATTCCGGATATGCCTTTGTCACCGCCATTTTGCCTCGCCAAAGCGCGGGTGTGGTGACCCAAGAGGTCTTAAGCAGCGGTGCCGCGCACGCCATGACCATGAGTGCGCGGGGCACATTGATGCAGCAGTATTGGTACGAGTCCTTGCTGCCAGCCATCTCACCCGAACAAGAGATCTTGCATTTCATCGTTCCAGGGGAAGAGGCCGATCGGCTGATGGAACAGATCGTGATTGTCGGCAAGCTACAGCTCTACGGGGCTGGGGCTATCTTCGCGACCCCCTGCGATGAGCTTCTGTGCGCTGAGGATTATCCGCTGTGGAAGGCGGGGGTCTATGGCTTCGAATCGAAATCGTTCGATATCAAATTCAAGCCTGACCTTACAGCACTCATTCACATCACCGATCGCGGGGCGGCAGAACCAATCGCCCGAGCGGCGATCAAAGCTGGGGCACAAGGGGCAACCATCACGTACGTTCGCGGCTACGGACTCCGCGACCGCTTAGGATTGCTTCGAATCACCAAGAAGCATGAGAAAGAATTGATCACCGTCGTCGTCGACGAGTTCGATCTCGAAGCGGTGTTTCAAGCGATGGCACAAGCGGGGCGCGTCGAACAACCGGGTCGGGGCTTTATCTATCAACTGCCCGCCAGCAAAGGGCTCACGAATCTTGCGAGCGTGTTCCAGGCCAAAAAGCACTCGGTCAGTATCCAACAAGTGGTGTGCGCGATCGACTCGCTTCAAGGTGGGACCCAGTGGCGCGCCAATCAATTGCTCGTCCGCGATCCGCGAGCTCGTGAGTTCGCGGCGAGCAACCGAGGTATTAGTCGAGATCTCACCTTACTTAACGTTGTCTCCCAACGCAAAGACTCCGAAACGCTCCTCAAGCTGTTCCTCGAGCAAGGGGTCTCGGGTGCAAGCATCAGCAATTGGCGTTTTGCCGATGCGAGCTCCGTTCAGACTCAAGGCGGATTGAGAATCAATCGCGAGTTTGGGTGCGTGATGCTGGTCACCCCTTCGCAAAAAGTCACGCACTTGCTGGATGTCTATCGCGACACGGTGGCCTCAAGCGACATGAAGTCGACGTGCTGCTTTACTCACCGAGTTCCAATCGTAAAAACTTTCGCTTCGATCTCCTGATAACGAAAGCAAAATCCATTACCGGAAAAGCAAGATAGGATCTTTAGCAAGATCCACTACCAGAAAAAGTTTCCATGACAAAGATCTTGGTTCTGTATCATTCCAATACGAAGAACACTCAACGCATGGCCGAGTTGATTGCCGAAGGTGCACAATCGCTAGGCGACGCCGAAGTTCGGTTGCGTTGTATCGACGAAGCCGACCACACCGATCTTGACTGGTGTGAAGGGATCGCCCTCGGTTCCCCCACCAACTACGGGTGTGTCAGCTGGCAGATGAAGCAGTGGTGGGATCAACAGCCCCTTGAAAACTGGGGCAAGCGAGACGGTAAGATTGGCTGCGTCTTTTCTTCTGGTGGCGCATGGGGCGGTGGCCAAGAGTGGACCTGCATGGCGCTGATGTCCATCTTGATCAACTATGGATTTCTTGTTTTTGGCTTAACCGACTATTCAGGTATCAAGTTCTCCGCGCATTACGGAGCGATCTCCGCCGGTGCACCAGCGGAGGATCGCGCGCAAGAGGCCTGTCGCCGCCTGGGCTTGAGGTTAGCTGAATGGACCGCTTGCATGATACACGGACGCAAGGACTTGCACCCACTCAATCAAACCTATGACAGATTTAAAGAGCTCGGCAAATAAGTTCCTTAGCTCGCCACTTTCATTCTAGACGAGAATGTCGGACACGACGCTTCCATGCACGTCTGTTAAGCGGTAGTCGCGTCCGCCATAGCGATAGGTGAGTCGCTCGTGGTCTAAGCCCATCAAGTGTAAAATGGTTGCATGCAGATCGTGCACATGAACTTTATTCTCGATCGCATGCCATCCGTATTCGTCGGTCGAGCCATAGGTAAGACCACCCTTGACTCCGCCTCCGGCCATCCACATCGTGAATCCAAAGGGATGATGTTCACGACCATTCGCACCTTGCGCGGTGGGCGTGCGACCGAACTCGCCACCCCAAACAACCAGGGTCTCTTCCAGCATCCCCCTGGCTTTGAGGTCTGTCAGCAAACCCGCGATCGGCTTATCGATGGCCTTGCAGCGAGTCGGTAACAAGCCTGATATATCGGCGTGATGATCCCAGTTGTTGCTGGAGGGTGAATCGGCAACTTGAATGAATCGTACTCCCCGCTCACAGAGGCGTCGGGCCAGCAAGCATTGCTTTCCGAACAGTTCGCACGACGGGTCGTCAATTCCGTAAAGTTCTTTTGTGTTTGCCGACTCTTGCGACAAATCAAATGCCTCGGGTGTCGCCGCTTGCATGCGAAACGCCAGTTCAAAAGATGCGATCCGGGCATCCAGTTCGCTCTGGTTCGAACGTCCAAGGCCGTACTCTGAGTTCATCTCACTCAGGAACTGCAACTTGGCAAGTTGCTTGGGGCGCTCGTTGGCGGGAGATAGATCCACCATTGGTTTCAAAAAGTCGCGGACCCACGTCCCTTGATAGACCGCTGGCAGAAAGCTAGAACTCCACAGCGGCGCACCTTGAAAAAAAGAGGTAGGGCTAAGTATCACAAAGCCGGGGAGATTCTCCGATTCACTTCCCAGCCCGTACAGTAGCCACGACCCCAAACTCGGACGGGAAAACGCCTGCTCTCCGGTCATCATCTGCAGCGCTGCACCGGTGTGATTGATATTGTCAGCGACCATCGAGCGGATCATGCATAGGTCATCGACTCGCGTGGCCAGATGAGGCAGCAACTCGCTGACATCCATTCCGCATTCACCGTGCTTAGAGAACTTCCACGGCGAGGCGAACAAGTTCCCTGGCTTTGTTAGCTCAAGTCTGGGTGACGCAAACGGTAGCGGCTTGCCGTTGTCCGCCGTCACTTGTGGCTTAGGATCGAACAAATCCAATTGCGATGGGCCTCCTGGCATGTACAGAAATATACAGCGTTTCGCGGAGGCGATGTGATGAGGTTGCGGCAAGGGTTGCGTACGGGAACGGTTGGCCGACGCATCCTCAGCTTCGCAGCGGGCCATTAGATCGGCAAGGGCGAGCATGCCAAAGCCTGTTCCGGCTGTTGCAAGTAAGCTTCGTCTGCTGAAAGCATGCATGTGGGATGACCTTAAGGTACGTAGATGAATTCGTTACTGCACAGCAGGACGTGCGTGAAGTCGGTCCAACCATTCGCCTCGACGAAGGAGAGGGCTTTTGCAACTTCCGGGACCGTAGGCCGTCGTGTGAAAAGCAGCTCATAGGCCAACTCCACCCGTTCCTGGTCGTTTCCCCCCTCACGTTGAAGACGTTCCGCGAGAAGCTGAGCCTGTTGCAGAATGAATGTGCTGTTCAAGAAGAACAGGGCTTGGGGGCCGACGGTCGATCGATTTCGTTTATCGACGGGCTGCTCGGGATTGGCAGCATCGAAGAGGGTCGAAAAGTTCTCGCGCTGAAAACGAGTTGTTGCCACGTACAGCGAACGGCGTTTGCTCGATAGATCCAAAACCGCCGGCCCCCCACGAGACAAGTCGAGCGTGCCCGTCGCCGACAAAATCGCATCACGTTTACCTCGGCTTCGTACCTTCGAGAACTCATACGACTCAAAAACCGATTGTCCGGATCGATTTCGAGTTGCTCTGGCGTCGACTCACACGAACGTTGGTACGTCTCGGACAGCATGATCTCGCGATGAAGAGCTTTGATTGACCAGCCGCTCTGAAGCAATTGCACCGCCAACCAATCGAGCAAGGCAGGATGTGTTGGCAATTCCCCAAGCTTTCCCAAGTTGCTTGGGGTTCGCACGAGCCCCTCGCCGAAATGGTGCTGCCATATACGATTGACGATGACTCTTGGGGTAAGTGTATTGTTCGGACTTGCGATCCACTCGGCGAGCTGTTGCCGACCGCTTCCCGTTATCGTAGGTTGTTGAGTACCCGCCAAAAACTCCGGTAGGCGACGGGGAACAACCGCTCCAAGCTGTGAGTAACTGCCGCGAATATGCAGATGCACATCCTGGATACCAGCAAACTGACTGGAGGGTGTTCCCCCTTCTTGGATCGCATGAACGGCTGGCAAGGGGACCGCGAGCTCGGCTTGCAAGCGGTCTCGAATGGCCAGGAGTTCAAGCCGAGTTTTGCTAGTTAGCTCGGGAATTTGAGAATCCTCAGGCATGATCGCAAGCCGAAACTTTCCAATGGCATGAGAATCCAAGTAGGCTTGATGAAGTTTGATCGTAACTTTACTTCCGGCAGCCAACGTGATCGACGATGCCGTGTTAAATACGGCAACATGATTCTCGTTGTGTCGCGGGCTGATCGCCCACCCGGAACCGTTGGCTCCCGTTAGTGCGTTTGCAGCTGTGAAACTGGTTTGCTCAAAATCAGCAAATGCTTCTGCAAAGGCGATTGGCACCGGAACACTGGTGTCACCTGGGGCTACAAGCGAGGCTTCGAACTTGCTCAGCACGAAGTTCCCATCGCCCGCGCGGCCGGGGCCGCCAGCTGGGAGTTCTGGATCACTAAGGACTTCGAGGCGAATCGCTTTCAAAGGGGTCTCGGCGACAATACTGGCTTCAACCGTGTAGACATCTTTAGCGGCGGGGCCCCCCACGCTGATACTGCCATCTTCGGCGATGGTGAAAACAGTGCCGGCTTGACTGCTCAAAGCGGGCGAAGTGAGAGCCAACCCACCTTCCTGCAACTCGCGAACCACCTGCTGATCCGATGCAGCGATCTGCGATAGGATCGTTGTGAGCTCGGATTCCTTTGCTGCGCGGGCTTCTGTTTGTTGACTTGTCGCGATCGAAACTCGAGCAATCGTCGTCGCAGCTCCTTTCGCATTTAGGCTGGCGAGTACTCGAGAGCTGTAAAATATGCCTGCAAGTCCATAATAATCTTCGGTCGATATTGGGTCGAATTTGTGATCATGGCACCGAGCGCAAGCCAGCGTAATCCCGAGAAAAGCTTTGCCAATCACGTCGATCTGATCGTCGACCAAATCACTCACAATCTTTTCCTTATCTGCGTCGCTATGATCGACTGAGCCAATGCATAAAAATCCTGTTGCAACCAACCCTTCGAACTTTGTCTGCTCATCTGAATTGGCGTAGAGCAAATCGCCCGCGATCTGCATTTTGACAAATTGATCGTAGGGCAGATCCCGATTGAAGGCCTCTACCACCCAGTCACGGTATCGAAACGCGCTATCCGTTTCGAACGTGCCTGAATTGGGACTATGGAAGTAATCTGTGTAGCGAACGGCATCCAACCAATGCCTTCCCCAACGTTCTCCATAGGACGGTGAGTTCAGCAAGCGATCCACCAAGTTTGCGAATGCTCGTGGCGAGTCATCCTTCAAAAAGGCTGCTGCTTCTTCAGGCGTCGGTGGCAGCCCTGTCAAGTCAATCGCGGCTCGTCGCAATAAGATCCGCTTGTCCGCCTGCTTGGATGGGTGCAATCCGCGCGCGGAAAGTTCATCGTTGACGAATCGGTCTATCGAATTCCCGGAGGCCAGCTTGCTTGCAACAGGTGGGACAGTAGGAGTCAATGGTTGGTAGGCCCACCACTCACGCTGCGCTTGGTTCGGCTCAAACTTCGCCTTAGCTGGTCCCACTGAGACATCGGCGTTCGGCCAAGGCAAGCCTCGCTCAATCCACTGTTGGAGCAACAATATTTCGGCATCGGACATTTTCCCATCCGGTGGCATCTTGATATCCGCTTCATACCGAACGGCGGTAAGCAGGATACTATTGTCTGGCTGCTGCAAATCAATGGCAGGTCCGCTATCACCGCCCGCTTTGATTGAAGTCGGAGATGCCATGGATAGGCCCGCCTCAAAATCGGTTGCCCCATGGCAGGACAAGCATCGCTCAAGCAAGATTGGTCGGATTTTCTTTTCAAAAAACTCTGGATCCTGTGCATCAGACACATTGCTGCAGCCCCAAATGACTGCCAAGTAACCCAGAACCATGCGTGCGCTGGATCCTTTTATAGCGGGAGAGAAGTTTTTCATTTTATGGCCCTTTGGCTTATGGCCCTTTGGCGATCGGCCCTTTGGCGATCGGCTTTTCGCGGAATGCGACCATCCAGCGACATGTTCTGCTGCTCGAGCGCGCGAACCGCTTCGATACTTGGCTTCCATCCAAGCAGATGGGTCCGAAAGAGCTGAACTACCCGCTTGGAATCGCGAATGCGAATCAGATCCAAAAGCTCGCGATGCGCTTCGTAGGTAGATTCACAAACAGATCTGGTGATACGATCTTCATTTCGATGCAAGGCCGCAGTAAACAACTGGATTTGACCTCGCATCACATCCCACAGGTGAGCTAGACGTGAATGATGGGACGCGATGGCAATCAAGTTATGGAATTCAATATCCAGGATCGATACTAGATCTAGGCTGCGAGCTTTGCGGGTCTCATTGAGATTCACCTCCATCGCTTCCATATCGCTTTGCAAGTAATTTTTAGCTGCAAGCCCGATCAACTGGCATTCCAGGCACAACCGAATATCGAGGATCTCATCGAAGTCCTGTGCGAACAAAGTGCGAACACGACGTCGGCTCCGCCCTTCGAGAATGAGCAAACCTTCGCGCTCAAGTAACAGTACTGCTTCGCGAACAGGGACGCGACTGACGCCTAATCTCTCCGCAGTCGCAACTTCTGCAATCAAAGAATCAGGTGCGATCGTACCCGCAATGACCTCTCGCCGCAGTGTATCGGCGACTGTCTGAGTCAGCGAACGCTTTTCATTCACTACCGACTTCTGAACAGCCACGGACATAGAACGCCTTTGTGAAAAACATCGAGCGAAACTCGACGCCTTGCCGGGTGGGATGGGATGGTTGATGGAGGACTATTGCAATGTATACATCGCTCTGAGTACTGTATACATCGCTGCGCACGAGTGCAACTGCCACTGACGGTTTTTCCTGGCGAACACTGTCAATCGGACCTCTTCGGCATCGGTGCTACACTTGGCTAGGCTAGCCATTGTGTGGTGGATTCGATAGCGCGCTGAAATTCGGAATCTGCAAGCTCCATGACGTTTTTGGCTTCGGCCAAGGAACGGAGGCGACCGGGGGAGATTTCTCCATCCGCACCGGCGACTCCGAACATCGCTTGAACAATCAGCAGTTTCTCATCGTGATTGCGACGTTTGGTGGCGGTGACTAGGAAGCTAAGCGTGTTCCAGCGTTGCAAGCGGACATGCGAGCAGGCGCGGCCGAGTTCTTCACGCGAAAGATTCGTTTGAGTTATGTTCTCGTAGAGTCGCCGAGCGATGCGGATTTCTTCCTCGGTAACTTGCCCATCTTCGACCATCATCAAGGAGACGATGTTTAACAAATCTTCTTCAAAAGTGGCGGAAGCATCGGTAGAAGTTGCAGTGCGGGCGGCATCGGATGGTAACATGCGGTTGCTAAGCACGAGCGTTTCAAACGAGTTCTTGCAATGTGAGCATTGCACGTATTCGCTCAGTCCGCCGATCGGTAGCACAGGAATAAAATAAAGGGTCAAGAACGGGCGGGAAGCGCGTAACCGGAAGGCTTGGTTGGTCGCACAGTTCGGGCAGACGAACATCCCCTTCAAGCGTGTACTGGCCCATTCCATTGTTCCAATCAGGATCATATTATGTTACTCAAATTACCTTGCAATAAATGGCCCGGCGCGATAGGCAGGTGCCGAACGACGTATGGACAGTGATTCCAGCATAGTCCCGATTTCCGATGTTGTCCGCCGCGAGCTATTGTCGCTGCACGCGTGCGAGCCAATCGAAAGAATCCAGTTGGGGCTATCGGGAGCTTCGATTTGGAAGTGCACGGCGGGGAGCCGGGACTTGGCGTGCCTCCGGGTTTGGCCCAGAACGCATCCAACCCCCGAGCGATTACTGGGGATCCACCAACACATGCAGATGCTGACCGCCTGCGGCATCGCCTTTACCCCTGGGCTCTATTGTAGCAGGAGCGGAAATACGCTTACAACGGACAACGGTCGCTTGTGGGAATTGACGAGTTGGCTGCCGGGGACTGCGGATTACTTGGCGGCGCCCAGCGGCAATCGGCTAAATTCGGCGATGCGCGCGTTGGCGCAAATCCATCACGTTTGGTCGTTGGGGAGGGGGGGGATGGGGGAGCCAAGCGCGAGAGCCAATGTGGGCGGTAGTCCGACGCTCACCGATCGACTGGCCCGGTTGGCAGCCTGGCAGCTACGCCGGCTCGAGCCGCTGCGGGTATTGGCTGGCGTCTCTTGCGCTACCGAACGGCAACTGGTAATCGCTACCTTTGACTCCCTCAAGGCGCGGTCGGAGCCACTTCGCCAGCAATTGGTTTGTTTGGCACAGCAAGCGGTGGAGCAGCATTTTGTGTTGCGAGACATTTGGAGCGAGCATGTGCTGTTCACCGGTGATGAGGTGACTGGCGTGATCGATTTTGGTGCGGCCCGCTGGGACGAGCCTACCACGGATCTAGTGCGGTTGCTGGGGTCACTGGAACCCCACAGCCCATCGCAGCGACGGAGCGGTCTCGCGGCGTATAACCGCTTCCGCAGCGAACTGGCCAGCGGTCTGCCGGGTGAACTGACACTGCCAAGTGCACCACGTTTTGAGACGTTGCGGTGGGAGCGATTTCAGATTCTAGAGCAAACAGCGACGTTGTTGTCTGCGGCGCAGTGGTTGGAGTGGCTGGTTTTGGAGCAACGCAATTTTGTGCAACCCAGAAACGAGTTGGTCGAGCGTTGGCGCGGTTTTGTTGAACGGATGAACGGTGCGTGGGAATTGGAACAGGACTAGGAGCGGGGCAATTGAAGTGGCGGTTGCAACGGGGGCGACGCGGACAACGGGAGGGCGACGGGAGGGCGACGCTCCTGCGGAGCCTTTCATGGGCCGCCATCTGCCGTCCACAAGCAATCGGTGCGGCTCTGTTTGCTTGCGAACGTTAGGTGGTTGAGCGGAAAAAAGCTCGGCAGGAGCCTCGCCCTCCCGGCTGCATTTTTCACTTGATCAATCACCATGAAAGATGTTTAAAGCCCTGGCCTCGCCCTCTCGACTGCATTTTTATATGGGGCAGTGAAGATGAAAGAGCTTTATGGCAATGCCCCCTCTCCGCTCGCATTACTCGCGACTCTCCCCGCGGGGAGAGTTAGTTCCGGGCAATGCTCATTCTCGAGCGGTTGGGGATACCTGCTATCGCGGGCTGTTAGACGGCGGCGGTCGCGCGGAGTTTGCTTGCGTTTCCGGCTTGACCAAACGAGGTCATGCGGGCGATGCAAACTTCCTTCATGGCAGCACGAGCTGGCTTGAGGTAATCGCGTGGATCGAACTTTTCAGGGGTTTCCATCAGGACCTTGCGGATGGCGCCGGTGATGGCCATGCGGCAATCGGTATCGACGTTGATTTTGCGAACGCCGCTCTTGATACCGCGTTGGATTTCTTCAACCGGTACGCCGTAGGTTTGCTTCATCTGCCCGCCGTACTTGTTGATGATATCTTGCAGTTCTTGGGGAACCGACGAGCTACCGTGCATGACCAAGTGGGTGTTGGGGAGTTTGGCGTGGATGGCTTCGATGCGGCTCATCGCCAGCACTTCGCCATCGGGCTTCCGGGAGAACTTGTACGCACCGTGGCTGGTACCGATCGCGACGGCCAGAGCGTCGACGCCAGTGTCTTCGACAAAGCGGGCGGCTTCGTCTGGATCGGTCAGGAGTTGATCGTGGCTGAGTTGTCCGACGGCTCCGTGTCCATCTTCTTGTTCTCCTTCGCCCGATTCGAGCGAACCGAGGCAACCGATTTCTCCCTCGACGGAGACACCCTTGGCATGCGCTAGCCTGACCACTTCAGCGGTAACCCGTACGTTGTATTCGTAGCTGGCGGGAGTCTTTCCGTCTTCTTCGAGCGAGCCGTCCATCATGACGGAGGTGAAGTCGTTTTCGATCGCGCTGAGGCACGTCGCGACGCTATTGCCGTGATCTTGGTGCATGACGATCGGAATGTGTGGGTAAAGTTCGGCAGCGGCTTGCATTAGGTGGCGTAGATAGGCGTCTTGCGAGTACGACCGCGCTCCGCGGGAGGCTTGAATAATGCATGGTGAATCGGTCGCGTCGGCCGCTTCCATGATCGCTTGGATCTGTTCCATGTTGTTGACATTAAACGCTGCGACGCCGTAGTTATTTTCGGCCGCGTGATCCAAGACAACGCGTAGTGGGACCAAAGGCATTGAACTAACTCCTGCCGACCGAGGGCGGCTTCAAGCGAATGACGGATGGAACGTTAAGGGATTCTAAGACTACCTTAGCCGAGATTCCTGTCGGTCGATTATCGGCGATCAATTTCAAGCTGGCAATCCCATGTAGTGCGTTGACGTTCACTTTGCGGCTGCTGCCAGTGTATCGGGAGGGCGATTGTAGGTTTTTCCGGTGTCCCAATCGTATCCCGAGTTTTTGCTTTTGCATTTTGCTTTCCGTTTTGTTGAAAGAGCATTAAGCTTAGAGGTATGCGATACACACTCACAATTCGGGGTTCGGGGCTGATTTCAGGTTTACTGATTTCAGGTTTACTGATCAGAGGTTTACTGATCAGAGGTTTAATAGTCGCTTGCGCCCTGGGATCGACCGCTGCGGCGGAAGAGACGCAGCGGGCTCGCGAACTGATCACAAAGATCAAGCCACTTTTGCAGGCTCATTGTCTCGATTGCCACTCAGGGGCCGAGCCCGATGCGGGGCTTACACTCGACCACTTCGATAAGCCGCTCGATTTCCTCAAGGGGCGGAAGGTTTGGATGAAGGCGGTCCAGAAGATGCAAATCGAGGAAATGCCTCCGCCAGACTCGAGCGCACTGAGCAGTGAGGATCGCAAGTTGTTGATGGAGTGGATCACGGCGACGATCGATGACGTCGAATGCGGCTTGGCTCCCAATCCGGGCCAAGTAACCTTGAGGCGACTGAATGCCAGCGAGTATCAAAACACGATTCGAGATCTACTCGGGACGAACTACAAACCAGCGGCCAGTTTTCCGGGGGACGATATTGGCTATGGTTTCGATAACATCGGCGACGTGCTGACGTTACCTCCTCTGCTGATGGAAAAATACTTTGTGGCTGCCGAGCAGATCAGTCGGCATGTGATCAAAGCCCCGCCGCCTGGCAAGGCGTTTGAGGCGCAGTATGCTGGCGGTCAACTGCAGGTCGGGGGTAAAGGGGGCAATGACAGTGGCGGCCACACGTTGGCTTCGGAATCGCAAGCCACGTTCCGAGAGCAGATTCCGTGGACCGGTGGATATCAGTTGACGGTGAAGGCGTGCGGCGATCAAGCTGGAAACGAGCCCTGTCAGATGGGGATCCGTGTCGATGGCAAGCAAGTCGCGAAGATTGTGGTCAAGAATGATCGGTCGGCGCCGCGTGATTTCACCGTTGCCCTGCGACTGCGGGCGGGTAGCCGAGAAATTGCGGTGGCGTTTTTGAATGATTTTTATGTGGCTCCACAAGGAGACCAGCCAGCGCAGGATCGCAATTTGTCGGTCGAGCATGTGTCGCTTACCGGTTCAAAGCCCTCCGAGGAGAAGCTGGATCCCAAAGCGGTGGGCGAAGTCCAAAAGCTGCTGATGTCCAAGCAAGAACAGCACGGCTCGGACTCGATGCGTGTAGCCAGAGAGTTCCTTGAGCCGCTGGTGAGTCGCGCTTATCGCCGCCCAGTTGAACCCGCAGTCGTGGATGGATTGGCTCAGCTAGCCGTGGCCGTGGAAGAGGATGGCGGGAGTCTCGAAGAGGGAATGCAAGTGGCTCTGCAGGCGGTGTTAATCTCGCCGAAGTTTTTGTTTCGCGTCGAGCCGCCCATGGGGACGAAGCCTCCGAATGCGAATGCCGGTAGTCCTGCGGCTGGTGATGGCACACGGGAGCTCGACGACTTTGAGTTAGCCACGCGGCTTTCTTATTTTCTGTGGAGCTCGATGCCGGACACGGAGCTATTCCGCTTAGCTTGGGAAGGGAAACTGCGGCAAAGTGACAATTTGCAGCGGCAGGTGCGGCGGATGATTCAGGACAAAAAGTCCAACGCCTTCGTCGAGAATTTTGCTGGACAATGGTTGACCCTCCGGCGACTAAAGAGTTTCCAGCCCAATGCCATTGCATTCCCCAAATGGAACGACCGAATCAACGAGTTAGCTCAACAGGAGACACTCACCTTCTTCGCTGGGGTGATGCGGGGTGACCAAAGTGTCTTGCGACTGATTGATGCCGACTACACATACTTGAATGAGGAGCTGGCGCGGTACTACGGAATTGCAGGGGTCAAGGGTCCAGAGTTTCGCAAAGTGTCGCTGCAGGGAACGCCCCGCGCAGGGCTGCTAACGCAAGCGAGTATTTTGGCGGTGACCAGCAATCCGACGCGGACCAGTCCGGTAAAACGCGGCAAGTGGATTCTCGATAATTTGCTGGCCACTCCACCCCCGCCGGCGCCCCCCGGCGTGCCGGAGCTGAAAGAAAAGGGGGAGCTGGCGGGGACGTTGCGCCAGCGACTTGAGCAACACCGTGCTGACCCTGCCTGTGCAAGTTGTCACAAGTTGATGGACCCGCTCGGTTTTGCATTGGAGAATTTTGACGCGGTGGGGCAGTATCGCACGCACGATGACGGGGAGCCCATCGATGCTTCGGGGGAATTGCCGGGAGGCAAAGTGGTGAAGGGGGCCGCCGCGTTGCAGGCCGTGTTGGTGGCTCACAACCGGCAGCAATTTGTCGATTGCTTGGCGGAAAAGATGTTAACTTACGCGCTCGGGCGTGGTCTTGAGTACTATGACAAGTGTGCGGTTGATAAGATTGTTGACGGGATGCAGCAGGGCGAACTGCGT
The DNA here is from genome assembly GCA_041751975.1 of Pirellulaceae bacterium. Lineage (GTDB taxonomy): Bacteria > Planctomycetota > Planctomycetia > Pirellulales > Pirellulaceae > Aureliella. The sequence goes on from JBGSHW010000023.1 coordinate 42,765, forward strand.
TTTTCGACGCTGCTCATTGAAATCGTCGAGAGCGACCCGTTTCAGAAGAAGGGTCACCGGGAACTTGAGTGAAGCTAGAACTTAAGTTAGCAGGGAACCTGAATGAGAGTTGCGGCTGAGCAGAACGGTTGTCACCACATCACTGGGGGATTGGTCCATGCTACGAAAACAACTTGACCGGCGGACTTTGCTGCGGGGTGCCGGAGTGGCTGTGGCCCTGCCGCTTCTCGATGCGATGCTTCCGACGCGTGCGCTGGGCGCGGAGGAGCGGGGACCGTTGCGGCTGGCGTTTCTATATGTCCCCAACGGCAAGCACATGGCCGATTGGACCCCAGAAAAATCGGGTGCCAACTACGACCTCAAGCCCTCGCTCGAGCCCCTCGCCCATTTGCAGAAACGGATCAGTGTCCTTACCAATTTGACCTTAGATGGCGCTTTCGCCCATGGTGATGGGGGTGGAGATCATGCCCGCAGTGCGGCCGCATTTTTGACCGGCGCGCATCCGCGAAAGACCGATGGAGCCGACATTCAGAATGGCGTTTCGATCGATCAAGTGATCGCGAACCACGTGGGGAGCAAGACGCGGTTTGCTTCACTCGAGTTGGGCTTGGAAGGGAGTTCGCAGGCGGGGAGCTGCGATAGCGGCTACAGTTGTGCGTACTCGTCGAACTTGGCTTGGCGAAGTCCCACCAGTCCGTTGGCCAAGGAGATGAATCCGACATCGGTGTTTGATCGACTATTCTCGACGGGTGAGACTGAAGTCGACTTGAAGACCACCGCCGTCCGCAAGAATCGCCGCAAGAGTGTGCTCGATTATGCCTTGCAGGATGCCAAGAGGTTGCATGCCGATTTGGGAGTTGCCGATCGCCGCAAGCTGGATGAATACTTGTATGCAGTGCGGGATGTTGAGACAAGTTTGGTGCAGTCTGAGAAGCTGCAGGTGGGGGAGAATGGCGTTCCCAATTATCCGCGGCCAGCTGGCGTGCCACAGGAGCTCGACGAACACGCGAAGCTGATGCTCGACATGTTATCGTTAGCGTTTAGAACCGATAGCACGCGGATCGCGACCTTTATGTTTGCCAACGAAGGGAACAATTGGGGCTATCCGCAGCTGGAAGCCCCCGAAGGGCACCATGACTTGTCGCACCATGGCTCAAACGCCGAGAAGCAAATAAAGCTGGCCAAAATTAATCGCTACTACACCAAAAAACTGGCCTACTTCCTCGATTCGCTCGCCAGCATTTCGGAAGGCCAAGGGACGGCGCTCGACAACAGTATGATTTTGTATGGTAGCGGTATTAGCGATGGCGATCGCCACAACCACGATGATTTGCCGATCTTGCTGGCTGGCGGTGGCGCGGGGCAATTCAAGCCGGGGCAACATGTCGTCTTCCCGGAGAAGACCCCATTGTGCAACTTGTACCTATGGATGATGCGGCAATTCGGAGTTCCAGGAGACAGCTTCGGTGATTCGCTGGGGATGCTGAACGGACTCAGTTAAGTTACCTTAGGTGGAATGCTAAGTTAACTTAGGAGAAATAGAAATAAGGAGAATTGCGATGGAACCGATATCAAAAGAGGAAGAGGCTTGGAACCTGGGGCAGATTCAGCAGTACGGCAGCCGGCTTAACGCCAAGCCGATTGGCTCGGTCATTCGGCAGTTGATGGCGCGTAGTGGTTATGGCCAAACGCAAGCGGCCGAGGCCTTAATGGAAAATTGGCGTCAAGCAGCCGGGCCTGCTTTGGCGAAGTCCACCCGTCCGGGCAATATTTCGCGGGGTGTGTTGCAGATCTTGGTTGCCGACAGTTCGTCGCTGCAAGAGCTGCATCTATGCAAGAAGCAGCTCATCGCTGCCATGAACAGCGCCATGCCTCAAGCAGGGATCACCGACTTACGCGCCCGCGTCGCTGGCTTTTAAGCTACTCTTGACCGAGTTCCGGCTTTTCGACAGCGATCATCTGGTCCACAGCTGGCTTGTTGGGAGTTCCACGCACTTTCACAAAGCCCGACATGCCAACGATGGCGGTTGCCACGATGACCATGATTCGCAACCACTTCATTCGTGCCTGTCGCATTCCTTCTAGCTTTTGGCTGCGACCAACCAGGGCGGCGGCGATGAAGAAAACGACCAGTGCCAGGAGCATTTTGGTACCGAGCAGCGCATGGTAGAGTCCATCGCCCCTGTGGTTTGGGATGGCGCGCATGTAGTTGTAAAGACCGCTGGCCAGGAAGAGGACGATACCGAAGTGCACGAACAACTTCCAGCGGCTGGTCAGTGCATCGTAGAGCTTGCGTCGCTCGTCTTCGCCAATTTTGACCAGTGCGGGGGCGACCACAAACAAGCTGAAGACGCTGCCTCCTACCAAAACGATGGCGGTGGCGACGTGCACAAAACGGGAGAAGAAATCGAGCCACTGCATGGGGATCGTTCGCCGCTAGTTTTCGGAAAATGGGGGTGGAAAGTCGTCGACATCGGAGCTGCACGCATCGCCGGTGGAACTCTTTAATTTGTGCTCCAGGCAGCGCATCAAAATGCGGCAGCGAATGTCGACATTGTTCTCAGCCAGTAGCTGCTGTTTGATAGCCAACGGCAGATTCATGGCATAAGTGATTGTATCGGTCAAAATCCCCAGCGGTAGTTGCTTGCCCACCAATTGTTGGAAGCTCTCTTGGGCTGCCAAGCCATCGGGGACGAAATGCATAAACAATTCCTGGAGGCGTCCAGTCAATCCTGAGCGTTGCACTTCATCTTCCAAGGGGTAGAGGTCGTCAATGATCTCCACTTCAGCCACGCGGAACGCTTGATCGACATCAACTTCTCGAACCACCTTTCCACGTTTAACGCCGAGGAGCAAAATGTTATGCCGCCCATCGTCGGTCGGGGTGTGGGAGATAATTTTGCCCACACACACCGTCGAGGCGATCGGAGGTCGCTGTTGGTATTGGTTTTCCCAGCCTGGTTGAAGCAGCGCCATGGCGATCAAGCGATCCGCAGCCAGAGCATCCGTCAACATTTCGCAGTACCGGGGTTCGAAAATATGCAACGGCTGGACGACGTGAGGAAAAAGGACGAGATTGGGTAGAGGGAACAAGCGTGCGCGTCCGCAAAAATCCTCCGGCCAAGCGGCTGAATTGTGCAGATTGGTCATAGCCTCAGAATCCATTTAATGCACATCACACAAAAGAAGGACGCTGAGAGCGCCCAAAATGGAAGCTTGAAGTCCTTACTTGCATCATACAGCTACTGACAAGTCGTTTAATCGCCATTAACCGGGAGCGCATATTGGAAGCTATTTCCCCGCTCTTTTCTAGGCGTAGTTGCCACTTGGCCAAGCGGCGACGTTTTCGCGTCAAACGCTAGGATTTTCCAGTCAGATGGCGTATAACAACTTTTCCCGTTCATTTGCGACCCGAGCCAGCGTCGCACAAATTGCCATTCCCATCGGAGCTGTGTAACTAGGATGATCCTATCAGGGGCAGAGATCAAAAAACGTCTTGGAACAGACATCGGCATCAGTCCCTTCAACGATCGGCAGCTCAATCCAAACAGCTACAATCTCTCCTTGCACAATGAGCTCTTGGTCTACGAAGAAGTGGTGCTGGATCTCAAGGAACCAAATCGTTACCGGCGGCTGGAGATCCCGGACAGCGGTCTGGTGCTTAGCCCCAATCAGATCTATCTCGCCCGCACGATCGAGCGGACGGAGACGCACAACTTGGTTCCAATGATCGAAGGCCGTTCCTCGCTGGGTCGCTTGGGATTGTTCGTACACGTCACTGCAGGCTTCGGCGACGTTGGCTTCTGCGGCTACTGGACGCTTGAAATGTTCGCAGTCCAACCGCTACGGATCTATCCAGGTATTGAGATTTGCCAGATCTTCTATCATACGATTGAGGGTGATATCACCGAATACTGTTCCGGCAAGTACCAAAACAACTGCGACATCCAGCCCAGCTTGCTGTATCGCGAGTTCGGTCGGACCGAGGATGACCAGCAACTTAAGTTTCCGTTTCACTAAGGCCTATTTCGGTCGTTCCCCGGCGGCTGCATACAGCACTGCAAAATCGGCAACGGAAACGACCCCCAGCTTGAGCATCGCGGCTTGTCGCCGTCGGTCGACCGTGCGCGGACTGAGCACTAAGTGCTGGGCAATTGCTTTGTTAGGTAATCCCCGGGCGGCGCAGAGCATAATCTCCAGCTCATCATCCGTGAGCATGGCAATGCGATCGATGGCCGATTCAATCCGCTCGTTTCGGGAAAGTGCCTGACGACTGAGTTCGACTGCATGCTGCACCTCTGCCACCAGATCGGCCGCCTTAAACGGTTTCTCAAGGAGCGTCGTCGCCCCCAAGCCCATGATTTCAATAGCTCGCGGCACATCGGCGTGTCCCGTGATCACGATCACCGCCAAGCAACTATTCATTTCCTTCAATTTCGTCTGAAGCGCGATCCCGTTGGTTCCCGGCATTTCCAAGTCAGTTACCACGCAACCAAAGTCCGACTTGGTGACGGTTGACAGCAGCTCCTCGGCGCTAGCGAACACCTCGGCATACAAGTCGTAGGCCCTCAAAAGTCGACCGACGACATCGAGCACATCGGGATCATCGTCGACGACCAGAATCCGCGGGCCCGAATGGTTGACCGGTAAGTCCGAGTAATGGTTGGAAAAAGTGTTCATTAGACTCTTAAAAGAAACGCAGCAGCAGGCTCAAGTCGCTCGGATGATGCTCCAGGGCTCATGAGAGCCGTTACATCAAGCTACGCAGGCAGGGGGGGCGGGCGAGCCAGGTTCCAATCTTCGCTGGGGGCGTTGCAATCCAACGACGCGAGATGGCCTGGTAAGTGGGAGCAATAAGATGACGACTTTAAAAAGTGCTGCAATCCCTTGCCTGGCTCCTACAAAATCGCGGTCCACTGGAACTAACCAATCTGGGTCCGTAACCTCTATCTTGAATGGAGCGGAATGACACATAGGCAATCTCTAAAGTAGCTTTCGATTACATGACAGGCGTGGGCAGCCCAGCTTGAAACAACAAAATAAAATTGGCAAACGGAAAAAACATTGGCGGAAGTTCGCCACCAAAGTGACTGAGATGCGTGCAACAATTAGGTGTATATTCAGCTTAAATGACAGCGGTCCATGGCGTCGCTAGAACGGATATTCGGCTAGCGTGCTCTGATTGATAAAGAGAGAACTTCATGGGGCAATGGAGTTCTCTTATTTGGGGGGGCGTTCGGTTTCGACTGAACGCCCCTTTTTTCATGGGTTGGTGATGGGGTATCGGGAGGGGGGAGAAAAAGGTGAGCCTCGCAGGAGTGCGGCACAGGTTACAATGACGGAATGCCAGGATTTTGTTTTAAATAAACGAAGATATTGGCGTCCGTTTCATCTTTTTTCGCAAGTTACTCAACGCTCTCTCCGGGGTCCGTCTATGGCTCAAGATCGCCAATCAGGGTCGGAGCGACTCACTCGCCGAAAGATCCCGCAACAGTCGACCAATGGGAAGCTAAGCCCCGTACCGGCTTGGATGGCCTCGATCGTTTTTCACCTCATCATGTTCACCACCTTGGCAGCGTTTTGGAGAACACGTTCAGCTGGGAACGGTCAAGAGACGGGGGGCCCCATGGGAATCGCCGTCGTCTACGAGAGCGTCGACGGTCAAGATTACTATCTTTTTGATAATAGCGATTCGGCAAGTGCCGGTGGAGGTATTGCGGCCGCTTTGCAGAGTTTGCCTGGCGAAGCGAAGTCAGGATCCACCCAGTCGGGTGGCGCGCTAGCCGATTTACTACCGGCGGGCGATGCGGCGGTCAGCGAATTGCTTCAAGGCGCTGGAACGCTTGGCTTGGGTGATGGCCAGGGGGAGTTAGGGGGAGAGCGCGGCATACCCAAAGTAAAAACATCAGTCTTTGGAATCGAAGGCGAGGGGACTCGTTTTCTCTACGTGTTCGATCGTTCGGACAGCATGAATGGTTTTCAGGGCAAGCCCTTGTCGATGGCCAAGTCCGAGTTGATGGGGAGTCTCGAATCCCTCGGACGGTTGCATGAATTCCAAATCATTTTTTACAATGACAGCCCGTTGCCCTTTGGGGGATTTGGTGGCGTAGCACCTGGGCTGCTGCGAGCGGACGACCAGTCCAAGCAAAATGCTCAGCGTTTCGTTCGCGATATCGCAGCCATCGGGGGCACTCGCCACATCGATGCTTTGCGGATGGCTGTGGGGATGAACCCCGATGTGGTTTTTTTCTTAACCGATGCTGACTTTCCCGCGCCCGCGGCCGCTGATATCGAGAACATCCATGCCCGCGCGGCTCGTGCGGGGGCCACCATTCACAGCATTCAATTCGGTTCTGGCCCGAACCAGGCTTCTGGCGGCTGGATTCGCGAGCTTGCCGAAGGAACGCTTGGCAAGTATCGCTATGTGGATGTCAGCCAGTTCTGAACGGAGGTGCTCCTCAGTAACTTTTGTTTTCCGGCCGTTGCAACTGGGAGTAGACGCCTAGCGGAAAGTTTGCCAACATGAGTGCCCGTCGCGGCGAACCCGCTGACGAGTTCTGCCCTTGGCTTCTATTTGTTTTCCAAACACACTTCTGAGTTGAAATCACTTCATGACCGACAGCGAATCCTCTTCGAGTGAGCCATTTTACCGCCGTGTCATTCTAAAATTATCTGGTGAGAGTCTATGCCGGTCGGGTGAACGCGGCATCAGCATGGAGGAGGTGGGAGTTATTGCCAGCCAGGTCAAGCGTGCGCATGAGCTCGGTTGCCAAATCGCCTTAGTCGTCGGTGGTGGAAATATTCTGCGGGGCGCTCAGTTCAAAACATCCAGTGGTGTTCCGATCGAAGAAGCCACGGCGCACTACATGGGCATGTTGGCCACCGTCATTAATGCGCTTGCGTTGCAAGAGGGGTTAGAGGGGGTGGGCTGCCAAACGCGTGTGATGTCCGCTATCCGCATGGATGGCGTTTGTGAGCCCTTTATTCGCCGGCGTGCGATTCGCCACATGGAAAAAGGGAGAATCGTGGTCTTGGCCGCCGGTACAGGTAGCCCATTCGTCACCACCGACACGGCTGCGACGCAACGCGCGCTCGAACTGGGGGCAGACATTGTCTTGAAGGCCACGCGCGTTGACGGCGTCTACAGCGAAGACCCTGAGAAGAATCCGCATGCTATCCTTTACCGAGAACTCGATTATGACACGGTGATCAAACAGAACTTGCGAGTTATGGATGGAACGGCTATCACGCAATGCCGCGAGCACCAAATGCCGGTCATCGTTTTCAACTTCAAGAAAGAAGGGAACATTGTCAAAGCGGTCTCAGGTCAACGGGTAGGCACACGGATCTCTGACAAGATCCCGTAGTGGATCATGCTAAAGATCCTGTAGTGGATCTTGCTGATCCTAGATTCGATCTTGCGAAAGATCGAAACCATGCAACCCCAACGATTTAACTTTTCAATCCTAACACTTTCTGTTTCTTGCTTACGACAGGAGCACTCCCATGAGCACAGATGAAATTCTAGTCGATGCTGAAGAGCGAATGGAAAAAGCGATCAGCGTCCTCAAGCATGCCCTGAGCGGTATTCGCACCGGACGCGCGACGCCGGGGTTGGTCGATAGTGTGCGTGTCGAAGCCTATGGTTCGCAAAGTCCACTAAAACAATTGGCTTCGATTGGTGCTCCGGAACCGAACCAGCTCGTCATTCGTCCTTACGATGCAACGACTATCAAGGACATTGAGAAAGCCATTGTGGCCAGCGACCTGGGACTCAATCCGCAGAATGACGGCAAGATCATTCGCATCAACATCCCGCCGCTGAGCACCGACGTTCGCAAGAAGATGGTCGCTCGTATCAAGGAGTTGACCGAAGAGTCGAAGATCGCCGTGCGGGCCATCCGCCGCGATGCCAATAAAGCAATCGAGACGGCGGAAAAAGACAAGCTGATCAGCGAGGATGACCGTGACAAGCTGAAAGAAGAAGTCCAGGAGCTGACCAAAAAATACGAAGCTGAGGCGACCGAAAGTGCTAAGACTCGGGAAGCCGATGTGATGGAAGCCTAAGCGCCGCTGGGCTCAGGCTTCCGCGAGGCTTGAGCCCCTACGTCAGCCGTTCGAGCGCCACAGATGGCTGGCAGAAAAAGACCAGTCTTTGCGTTCTGGGGGAGCTTCAGTTAGGCTATTCTTGTACTTCGAATCGATTGCCGACTGGCTTCCTTTAGGAGAGACGGGTAGTGCCCAACTCTGACGCCGAGATACTTGAAATTGAATGCCCAAGTTGCGGTAAGCGTTTGAAGGCGGGGAAGCAGCATGCCGGCAAACGGGTAAAATGTCCCAAGTGTGGGCAACCGGTCAAGGTACCTGGTATTCCCACCGCAACGGCTCCTGTGGCAAGCGACGACTGGCTTTCGCTGGACGCTCCCGCCATTACCGATGTCTCGGAGCGCGAGCGCGTCGCGGCCGAAGTCAAGGCGAAACGGGCCGCTGCCCAGGCAGCCCAGCACAAAATTCGTGATGCGAAGCTCCCTGAGAACAATGAGGTGCTCCCAATTCCCGTTGTGGTGCCACACTCGCGTCGTCAAAGCGCCGCAGCGGCCTTCGCTGCCTCGAGCGAAATCGTCGACGACGAGTTCACGTTGGAACCGTTTCAAGAAAAAGGGACGCGGTCAACGCCGGGTAGCAACCCACGGCCGTCGCCAACCAAGTCGAACCGTTTAGCGAGTTCAGCAAATGCTGAGGGGAGTGCTGCGGGGGCTGCCAAGAAAACTGCCAAGTCGACGACAACAGGTGAACCAAGCGACGCCGTAATTTCCGCCGAGCGTAGGCCTTCGATCTTCGATGAGGACCTACCGGAACTGGCCGATTTGACCCAGGCGCCCCCCAAGCCGTTGCCGCTTGGGAAGGTCGAGGATTTAAGCGATCTGGATACATTGATTCCCGATCTGGATGCTGCCTTCGGTAAAGTCCAGCCAGCCCAAAATCAGTCGCCAGCAGCTGCCAACGCCCCCTCTAGTCGCTCAGCAGCGTCTGCCAATGATCTGCGCGGCCGGGGTAGCTCTGGAGCATCGTCCGGTTTGGGTTCGTTGCTGGACGTGCCTGATACAACGGACCACGAGTACCGAGTTGCCTGCAAGGTGTGTGGTACGGCGCAGTATGTACGGTTGTCGGCCAAAGGGATGAAGATGAGATGCCCTGATTGCACGAGTGAGTTTAGGGTCCCGCCGCCGCCGCCGGGTTGGTCTCCCAAGTCGAAACCCAAGCTGGAACTGACCAACGAAGACATGCCGATGGCGGCCGCTGAGACGTTTCAGGAGCAGCAGACGATCGAGGGGCTGCGTACTCGAACCACGGCGATGCTGGCCAAGGCGGAGCGCGAAATCTCGGACGATGAACTCGACGGACTTTACGCGAGCGACTTTGATACCGCCGGATTTATGCAGCGCACGTTTGGATTTATGCGGGATCCGATCGCGATGAGCTTCGTCCTGGGCTATGGTTTCGTCTTTGCCTGTGTCTTTGCTCTGGCTCAATATGGGTTGAACAATGCCGACTCAGGTTTTGGCCGCGGCGCCTTGTTACTCGGAGTGATTGGCGCGCCGTTGATTGGCATCCTGTTTGGTCTGCCGATGCTCAGTGGCGCCCTGGCGCTGCTCGAGTCGGTTGCGAATCGCCAACCACGGGTCGTGGATTGGCCGGGCTTCAATGTGTTCGACAACTTTGGCGATATGTTGTCGATTGCCGCTGCGCTGCTGGGGGCCATGTTACCCGGTTACATGCTGGGCGCATTTCTGGGGGGCGACCAAATCGGAGCGGGACGGATACAAATCACCGGGCTGATGCTCTCAACCTATTTGTTGTTTCCGATATTATTCCTCTCGATCTTGGACAATGGTAGCCTCTTTCAACCCCTGTCGAATTCGGTGTTGTCCTCGTTTAAGCCCGCCGCTGAGGCTTGGGGGGGCTACTACTTGAAGACCATGATCGCCTTCTTCGTCACGATGCTGTTGTGGTACATGCTGCTGGGCACAGGCAAATCTCCGTGGCTAGTGGGAGCCGGAGGATTCCTCGTCCCGCCGCTGGTCTTTTTTACCTTCCAGCAACTGGGCGCCCTGGCCGATGGTATTTCGGAACATTTGAGTTTTGAGTTCACGCCGGGGGGCGAGAAGGATGCGGATGAAGAGGCAAAGGAAGGCGAATAAGCCGAGGCTCTCTCTGTAGCCTAAGCAGCTTGACCCCATTCTTCACTGGCTAAATGACAATGAAAGATGTTCTAAAAATCCGCAGCAGGCGGAGCACTTCGCATTCTTCTGACGTTCAGCCAGCGTTATACTCGGAACCCCGTGCCGTATGTCATCGGACTGAAATACGATCGTTCTCTAGCCAAAAAATATCAAGGAAGTACCGCTGTGGCCGCAATCAAGCGCATTCTCGTAACCGGTGGAGCTGGCTTTTTGGGCTCGCATATGTGCGAGCGATTGGTGGGCGAAGGCCACGATGTCATTTGTCTCGACAATTTTTTCACGAGCCAAAAATCAAACGTCATGCACTTGCTGGGCAAGCCGAATTTCGAGCTGATCCGGCACGATGTGACCCTGCCGATCAATTTGGAAGTAGACGAAATCTATCACATGGCGTGCCCAGCTGCGCCAGGACATTATCAATTCAATCCGATCAAGACAATCAAGACCAGCGTGCTCGGCTCGATCAACATGTTGGGTATGGCCAAACGTTGCGGCGCCAAGATCTTGCTTGCCAGTACGTCAGAAATCTACGGTGACCCGGAAGTTCACCCGCAGGTGGAGAGTTATCGTGGAAACGTCAACCCCATTGGACCACGGGCGTGCTACGACGAAGGGAAACGCGCAGCCGAGACGCTCTTCATGGACTACTTTCGCATGAATAAAGTCAAAGTAAGGATCGTGAGAATTTTCAACACCTATGGACCTCGGATGCATCCGTACGATGGTCGCGTCGTGTCCAACTTTATTCGTCAAGCGCTTACCAATAACGACATCACGATCTTTGGTCAGGGCTCGCAAACGCGCGCATTTTGCTATCGCGATGATCTTGTCGAAGGGATCTTCCGCATGATGAACAACCCCCAGGACTTTATTGGTCCAGTGAATATCGGCAACCCAGGTGAATTCACCATCCGCGAATTGGCGGAGCTGGTCATTGAATTGACCGGTGCCAAAGTAAAATTGGTCGATCGTCCGTTGCCCGCCGACGATCCAACGCGTCGTCGTCCCGATATCAGCCTGGCCAAGCAGCAGTTGCAGTGGCAGCCGACGATTACTCTCCGCGAAGGCCTTGCCAAAACGATTGAGTGGTTTAAGACCATTGACCTCAGTCACTATCGGCCACCGACGCCGAACTTCGTGTAGCCAGTTCACTTCCCCCCAATTTATTGGCCGGGTTCACTGAGCTAGAATGCTCCGAACTCGTCGTACGCATCGCGAAACAGCCCGCAATCTGGGGGCTGGTTGGTCCAGCGCTGAAAGTCATACGCCTCCGCCGCGATCGCGATGTCCATTTCGGAGATGAGCGTTAGGGAGGTCCCCATGAGTCGCGCAGAAGCGGGTGCGCGTGTGAACAGTTGAAGGCCTTTAACTTGCTTCACCAGCAGCTCGCACTGCATGTCCGATAGCACCGCAGTGTTGTCAACGAAGAATAGAAGATTGGGGATATTTCCCATCCAGCCGAACGATTCGGGATGTTCCGTCTGCGACGTCTCGACGCTCGCTGCCATGGCTGCGTCGCTCGCTGGGCTGACCCGTGTCTCAGAGTGATTTTTGAGATCCAGGGTTTCAAGATGGAGTTCATTCAATGATTCGGGAAGAGTTTCTGGTCGATCGGTCCAAATGATGCGTGCCGGCATGGCTTGGTCTGACTGCCGTTCAGCCTGCAAGGCGGCCAAGACGCTTCGATTTTGCGGTGTGTCTCCATGCAGCCAGCAGACGCTGTGAGATAAGTCGAGTGCACTGCGGGCGATCTGCAGCGCGCCGAAGCCATAATGATCCCAGGCTTGCCAGCCCTCTGCGGTTAATGTCGCCGAGGTGGCCGCGCCGACGAAGCGCGTCAACGGGTTGAATTCCCCGAAGGCTTGCACGGCAGTTGAATCGAGTGACGGATAGATCCGCAAGGCCTTGAAATTCATGGCCGCCATCCCGTCCAACGCAATCGTCAAAAGTTCGGGCGCCACTTCGACGGAGATGGCCCGCCAATCCAAACCTCTCGCGGCAAAGGCCCGCTCCATCAGATACTGAGTCGGACAGCCAGCGACAGAGACACCAATGCAGCACAGAATGGGTTGCGTCGTCGATTCCATGCGTGAGCCTGCGTTCCCTCGAGTGAAAATGGTTAGTCTTGCGGGCCAGTCTTAGCTGTCACAAAACACTAGGTCCTAGCGAAAGGGGTCCATTGCCCGGCAAGCAGTCGTTCGTGCGGGCCGTACTTTGCTTTATAGTTGAGATGTGTATTCTTGCCGACATACAAACCAAGATAAAGCCACTCTTTTGCTCCAAACGGTGAACTTTCGGCCGGCGCGGTGGCTTGACAAATCTGCTGCAGGATGGCGTAGTTCCCCAGACCAAGCCAACTGTAGTCAGGGTCAAAACAACAATAGACGGCCGAGAGGCTGCTGGCTCCCACGTCGGTTATGGAAATAGCCACCAGCTTGTCTTCGTACCAGAGTTGCAACTCGCTCACCGGGCAGGTCGAATTGACCAAGAACGATTGGTAGTCCATAGCGGTCACGTCGTCGTTCCGTGTGGATAAACCTCGCAGGGCTCGATGCTTGTTAAAGAGCTTCACTCGTGTTTCGTCGATCGACGGCAAGCCCCATTCGACCCGCAACTGTTGATCGCCTAACTTGCGAGCTCGCCGCTGGGATCTGGAGGGTTGAAATTGTTTGACGGCTACACGCAGTGGCTCGCAAGCGCTGCACTGCGGGCATTGGGTCCGGTAGTAATACCAACCAGTGCGACGATAACCGGCAGCGAGCAAGATATCGAGTCGCTCGGCGGTTACTACCGAGGTTGGGACACAAAGTGGTAGTCGCGAGGTCAGTGCGGGAAGGTAAGGGCAGGCATCCGTTTCGTCGGCAATGACTCTGAGGAAATCTACTTGATGCACTGGATAACGACCGCGGCGGCATGGCCTGAGGGGGTGAAGCTGAGCTTAAGGAACCAGGGCTCGGTGGCGGGTTGCGGCACGGAGTGGGTAGTTATGGGACACGCCTGGTCAAACTGTTCGTAGCCGAGTATCGGCAGGACCCACCCTTCGCGGGCGGCTAACAAGCTGGCAATCATTTCCAGCATACCACTGGCAGCGCCGACGGTCCCAAAGTAACTCGAAAATGCTGAGACCGGAATGTGGGGGGCAATGCCGGCGATGGCGGTTGCCTCGGACATATCCAATTGTTGCTCAGAATAACCTTGAGCCGAAATGTGCGACAGGTCCTCGGGGGCGATCGATGCGCGCTCGAGAGCTGAGTGCATGACTTGCGAAAGCGCGGTCGAGCTCCCGCCCCAGTGCGTTGCTGGACGACCAAAGCCACAGGCACTGCTTTGCAGCACACCATAGATTTTCGCCCCTCGGCGTACCGCATGACTTCGCCTCTCCAGTACAATCGTCCCCGCTCCCTCTCCTGGCACGATGCCGCGTCGACGCGCATCGAAGGGAATGCAGCGTTTGGCTTGGGTATCCAGCGGATGTTGATCGTACAAGCCTGGGGCGCGGTAGCTCAGACGTGTTGGCGTGATGCGTGAGCCTATGGCCCCTACCACCATCAAATCGGCTTGCTCGCGGTCGATAACGGCTGCCGCTTCGGCGAGTGCTAACAAGCTGCTCACTTCTTCTTGCGCGATGGTATTGTTCGGACCGCGGGCGTCGATGGCGATGCCGATATGACAAGCTGGCATGTTGGGAAGGTTGCGCAACATCCAGAGCGGAAAAATATGTTTGCTGAACGACGGCCCCCAGGCTGCTGAATCCATTTTGCCAGTGCGCGAACAGGCACGGATCGCATTGGTGAAATCTTCAATATCCCCCGGGATCATTTCCGAGCCGTAGACGACCCCCACACGGTCGGGTGTCAAGCTGCAACTACCGAGCGCGGCATCCTCCCAAGCCAGTTGGGCTGAGGCGTAGGCCAGTTGCACTTCGCGACTCATGACCTTTAGTGCCTTGCGCGGCGTTACATGCTGTTTACCATCAAAATCGTCGATTCTGGCCCCGTAGAAGGCAAGCTGTTGCTCGTCCTGCGTGACATGCAAACGGCTGATACCGCACTGACCAGCGGATAGACTTTGCCAAAGAGCGGCTCGTCCGATTCCAATTGGCGTCACACAGCCGATCCCTGTGATAACGATATCGTTGACGCCAACCATGTTGAGTGTTGCTACGAACGTTAAATGACTACTGACAAAAACTTTAGAACGACACGACGAACGGTTGGAGAGACCGACAGTCTAACTGATTATGGGGCAGACGTCGAACCAACTCCGTCCCTGCTCTTCCAGCCAGTGCATTGAGGCCACCGGCCCCCACTCGGCGACCGGATAGGTATTCATCGGTGGGGCAGCCGGACTGCGCCAGGCAGCGATGATGGGGTCGATAATCTGCCACGCCAGTTCCACTTCATCGCTTCGTGCGAACAAGCTGGCATCCCCCGTCATCACATCCTGCAGCAATCTCTGGTACGCGTCGGGCATGACTTTGTTATTGTTCGAATCGAAGCGGTAGTCCAATGCGCTTGTTCGCAGAGACATTCCTTGATCGGGCACTTTCGATTGAAAATGAAGTTGAATTCCCTCAGCAGGTTGGATTTGGATAACCAAGCGGTTGGCCGGTGGCGACGATTCGCGTCCACCGCCAAAGACCAAGTGAGGTGGCTCTTTGAATTCAATCACAATCTGCGTAGTGCGGCAGCTGAGTGCCTTGCCGCTGCGTAGGTAAAACGGGACCCCCTTCCAGCGCCAGTTGTCGATGTGCAATTTTAAGGCCGCGAACGTCTCCGTTTGACTGTCCAGAGCGACCCCTTTTTCTTGAGCATAGCCCTCGTACTGACCGCGGACACCGCAAGAGGCAAAGTCGCCGCCGCGAAGGGGTCGCACTCCCTTGAGCACTTTCACCTTCTCGTCGCGGACCGAATCGGCGTTGAATTTGATCGGAGCTTCCATCGCAGTGACCATCATCAACTGCAGAATGTGGTTCTGAAACATGTCGCGGAGGACGCCTGAGCCATCGTAGTAGTCCGCGCGGCGTCCCACGATGACCTCTTCGGCCACGGTGATCTGCACGTGATCGATGTAGTTGCGATTCCACAGCGGTTCGAAAATCGAGTTGCCGAACCGCAGAACCATAATGTTTTGCACCGTCTCTTTACCGAGATAGTGATCGATGCGGTACACCTGGTCTTCTCGAAAGACTTTAGCGATGGCCTTATTCAGGCTTCGGGCGGTGGCTAGATCGGTCCCGAAGGGCTTTTCAATCACGACCCTCCGGGCTCCTTGCGAGTCGTCTGCCAAACCCGCTTGGCCGAGTTGGGCGGCAGCCGTCTCGTACAGCTGCGGCATCGTGGCGATGTAATAAACCCGCGCGGTCGGCTGACCACCTTCCAACTCGTTCAACCGCGTCGCCAATTGATTGAAGTCTTCGTCGCTGTTGATATCCCCCGGGCAATAGAAGATCGACCTTGAAAACTCTTGCCAGCTTTCCGAATCGAACTCCTTCCCTTCGTATTTCGCAGTGGTTTCGGTGAGCTGCGCGCGCCACGCTTGGTCGGAGTAATTACTTCGGGAGACCCCAACGATACGAGTATCCGCCGGAAGCCGTCCGCGTCGAAACGAACGGTACAAAGCAGGAATCAACTTGCGGCTGGTCAGATCGCCAGATGCCCCGAAGATCACCATCGTGTGCGCCATGTCGAATCCTTCGCTTGTAATGGGTGGAACGGGAGAATCCATCGATGCCTGGACTGGAACTCGTCGATTTTTAAAACAGCCTTTTCGTCGGCCTTTGACCGACTACCCAGTGCACAGGAGGTTATCCCGCCTGCGTTGTATAACCGGTGGATCTAGTTTGTCGCTCGCAACTAGCTGGGCTGCTTGCGCAGCTCAAGCCACTCGCTGTGGAACGTCCCCTCGCGGTCGACGCGATTGTAGGTGTGTGCACCGAAGTAATCGCGCTGCGCTTGCAACAAGTTGGCTGGCAGGCGTTCGCGGCGATAGCTGTCGTAGTAACCCAAGGCGGCCGAGAAGGCGGGGGTTGGGACTCCCAGGTGCGTGGCAGCCATGATCACCGCTCGCCAACCCGCTTGGCTGTCATCCAAAATTTTGGTGAAGTAGGGATACAGGAGGAGATTCTCTAGGTTCGGCTGCTCGTCGAACGCTTCCTTGATCCGGTCCAAGAACTGGGCGCGAATGATGCAACCACCGCGCCACAACAGTGCGCAGTCACCGTAGTTGAGCCCCCAATCGTGCTCCGCGCTGGCCGCTTGCAATTGCACGAAACCTTGCGCATACGAGCAGATTTTGGAGGCATACAGCGCCTGTCGGACCGCTTCGATGAACTGCTGCTTGTTGGCTACCAATTGACCGATCGGAGCGGCCAAGGTGGGATTGTCGGTCGGCTTGGGCCCTTTCAGCACTTTACTTGCCCGCACTCGGGCCGCCTTTACGGCCGACAGCGCCCGCGCATAAACGGCTGTCGTTACCAAAGTGCTAGGCACACCCAGATCGAGCGCCAGCTGACTCATCCACTTACCAGTTCCTTTGGCTCCAGCGGTATCGAGGATCTTGTCGACCAGATAACCCTCGCCACCGGGCTGGTCATCTTTGGCACTGAAAATATCGCGCGAGATCTCGATCAGATAGCTCTGCAGGTCGCCCCGATTCCAGTCGGCGAACACGTCGTAAAGTTCGTCATTGCTCAGCCCTCCGATTTCCTTGAGGATCTGATAGGCTTCGCAGATGAGCTGCATATCGCCGTATTCGATCCCATTGTGAACCATCTTTACATAGTGACCAGCGCCGCGCGGCCCGACCCACTCGCAGCACGGAATATCCTCGTTGGGACCAACTTTGGCTGAGATCGCTTGGAAGATCGGCTTGATCAGCGGCCAGGCAGCCGCCGTTCCACCGGGCATCAAGCTCGGTCCCTTCAAGGCCCCCTCTTCGCCGCCAGAGACACCCGTTCCGACGTACAGCAAGCCTTTGCTCTCCACGTATTTGGTGCGACGTTCGGTATTCGTGTAATGCTCGTTGCCGCCGTCGATGATCACATCCCCCGGCTCGAGGTGTGGCAACAATTGCTCGATGAGGTCATCGACTGCCGGCCCGGCTTTGACCAAGGTCATCACCAACCGCGGCTTTTTCAGCGACGCGACAAGCTCGGCAATTGAGTGACAGCCAACGAAGTTTTTCCCCTTGGCGCGACCGTTCACCAAGTCGTCGACCTTTTCGGTCGTGCGGTTGAAAACGGCAATGCGGTAACCACGGCTCTCCACGTTGAGTGCTAGATTCTCGCCCATTACGGCGAGACCAATTAATCCGAAATCACACTTTTCGCTCATGGTAGGGTCATACTTTCTGGTGGCAAGTAATTCATTGTCGCGGGCAACCACGACCCAAGCCATCACGCGGGGTCGAGCATGGGTTGCGAAGGTCAAAACATGCACGCCAGTTTAGGTGAACTTGCGGCGATGAAAACGGGGTGAAACGTTGTTCTGGGGTCGAAAGTCTCCACTTCCAGCTAGTTTTTTGTCGAAGCGGTGTCTGCGGCAAAATTTCGGTGCAAGTCAGCGCGGTGGGGAACCCGATACAACCGTCGTAGTCGCCCTTGACGCCGCATACCACCGGCATTACAAAGGTTCACTTAAGGCGTCGTGGCCAAGTGGCTAAGGCGGTGGATTGCAAATCCACTATTCCCCGGTTCGAATCCGGGCGACGCCTCTTTCAAAAGTACTTGTTTTTATTGGCTGGAACGCGCTTTTGACGTTACCGTCGCGCAGATGGGCGGCCCCGTTTTTCTTGGAGTCATACCGAAAAACTCCGGTATGGCGATTGAAATGGGAGTCTCTCTTTATGGCCAGACCTAAGTGAAAAGCACCTGCCCGGCGCTAACATCTCTCAGGGCAATCTGTCGTCACAATCGACGGCATGGATTACTATCTTGGCAAACACGATTCCCCCGAATCCCTTGCCCGCCATGCCGTTCTGATCTGTATCTACCAAGCCAACGGGCTGAAACTGCTCGAGGACTTTGAGCCGAGCTGCTCGAGGGCAAGGCCACTGCGTTGCTAGGGACGCTCGACGCTCCCTCTCAACAGGCAGACCAGCCGCTCACCGTTAGGCACGTTACTGCCCTGTTTAGGATGCACGTTGCCGAGAAGTACGCCGGTTCCAGAAATGACCATCTTCCGCCACGGTGTTTCCGTTGAACCAGCGAACGTTGCCACGGCGGAACGATTGAGAACCCTTGAACCGCTAGGATAGACGCCGCACAGAGCACACCATTTGCTCGCCTTAACTTAAATCGGTAGTGTTTGGCGCTGCAGGTGGGAACCAAGGCCATCGACAAGTGACATCATGAGGAGCGAGAGTGGATAGTCGACTGCCCACTTTTAAAGCTCAGGACGGTTCGTCCTGGGGCACGAACGACTCCTCCGACCGGCTTGGATTCGGCTCATCTGCGAAGTCAAAATGACTTCTGCGATAGCCTCTTCTTCGCTCGTAAACTGCGTATCCAATCCATTATGAGTACCGCCGTTTGCGACCCAAAATAGTTCGACAGTTGCACCAGCCACGCCGACGGCTGCGACTCAAACGGCACATTCATTCTTGTTTACCATCCCGTTGGAAGCAGCTTGCCTGAATGAGTGCTTGTGAAAATATTTTGAGCCCGTGTAACCAACGGCCTGCCTACGGCCACTAAACAGTTTGAAATCACAGCGGTTGTCGCAGTGAGCGAGTAGGTGATTCAAGGGAGAATGCGCAGATGAGATCGAACGCAGTAGGTTTGTTATCGCTGGTTGCCACAGCCATGCTTGCTGGCACAACCATGGCTCAGCCGCCACAAGGATATGGGAACGGCCGTCCACAGGGTGGCCCACCGTGGATGAAGGCACGGATCATGTTTCAACAGTTTGATACTGACCGTGATCGCGCGTTGGTCGAGCAAGATGTGCCGGCAATGGCATGGGTGTACCTTTCAGCAGCCGACGCGAATCAAGATGGAAAGGTGACTCAAGAGGAGGTTGCCTTGCTGGCTGCCACTCACCTTATCTCGAATTTCGACGACAATGAAGATGGCGAACTGACCGCCGACGACGTTCCCGCCCCATTGTGGGATCGCTTCGAAAGCGCCGACACGGACGGAAGCGGCAGCGTTTCTGCGGAAGAAATCGCCGCGACTATT
>JBGSHW010000024.1:0-9459 GCA_041751975.1 Pirellulaceae bacterium
CACGGCCACAGCATCGCGCAGGCGCGCTCGATGACGACCTCGCAGTGGGCCTCCTCGCTGCGATTCATCGCAGGCGGCGGCGGCGGGTTGAGGCACACGCATGGCCTCGTCCTTGGGCCCACAGGCCCACCAGGCCCACAAGCCCACAGGCCCACCAGGCCCACCAGGCCCACCACCGCGTCCTCCGCCTGGTCCTCCGCTGGCTCCACCTTTACCGCCACCTGGGCCTCCACCGGTGCCGCCGCCAGCACCTCCACGTCCTCCTCCCTGACCGCCACCCTGTCCGGCTCCACCAGCACCACCTCTTCCGCCCCCTTGATCACCGCCACCCATGGCTCCTCCGCCGAATCCCATCATCGCACCGCCGCCATAGCCCCCTGCCGCTGCGCCCCCAGTCGCACCGCCGCCGGTTCCACTAGCACTCGTCCCACCGCTAGTGCTAGCTTCTTCCTCTACCACTTCAGGCGGAATGTCCAATTCTAATGCCGGATCGATGATCCAGCGGTTAGCGTACAGATCAGTTGTGGTCTGCACTAAGCCCAACACGGGATCAACTTTTTGCACGGCGACCTGCAGCCCCACCATTCCTTGAACTTCAGCCGGTACGCTCTGCAGTTGGTACATCCACTCAGTCGCGCCACTGGAATTCTGATAAGCTGTCCAGGTCACCGGTTGCGACGGGATGACCCCCGCGATGACTTGATTCATCACACTCTCGGCCACCAATTCGGCTTGCGTCAAGCGTTGGGCCTTCAGGGCATTATTGGTAGCGAACTGCATCGACTGTGTGAGGTAGGCCGAAGAGAAAGCCAAAATCGCTAAGGCTAAAATGACTTCCAGCAGGGATAGACCAGAACGGGTCGCGACAATACCCTCGTTCCCAGGCTCTGCCTGGGAACGCACTGCACCGGAGGCTCCGCCTCGTCTGCCAAGGTGCGTCAGGCGGAGCCTGCAAGCCAGTGGGTTCCCAGGCAGAGCCTGGGAACCAGGAAACCCACTCGCTGGCGCGTCGAGCTGATATTGAAAACTTGTGTTCATGTTTCACCCGCCAGCTTTCGAATCGGTCGTTGATGGAACATTGCTGATCTCAACCACTCGCGAGTGTCCAGTCAAGCCGCGGATTTGCACCGCGCGCACGTCACCTCGCTCGTTCTGAATCCGCACCTCGGCGGTACTGGTGCTCCCGTCGGGATAAAAGATGACCGCCTGTCCGACGTTCTGCGTATTGACATCAGCACCGCCGGTCATCTGCGACTCTTGAGCAGTGACATAGGCTCGCATGTTACCGACAACATTGCACGACACGAACGTAATCTGATCCTCAAGCTGCTCGGTCTCAGCTAGGCTGGGATCGGCGGCGGTGAGCATGCCGTTGGCGGCGGTCTCTGCCGCCACGCCACCACTGAGCATCACGGTTGCACCTTGCCCCACATCGGTAGCGTCCGACTGCAACATCAGCGGCTTGACGGTATACGAACCGCTTCCGGGGAGGCAATTAAAGACTTGTGCTTGCCCAGTCCGCATGGCTGTGATGCGCGCACTGTCCCAGACCAATCGCAGACTACCTGCTGCGCCGCGCAGCTTTTGACGTTCGAACATGTCGGCTATCCTCGGTACGGCAATGGCACTGATCGCGGCGAGGATTGCCAACACCAACATCAGCTCCAGCAACGTAAAACCGCCGCGCGCAGCGCGCGTAGCGGTGGGAGGACTAATGTGGTGGATGGAACTCATGGGCTAGCTGGTGATATCGTCTTCATTGCCGCTTTGACCATCGGGCCCCAGCGAGCGGATTTCATAGGCGGCACCGTTGAGCGTGTATTCGTAAGCCCGACCCCAAGGATCGGCTTGCACAGGCTCTGTTAGATACTGCACCCATTTGCTTGGATCGGCCAAGTCCGAAGGCATTTCGTGCAACGCCGAAAGCTGGGCAGGGTAGCTCCCCATTTCCAGTTTGTACTGTTCAAGCATGTTCCCCATGTTGCTGATTTGCGTGGAGGCGATGCGGCGATAGCTCCGTTCCTGAATACCACCGATGTTGACCACCGCAATTCCAGCGATAGCAGCGATGATAACCAGTACCAGCATGACTTCCAAAAGCGTAAAAGCACTGCGGCGGGGGGAAAGTCGTGGGGCACGTCGAATTCGATGTTGCATAGTAGTTCTCCAGAAAACTGAGGTGGGATTTTAAGTGGACTTGTTAACTTGGCACGAATTGGTGAGTCGTGGGCTGTAGCGTAGCTACCGTCGCTAGACGGCAAGATGTCGACGTTCTGGCGAACGTAGCTACGACGGTTATTGCCCGCTCGATGCTTAGTCAGTTCACATAGTTTAAACCGTATCGGAGCTACTAAGTAGCGGCACCATCAGTGCTAAAACGATAAAAAACACGATTCCAGCCATCAATAGTAACATGATTGGCTCCAGCAGCCGGACGAGCATGTCCAGTCGCCGGAAAGTGGTCCGTTCCAAACTATCCGATATTTGGACCATCACTTTGTCCAGCGTGTTGGATTCCTCGGCCACCGAGATCATCTCCACAACTTGATTTGGGAAATGCCCCGATAGCGCCAAGGGGGTCGCCAGCTTTTCACCGGCGGTAACATTTTCACTGGCCTTCTTGATCGACGAGGTCAAAATGCGATTGCCAGCCGCGTTGCCACTGATTTCCAGCGATTTCAAAATCGGCACACCATTGCTGAGCAGTGTCCCCAACACGCGACAAAAACGAGCCACCGCCAAGTTCAAGAAGATCGTCCCAAACAGTGGGAATTTAATCTTGGCCCAATCCAACCAGTGTTTGCCATCGTCAGTGCGGAGGAACGACACGATCGCGAAGATCAACGCCGCAGCCCCAAGAATCATCATCCACCAGTAGCTTTGTAAAAAGGCGCTAAACGTCAGCAGCCAATCGGTGGCCGCCGGCAGCTTTCCTTTTTCACGCAACGACTTGAACAAGGTCTCGAACTTGGGGACGAAGAAAACCAGCAGGACAGTAACCACACCAGTCCCAACAAAAAACAAAAAGATCGGATAAGCCAACGCCCCAGCCGCGCGACCTTTCATATCTTCCTGTTGTTCCGTGAACGCCGCCACCCGCTCCAGTGCATCCTCCAGAAAGCCACCTTCCGTACCCGCCCGAGTCATGTTGACCGCCATGTCATTGAAGACTCGCGGAAAGCGTGCCATGGCGACAGGGAGCGGTTCCCCCTCTTCGACTTTGGCCTTGACCTCTTCCAGCACTTCCTTCAGCGCTGGCTTGCTAGCTTGGCTGCTCATGACCGTCAGTGCACGCAACAACGGAACTCCGCTGCGGAGCAACGAGGCGAGTTGATTGTAGGCGTTAGCCATCACCTGCCCACTAACCCGCTTGCCGCGCGCCGCCCCAGCCGCCTTGGCGACTTTGATCTCCACTGGCATCAGCGCCATGCTGTCCAACATCCCCAACACATCATGCTGGCTGTTGGCAGTCAGTAGCCCTGTTTTTCGGTGCCCGCTCAGGTCGCGTGCAATGTAAGAGAATTCTGGCATGGGGGGAGTGGAGTGATGGAGTGGATGGAGTGGGTGGCACTGGCCTGGCCAGTGGTGTCGAAGGATGCGAGTTGAGAACTTTAGGTGATGTGTTAAGCGCTCGAAGTAATGAATTTAGCGTATCTCAAGTCTACCCAGTGGAGCAGTGCAATGCTGGAGTTCCGCATGGGTCATGAACCACTGCCTTACAAACCAAGCCCGTTGGAAGGCTTATAGTAGTGTCAACTCCGGTTACTTCGACATGTTGGACAATGGAATTTCTGGGCCGAGTGACGTGCTTCGATCCTCACTGGCTAGGCCAGTGCCACCCATGCTAGTCAAGGAGCCCCTGAAACTTGAAACTTGAAACCTGGAGCCTGGACCTCTAGCCTCTAGTCTCTAGTCTCTAGCTTTACTTCAGCCGATCGCCCTTCGTGACGCGTAAAACTTCTTCAATACTGGTGCGGCCTTCAATGGCTTTGTCCCAAGCGTCCATCCGCAAGGTACGCATGCCAGCTTTCAAGGCGGCTTGCTTGATCGCCCAGGTGCTGACACGATCGTGGGCTAATGTCTTAATCTCTTCGTTCGTCACCAATAATTCGTAGATCCCCATCCGACCGGCATAACCAACATTGCGACAATTGCGACAACCGACGTTGCGAAACATCTGCTTGCCGTCCAGTTTCTCCCAGGGAAAATCATTGGGCAAATCTTCTTGCGCCGGGGTGTACGCTTCCTTGCAGGTCGGACATAGTTTCCGCAACAACCGCTGAGCCATAATGCCTTCGACAGTGCTCGATACCAAGAAGGGCTCGATCCCCATGTCGACAATACGCGTGAAGGCACCTGCCGCATCGTTGGTGTGGAGCGTGCTAAAGACCAAGTGCCCCGTCAACGAAGCTTGAATGGCATTCTCGGCAGTCTCTTGATCGCGAATTTCACCGACCAGGACAATATCGGGGTCATGCCGCAAAATACTTCTCAGCGACGCAGCAAAGGTCAACCCGATCTTGGCATGAACTTGAATCTGATTGATGCCGTCGAGCTGATATTCAACTGGGTCTTCAGTCGTAATGATTTTGTTTTCGGGACTGCGAATCTCCAGTAGTGAACTATAGAGCGTGGTGGTCTTACCCGAACCCGTGGGCCCTGTGACTAACACGATGCCGTGGGGCAGGCGGATCAGTTGACTGAACAAGTCATAAGTGAACTTGTCCATCCCCAGACCTTGCAGATCGAATTTCATCGACCCTTTGTCCAAGATACGCATGACCAAGCTTTCGCCGTGAATCATGGGGATGACTGATTGTCGAATGTCGATCTCGCGCCCGTGCACCTTGAGCTTGATGCGTCCGTCTTGGGGCAATCTTTTTTCAGCGATGTTCAACCGGGCCATAATCTTCAGGCGACTGATAATGGCGGCTTGAAAGCGATTGATCTCTGGTGGTACCGGTTGATCGTGCAAGATACCGTCGATGCGATAGCGAATGACGATACCCGCTGATTGCGATTCGACATGCACGTCACTGGCTCGCGAGTCGACCGCCTCGACCAAAATTTCGTTGACCAGTCGCACGACCGAAGCCTGTTGAGCCATCTCGCTCAATTCGCTGCCGTCGGATTCGATGTCTTCCAGCAATTGGACTTCGTCGTCTTCGCGGGCGGCCATCAGCCCTTCGACCGTCTCGGAGCCGACGCCGAGATGTTTCTTCATCAACCGCGCGATCTCGGCTTTTTCGGCCACCACGGGGATGATCGTTAGTCCGGTGGCTGAGCTAGCTTCGTCCAGCGCATAGACGTCCAACGGATCGCTGGTAGCCAAAGTCAACGAGCCATTGCTGCGACTGAGCGGAAAGAGCGAGTGTCGGTAGATGAGTTTTTGCGGAAAGTTTTTAACAACTTCCAGATCGACTTGGGCATTCCGCAGGTCGACGAACTCCATGCCGAGTTCTTCACCCAGCGCGCGCAGGGCCGGTTCTTCTTCGACCAACCCTTGACCGATGGCGGCACCGATCAGTTCACGACCGCCGAGGGCTTGAGCGCGAAGTTTGGCAAGTTGCTCACTGTCGAGCAGCCCGCGTCGGACGAGAATTTCGCCTGCTTCCAACATCACCATTAGTTTCCTCCTCGTCGACCACCGCCCGTATCACCACCACCGCCTGGACCTCCCCCGCCGCGACCGCCAAATCCGCCTCCTCCAAAGGGACTTCCACCGCCTCCTCCAAACGGACTTCCGCCGCCGCCGCCAAAGGGTCCACCACCGCCGCCCGGTCCACCGCCACCTCCCGGACCACCGCCACCTCCCGGTCCACCACCTCCACCGAAGCGCGAGCGCATCATATCCGCGAAGGCCGCGCGCCGCGCTTGTGTGGCCGCATCATCACCACTATCTCCGCCACCACCACCTCCGCCACCACTGGAATTGGCCGTGTTGCTGGGAGAGGGCGTTGAACTGGTGGTATTGGTAACAGCCTTGGGGCCTAAAATCCGACCGACACTGGCCTTCATCAGTTCACCACTAACGATCCCTTCGAGCGAAGCGAATGCGAAATCTTCCTTCTCTGCTTCTCCGGCCAAATCGAGATCAGTAACGAGCTGCCGTAGTTCGGCAATCTGCTTGGGCTGCGCCATCACGATTAGCGTATTTGTGTTGGTGTCAGCGCTGATGGCGATTTTGGGTTCGACCAATTTTGTGCTGGCACCTCCACGACCACCGCCGCCACCGCCGCCACGCAGGGCAGCGATGATATCGGCTGGATTGGGTTGCCCACCTCCACCTCCACCACCACCTCCACCACCGCCAGATGATCCACCGCGACCACCGCCACCGGAATCCCCTCCCGCGATACGATCACCGTATAATTGCTTGATGATGTTCAGCATCTGATTGACATCTTGCGAGATGACCGGGATCATCGCCAATTGACCTTGGGTTTCAATCGTCAGCGGACCTTCGGCTTGATCGATCACTTCCAGTAATTGCTCAATGAGCCGCATGTCGCTCGGGCTCGCATGGATTACCAAGGCGTTGAGCCAAGGGTCTGCAATGATGGTCACATCTCCGCTGGCGATACCGGTGCTCGAAGAAAGAGTACTCCCACCACCACCGAGCATCGAGCCAAACATGCTTCCACCGAAACCACCCAGAACAGAACTGGCCATATCGCCCAGCAAGCCACCACTGCTACCGCTGGAGGAACTGGATGTACCACTCAAAATTGTCTCGAGCAGTTCCTTAGCGGCTTCCGCCTTGCGATTGCGCAAATAGACGATGGTTGGCTCACCGCTCCCCATTGCGGCTTGATCGGCAATGAGTCGCATCATACCTTCGAATTCGTTAAGTACGTCCTCGTCCTCGCACTGAATGATCAACCCCGAGGGACCTTGCATAATCACAATCTCGCTGGACTTGGCCGCAGCTTTTTTACTGTCCTGTGCTTGCAAGTCTCCAGCCAAGCCATCGCTGGCCGAAGGCTCCTGTTGAGGAAAGGCGGTCAAGCGGCCGGATGGAATGGAGTCGGTGCGGAGCAGTTTGGTTTGCGCAGGTGCCGCCTGCACGCCTGCTTCCTTGAGGGCTGCTTCATCAGCGTCCCCTGATTTCGCTTCCGCTCGGGGATCTGGCTCGGGAGCAGTCGAGCCTGGAGTCGGTCGACGGCTCTGAGGGAGAGCTTGAGAATAAGTTCTTTGCGGTAGTGATGTGCCACCGCTGTTGGTCGTCGATGGTGTCAATATGCGAATCGGATTGCTTTCACCATTCCTGGCACCCCATAATTTCTCCACCTGATCGAGCGTTTGCGCGGCCGAAGCACCAGTCAGCGGGATCATGCGAATGGTGTCGCCGTAGGGATTATTGCTGCTGGCATTCTCCTCAAGTTTTTCGATTAGTTGTGTGATCTGCGAAACTTCAGTACTCGAGCCCTTGATCCACACTTGCCGCGCCAGCAAATCACCATCGATGACGGGACCGCCACTATCGGCCGCAGGTGCATCGGGCAAGTTGAAAAACTTTTTGATGGCAGCGATGGCCAGCGTTGGATCGAGTCGCTTGAGTTGTACCACCACAAAATCGGATGAGTCGCCTGCCAACTCTCCCAATGCCTCGGTTACTAATTTGTGCTCGGATGGTCGCGCCTGCAACACCAACTGCTTGGCGACGGTATCCTGCGCCAGCTTGACATCGGGAGAACCCGCCAACAATTGCGATACGACTTCGTACGCCAACTGCATGTCGATGCCAACCACTTTGTGCTTGAGCAGCACGAGCTTCTCAACTTGGTTGACTGTCGTCTCCGATTCGTCTGGGGGGACGTCCATTTGCGTGATCAGATCTTTTAGGATCTGGATCTTGTCGGGCTTGCCGCTGGCGAAAATCGTCGAACCAAAAGTGTTGGTCGAAATCTTGACTTCATCGCTAGTGTTGATCCCTTCTTCCAAACCGATGAGCGGTCGCGCCACTGACAATACTTCCTCGGCACTGATCGCCTTTAACATGAAGATCTTCACCGTCGCGGCACCCGATGCTTCGGCGCGGCTAATCATCTCGGCAATGGCCCGCACGTTAGCTACCATGTCGATGACCAGCAATTGCCGCGACGATGGCAGGCTGCGGACGGAGCCGTAGATGCTGCGCAACTGTTCGGCTTCAACGCGCATGGTCTCAGGATCGAGTCTCTCGAGCGTGAACATGTGCTTGACCGGTTCGTACGCACCCCGCCGCGCCAATTCTTGTTCGTCGACATAGTCGGCCAGTTCACCTAGCAATTCTCCACTCTTCTCTTGATCCTTCTCGAAGTCGATCACACGCAACATGCGACCTTGGCGAAAGAGCGTATAACCTGTGTTGAGTAGCGTGGCATTCATAATGTCCATCGCCTCGGTGATCGAGTACTTCCGCGAGCGATCGCGATAAGTAAAAGTGCCGGGGAGTGGAATGTCCGTTTGCAATGAGAAGTCGGCTTGGTCGGCCAACCACTTGATCACATCATTCCAGGGCTGAGTCTGAAAATTCATTTCGACCATGATCTCATGGAGAGGTTTGACAGAGTTGTCGGTCGGGGTCGCGTCGCTTTGTGCGGCACCTGCCGAAGCAGCATTGCCCTTTGCAGCCAACTCTTGTGGCACTGCCTCAGCTTTTGGTTCCGGAGGCATAGGGGGACCGCCGGTGGACGATTCGGCTTTGCCAGCCATCACTTGCCACGCGGCCCATTGGCTTTCAGAAATTTCTTGGCGAATCGCCCGTTCGGCATCGCTTCGCGTCTTAGCTGATTCGGCTCCGCGACGATTGGCGCGCACTTTCCGTACCCAGTCGGCGACGATTTCTTTTTGCCAATCGGCCAGGTTGAGCGCAAAAGCAACTTCTTCGTCCGCCAGCGATAACATCCCCATCCAGCCCACGCGATACTTGGCCAAAACGTTTTGTTGTTCTTTGTCGAGCAGATCAAATGCCATCCGCTCCGACTCAGCATTGAAGTCAGCCCGCAATTGGTCGTGTTGTTCGGTCGGTGCCTCGCGGAGCGCTTGACTCAGCCCGATGACGCTACTCATGCGAGTTCGAATCAGCGACTGCACCTTCTCCTTCTGCTCGTCGGAAAGCCCCAGCTTTTCCGAGACCTCGGGCTTGAGCATTTCAGGGAGCACGCCGACGTAGTCCTGACCTCGCGCGGTCGGAGCTTGTGACAGCAGCAAGCAGATCGTCGCCAGTGTCGTTGTCAAAATTCGATTTAACATATTCCGGGTCTCGTTCAAGTCGCGGCAAATGAGATTTAAGCTCAGAAAAGTCCGTCAATATACAGGTGGGACGGAAACCACAATTTCCGTCCGGTTCGCATCGCGTTTCACGCCATCGTAACCCGAATTATTCATCAGCACTTAGATCAAGCTGCAAGGTACGCTCCCGCGTGCGGGAGGGTCGCGAGTAATGCGAGCGGGGAGGGCTCAAACGGAATGATG
>JBGSHW010000025.1:0-19618 GCA_041751975.1 Pirellulaceae bacterium
AAATTCGACGGCTGGTTGCCTCTCGTCGATTGCAATTCTCTGGATCGAAAGGCTGATTGCATTAATTCTTCAACGCGATAATCCCCCCGAAATCGGGGAAAATCCAAGTTCGAACCAGTTTCCGGACAGACACTAGCTACATCCGCACGCACATTCCCCAACCGCTAGCGGCAACCATCTACCAAATCGCCTGCGCCCATGCTTTGTTGAGTCCACATCGAGCGGAAAGTCGCGTTGCAGCATTTCACTATCTCCAACGCTCCGTTTTGAATGGGTATGGAGGCGATCTACTTGACTCCGATCCTGACCTCGCATCGCTCCGCGAGGACGTCAACTTCCAGCAGCTCAAGACACTAGGCTTGCCGAGCGCTGATATTACACCGCTCAATTAGCTTTCATCAAACAGTTTTTGGATCCCAATACGTCTTCACAACGTTTGCCCCACTCTCTTCTGCAACTTATCTTGGAAATATCATGCCCAACCCCTGTCCTCAATCTTCTAAGAGGTGTCGCGCTCAACGCCCCTTGTCACTCGAGCAGCTCGAGCACCGCCGAGTTCTGGCGACGTTTGGTACCCCATGGCCCGAGCCCAGATCGTTGTCCGTGAGCTTCCCAACCGATCAAGCTGCTATTGGGGCTTACAACAACTCGATTCGCGAAGTATTCGATCAGGTGGCTGATCGTCGCGAGTGGCAAGAAGCGGCACTCAGAGCATTTCAGGCGTGGTCGGTGTTTGCCAATATCAATGTCGGATTGGTTCCGGATCGTGGTGATGCCTTTGGAGCAGTGGGTTTAACCTCAAACGATCCGCGATTTGGAGAAATGCGTATCGGAGCCTTTCCACAGCCTGGGGTGCTGGCCAACGCGGCTCCCTATCAACAACGAGCAGGAACATGGTCAGGTGATGTCCTGCTGAACACGCAAGCAAACTACTTCCTTGGCGACTGGAACTCGACCAGTCCCATCAACGTTCCCTCTGCCAACGAACGTGGTCCCGCGGTAGAGCTTTATTCTGTTCTGTTGCATGAAGCCGGTAATGCTCTCGGAATTGCAGACAATAGCGTTGCCGGAGCGGTTATGAATGGCACTTACTCGCGTCCCAACGGTACACTTAAATCGAGCGATATCGTTGCAATTCGAGCTTTATATGGCTCCCGAACCGATGTCTACGAACCGGTCAACAACAATACAACCGGTCGTGCAACACGAATCTTTAATCCACCCGGTTTTAATGGCTCTGAGCCACTATCCGTTCCCGGTAGCCTCAATAGCCAGACGGATGTCGATGTCTATCGCTTTCAGCCACTGCGGAATCAAGAAAAGGTTACGGTTCGACTGTGGGCCAGCGGTATCAGTCTGGTGAAAGCAAAATTGGAGATCTTGGATCGCAATGGAAACAAGTTGGCCGATGTCAAGGCTGATAGCATCTTCGAGAACAATCTGTCATTGGAGATGGGTTCGCTGCAGGATCACACGTTGTTGTTCATTCGCGTTGCGAAGAATACTAATGATGTGTTTGCTATTGGCGACTACCGGCTGGAATTGGACTATCGCCCCTCCGACTTGCAGCCCAGCGTGGTGCCACCTAGCCACGATGCCGATGCTGAGGATGAGGACGACAGAGAGATTGACTATGTCTCGGTTGATGCACTCTTCGATCAGTATGGCCTTCTCGACAATGAGGTGGGAACCAACGACCGGCTGGCCACCGCGATTCCGCTAGAGACCACCCCCGGCTTTCTTGAACACACGCGTTACGAGCTCTCTTCAGCAATTGCATCTGCAAGTGACCGCGACCTATGGAGTTTTCGTAGCCCAAGCTTCGCAAGTCCCCTGCTGCAAGTAACAGTGGATCCCGTCGGTGCTCAGAACCCGATCTTCGAGGCGATCGTTCTGACCCAAACCGGTGATCGAGTGGCCGCGAGTGAAACGCGAAAAGCCGATGGTGGCTTGTCGATCGACGTAGTCAATCCATCACCGAATCAGAACTACATGCTGTTCGTCCGCACTCAAGCAGGTTCTCAAATCGTGCAAGGTAACTACGTGGTGACCGTTGACTTCTCCACCAATCCAGCCACCTCCATGCGGGACGTAACCACTGGACGAGTGACCGCTACTGAGGAACACCTATTCGAATTGATTGTCCCTAAGACACAATTGTTCCGCTTCGATCTGTTGGGCAGCTCTGTAACGGTGAACAGTGGCGTTCAACTTAGTTTGTATGATGCAATGACTGGCGACATCGTCAGTAGCTTCGCGACATCGGCAGCCAGCACGCGTCGCGAGTACGTGTGGTTGACAGCCGGCAGTTACATCGTGCGGGCTACGGCCCGTGCCGCAAGTGGTACACTGCAGCGACCGGTCAGCTTCCGGCTTCGCGCCGACGTGATCAGTGACGATCAGGGCCCCAATCCGATGGATCCCACCAGACCGCCGCTCGTCAATACGCAGCCAGATTTTATCCTAGTGCCAATCAACCCTTTGATTCCGCCACCAGCGATCGACTTTGTGGAGCCACCCTTCGAGAATCCTTGGAGCTCTGATGCCTATCGCGATTTCTTTGCTGACTACTACCGGCAAGTGCTAGCTTAAGCAGGTGTGCCTGCTAAATTCTATCTGGTAGTTTTACCCAAAGACTCCCTCGAGACTGCTCAAAGTGGTCTCTTTTGTGTAACTCGCTGGGGCTTCCGTCTTACGTTGTCCCATGATTTGCTTAACGGTCGATAGACTCAACGTCACGGTGGTTTCGGAGCTCAGCTTGCATCAGCAAGAACACCTTTGACGACGTTTCCGTGAACGTCCGTCAAGCGGTATTGGCGACCCTGATAACGAAATGTCAATTGCGTGTGATCGATGCCACACAAATGCATGATAGTAGCTTGCATATCATGCACGTGGACTGGATTCTCAGTGATGTTCCAACCAAACTCGTCGGTCGCACCGTAGGAAACTCCGGGGCGAATTCCACCACCGGCCAACCACCAACTGAACGCACGACCGAAATGGTCTCGCCCCGTGGGGCTTGCCGGATTTCCTTGGCCAAACGGAGTGCGACCGAATTCACCTCCCCAGGCGACCAGTGTATCGTCCAGCAGCCCACGCTCCTTTAGGTCATGCACGAGTGCCGCCGAGGGGCCTTGTGTGTCGATGCACTGCTGTTCGAGTTGGGTGAAGAGATTGTTGTGTTGATCCCACCCTGAATGCATAAGCTGGACGAATCGCACGCCGCGCTCGAGCAATCGTCGAGCGATCAGGCAATTGTTGGCGAACGAGCCTTTCACCAGCGCTTCGGGGCCATAGCGGTCCAACGTCGCTTGCGACTCGTCGGAGAAATCGACCAAGTCAGGTACACTGGCTTGCATGCGGTAAGCCATTTCGTACTGAGCGATCCGCGTGTCGATCTCGGGGTCACCGTAATCGGCCAGATGGGCTGCATTCATAGCCATGATGTCATCCAGCATCGCCCGCCGGCCTGCATCGCTTATACCTGGAGGATTAGCCAGATAAGGAACCAGATCTCCCGTGTTGCGGAATCGAACCCCTTGGTAGCGACTTGGTAAAAAGCCGCTTCCCCAGTAATAATCGAAGAACAATTGGCCGCACGTTTTCCCTTTATCGCTCGAGGTCATCACGACGAAGGTAGGCAAGTTGTCGGAGATGCTCCCCAGTCCATACGACAGCCACGCCCCCATGCTTGGACGACCTGGGACTTGCGAACCAGTCAAGAAGTAGGTCACCCCTGGGGCATGATTGACCGCTTCGGTGTGCATGCTTTTGATCACACAGATGTCATCGGCCAAGCCACCGACGTCGGACATCATCTCACTCAATCGCAAGCCACAGTTTCCAAATGACTTGAAGGGTTTAATATTCGCTACACAGGGCCATTTGCCGTAACCGGAAGACATGGTAGACAACCGGGTGTCGCCGCGGACCGAGGCGGGGATATCCTCGCCAGCGCGTTGGGCGAGTACCGGTTTTTCATCGAACAGATCGACGTGCGATGGGCCTCCCCCCTGCCACAGCATCACCACCCGTTTGGCTTTGGGTGTGTGATGCGGAAGGCTGTCGAGTCCAGGCAGGCTGGCAGCCTTGGCTCCACCTTCGGGCATGGCCCCGTGCCCCTTACCGGCACCTAACAACGATGCCAGCGCGGCCAGCCCGATGCCGTTGGCGGTGGTGCCGAACAACTGCCGTCGAGTTACGCGGGCGAGATTCTCTTGCAAAGGTTGATGCATCATGGTGTCGGTTCCGAAAGGGGTTCGCGCGTGACGGTTGCGTTACTGGCGCGTTAGCGCTTCGTCCAAGTTGAAAATGCCCAAGCAGACCACGGTCAAAGCTGCCTGGTGGCTGGCGTCGAGCGATTCGTCGCGTGGCGCGGCACCCACGGACAGTAGCGCCCGGGCGGCTTCGATCTCTTGGAGATAGATGGCCAGTTGCTTGTCATACGCGAGCCGCAGTCGCTCGAGCTCTGCGGTGCTGGCAGGTCGGCATAACACCCGCTTGAACGCGAGAGCCAGCTGGGCGGTCAAGTCGACTTCGACCTTTGCAGATCGTTCTGCCAGTACCCGCGCGGCCTCGACCCAAGTTGGATCGTTGAGTGTCGTTAGTGCATGCAGTGGAGTGCTGGTCGTTGAAGCCCGCACGCGGCAAGTTTGGCGGTTGGAAGCGTCGAACATGTTGGCTGGACCGACCGTCCGTCGCCAAAACGTGTACAAACTGCGGCGATACAAGTCGTAGCCGTTTGAAGCGGGATAGGTAAAGTCCCGTTCTTTGGTAATCGCCAATGCTTCCCATACATCGTTGGGTTGATAGGGATAGACCGGTACCCCGCCGACCCGCGTGTCCAGTAGTCCGGCAGCACTTAAGGCCCAGTCGCGGAGGACCATGGCGGGCATCCGCAGACGGGCGCCGCGGGCAAAGTAACGATTGTCGCTATCCTGCTCGAGCATCGCCGGGGTGGCTCGCGAGGATTGTCGATACGTCGCACTGTTGACGATCAACCGGTGCATGTGCTTCATACTCCAGCCCGATTCGCGGAATTCAACCGCCAGCCAATCCAAGAGCTCCTTATGCGGCGGATATTCGCTCTGGATACCAAAATCTTCGGTCGTCTTAACTAGGCCAGCGCCGAAAAAATGTTGCCACATCCGATTGACTTGCACCCGGGCGGTCAAGGGATGGGTGGGGGAAGTCAACCACTGCGCCAATCCAAGTCGATTGGCGGGCGCGTCGGCCGGCATGGCGGGCAGGAACGCAGGGGTGGCAAAGCTCACCTTCGCAAGCGGCTTGAGATACTCGCCGCGATCGAGGATATGGGTTTCGCGAGGCTGTGCGTCGCTCATCACCATCGGGCGCGGGATTTGATCGTTGCGGTAGGCATCGAGTTGCCGCCGGATCGCATCGACTTTGGCGACTTCAGGGAGCTTGCCTACCAATTCCGCTCGCACTTTTTCGTTGAAGTGCTTGCGCCATTCGCTCGCCAGGGTCTGCTTCTCTTCGTCATTCAGTTCTCCTGCGGGGCGGGCGAGCAGCTGGGTCAAAGCCTCTGCAAGACCGCTGGTATCGGCTGCATTGCCGTCGCCGAGCAGCCCCAGCCGCCAACCTTCGAAAGCAGCGTTCAGTAGCGGTTGTGCCGCGCTGTCCGCCGTGGCAATCTGACTTTCGAACTCGGCAATTTTGCCCTTGTTTTCTTCCGTGGGCAGTTCGAGCACGGGACGGCCAACTCGGATCCGCGACGAGTAATACTGGGGTGTTCCCGTCTCGGGGACGTGATTGAAGGCGTCCATCATCGCATAGTAATCGTGCTGCGTGATCGGATCGTACTTGTGGTCATGGCACTGGGCACACGCGACGGTCAGCCCTAACCAGGTCGTGGCGGTGGTGTCGATGCGATCGAACAACACGTTGAACCGTTGCTCTTCGGCAATCGCTCCCCCTTCGCCGTTGAGCAAATGGTTGCGATTGAAGCCGCTGGCAATTTGCTGGTCGGTCGTTGCCTCGGGAAGCAAATCGCCGGCGAGTTGCCAAGTGGTGAATTGGTCGAAGGGGAGATCTTCATTGAGCGCACGCACAACCCAATCGCGCCACATCCATTGCCAAGTATCGCCATCTTGTTGAAAGCCGTTGCTATCGGCATAGCGGGCCGCATCGAGCCAGGGGATCGCCAGTCGCTCGCCGTAATGGGGCTCGTCGAGCAAACGATCGACGAGCGCTTCGTAGGCTCGTGGATCGGGATCGTTGACAAATTCGGCGACCGCTTCCGGCGAAGGGGGAAGACCGTTGAGGTCCGCGTAGAGGCGTTTGATCAACTCGAACCGACTTGCCTCCTGTGCGGGTTGCCAAGCTTTGCTCTCCAACTTGGCGAGCACGAAGTTGTCAATTGCGTTGCGTCCCCAAGCGGTGCGTTGCACGGGCGGTTCGACAGGACGCACCGGCGCGACAAATGCCCAGTGATCTTCGTAGATGGCTCCGTCGGTAATCCATGTTTCCAGCAATCGCTTTTGCTCGTCCGTCAGCTGGCGATTGGACGCCGGTGGTGGCATGACCAGGTCAGGATCTTGGCTGCGAATCCGCTCCACCACCGAACTGGCCTCGACACTGCCGGGAACGATGGCACCGAAGTCAATTGCGGCTTGACGCTCATCTAATCTCAAATCGGCTTGGCGGTGATTTGCATCTTGGCCGTGACAGAAGAAGCAGTTTTCGGACAAAAGCGGCCGGACATCGCGACTGAAATCAACGTCATCTCCCGGTGACCGCGGGGTCCCAAAGGCGCACAATGCGAACGCAAACAGGAGGAATTGCCGCGGCTTCGAAAGTGGTTCAGTGAACATGGCTGGGCTGGGTGGGAGATAGGTTTGGCGGGAAGACTCTATTGTACACCACCCTCCGCCCCAGTGAAATTCAATTGCGATCGCACAAACGCGACCGGTTCCCAAGCATCGACGAAGAACTGATTGACTCCTGGATGGCTGGCATGTGCGAAAGCGACCAACACACCGACCACGGCCAAATTGGCCGCCGGGAGGAACAGCCAACAGAAAAGGGTCCCGAGATCTTGAATGTCTGTTTGATCGCGATGGGTTTCACGAACGGTGCTCACCACGTGGTAACCAAGCGCGACCCCCAGCAGGAAGCTTTGCCACGGCAGCCCCGGAAATGGGAGCAAGTAGGCGATTAGAAAAAGTAGCAAAGCCAGGGTGGGAAAAAAATAGGGTGAGACGGTAATCAGCCAGTTCCCGCGGCCGGTATAACGCACTTCGCCACCCCTTCCGATTGAGGCGCGAAAGCCAACGATGCGGTGGAAACACAATAATGCGAACAACGCATGGGTTGATTCGTGCTCGAGCGTGATTAGGAAGCGGCCGATGCGGCTACGACCTAGCCCACGTTTCCAGAGCAAAACAAAGGCAGCGCAGCCGAAAACAAAGGGCAGCAACGCCCAAGGACTCAGCGCCACCCTCCCACTCAGCCGCAGCAGTGCCCAGGCCAACAGCGGAGCGGCGGTGACGGCCAAGCAGGCAGCGGGCCATTTCAGACTGTTAACGAATCGATCGATGCGATTGGGCCACTGGCCACGCACGCTCGACTTCTTGGCTTTCGCGTTGTCAACGAGCTCCGGCACTGCTAACGCTTGTTAAGAGTTTTCATCTTGCCCTCGTTTCGAGCGCAATCCTTTCGATCAAAACAGCTAGAACACCGGGCTGTTTTGTCCCGGGCTTTACCGATGATCCTAAGGTTATCCGAAACGAAACGACTTCCTTGCATGGATTCGGTTCACCTGGGCGATTTCTTTGATTGTTTCTATACTAGGTGCTCGAGTCGCACCGTTCCGAAGAGTGATTGTCGCCAACCATGACGAAACAACCCATTTGTCCTATCTCCCGAGCGCAGAGCCCCTTTTTTCTTGGCGTCGACGTCGGGGGGACCAATATTAAGATCGGGCTGCTCGACGATGCGGGGGCAACCTTGGCCTTTCAGAGCATTATTACAGACGAACCTGCTGGGCCGGGACAGGCCGTGCAGCGCATCGCCAACACTTGCCGCGAGTTGTGCAGCACGGTCGCGTTGGAACTCGCCGCGATTCGCCGCGTCGGCTTGGGGACCCCCGGCACAATGTGTCTCAAACGGGGGCTGCTACTTCAACCTCCCAATCTACCCAATTGGTTTAATTTCCCGATCCAGCAGGCTTTGGCGGATGCGACCGGGCGACCGGTGACCTTCGTCAACGATGCCAACGCGGCCGCTTTTGGGGAATACTGGATTGGCACCGGAGCCGACTTCGAGAGCTTGGCGATGCTTACGCTTGGGACAGGCGTTGGCGGTGGCATTATCTCCGAAGGGCACATGATCAACGGCTCCAACAGCTTTGGTAGCGAATCTGGACATATTATTGTCGATTGCCGGCCCGACGCGCGGCTCTGCGTGTGGGGGGGTGGTCGCGGCCATCTGGAAGCTTACGCAAGCGCCAGTGCCGTAGCGGCGATCGCCACCGAACGACTCAAGGCGGGGGCGGTGAGCTCGCTGCAGGCTCGCCTGCGCGAAGAGGGCTCGGTTTCGGCCAAGCACGTCCACGAGGCGGCCCTGGCCCATGACTCTTTCGCCTTGTCGATCATCGATGAAACCGCTTACTATCTCGGGATTGGAGTGGCCACGACGGTTCACACCACCGATCCAGGCATGGTCGTGCTCGGCGGAGCGATGGACTTTGGCGGCCGTAACTGCGCGGTGGGCCAACGCTTTTTGCGCGGGATCGTCGAAGAGTTTAAAAACCGCACTTTTTCAAACGTGTTTAGTGGCACGCAAATCGACTTCGCAACCCTCGGGGGTGACGCTGGCTACATCGGCGCCGCAGGCTTAGCCCGGCAAGCGTGCCACCACGACAACTCCAGCAGCACCGTCATGAACGCGCCGCTCGCGCTCGATCGAAATTAAATCGCATCCCCTTCCGGAGCTGAGACCCTGTCAACCCAATCGTCTGAGATCGACATCTCCCACATTCGCAACTTTTGCATCATCGCTCACATCGACCATGGCAAGAGTACGTTGGCCGACCGCTTGCTCGAACGGACGGGAACGGTTGCCACACGGGACATGCGCGCCCAGTTGCTCGACGGCATGGAATTGGAGCGTGCGCGGGGCATCACCATCAAAGCCAAGGCGGTGACCCTCCGCACCGCACAAGATGGGCAAGAGTACGAGTTGAACTTAATCGATACGCCGGGCCACGTCGACTTTCAATACGAAGTCTCCCGCAGTTTGACCTGTTGCGAAGGTGCCTTGCTGCTCGTCGATGCGTTCCAAGGGGTCGAGGCGCAGACGATGGCCAATGCCTACGCGGCCATGGAACACAAGTTAAAGATCATTCCGGTCATCAATAAAATCGATTTGACCTACGCCCGCGTCGATGAAGTGATCGAAGAAATGGAGCAGTCGTTGGGGATTGACCCAGCCGACGTGGTCAAGTGCAGTGCCAAAGCAGGCATCGGCATCGATGAATTGATCAGGGCGATTATCGATCGGGTGCCAGCACCTGCGGGAGACCCGAACGGCAAACTGCAAGCGATGGTGTTCGACTCGCATTATGACGACTTTCGGGGTGCGATCACTTACGTGCGAGTGATGTCGGGGCATATGAAACGCGGGCAAAAAATTCGACTGGCCCGGGCCGATGCTCCTTACGAACTGGTTGAATTAGGTCAGTTCATCCCCAAGCGGCGACCGGGCGATGTGTTGAGTGCCGGTCAAGTAGGTTATCTGATCTGCAACATCAAATCATTGGCCGATGTGCACATCGGTGACACGGTGGTCGATAATAGCCTCACTGCCGCACCGGCGCTGGAAGGCTACATGCAGCCGAAGCGGATGGTTTACTGCGGACTCTATCCGAGCGACGGTCAAGATTTCAAAGAACTACGCGATGCACTGGATAAGCTGAGTATCAATGATCCGAGCTTCGAGTTCCAGCCGGAGACGAGCGACGCGTTAGGCTTCGGCTTCCGCTGCGGTTTTCTGGGCCTGCTGCACATGGAGATCATTCAACAACGCTTGGAGGAAGAGTGCGATGTGGATCTGGTGCAAACCGCTCCGAACGTAACGTACAGCATTATCAACAAGCGGGGCGAAGAGTTCGAAATCCACAAGCCACAGGATGTCCCCGATTCAGGTGACATCGAAGAATTCAAACAGCCCATCGTGCGGGTCAATTTTGTGGTGCCCATCGAGCAAATCGGACAGGTGATGAAGCTCTGCCAAGATCGTCGTGGCGTGCAACGCACCACCGAGTACTTGTCGCAGACCCGCGCCATGATCACGTACGACCTGCCACTGGCCGAAGTTATTTACGACTTGCACGATAAACTGAAGAGCGCCACCCGCGGCTACGGCACCATGGACTACGAGTTGATCGGCTACGAAACGGCCGATTTGGTGCGGATGGATATTTTGGTGAATGGCAAACGGGTC
This sequence comes from Pirellulaceae bacterium, assembly GCA_041751975.1. Classification (GTDB taxonomy): domain Bacteria; phylum Planctomycetota; class Planctomycetia; order Pirellulales; family Pirellulaceae; genus Aureliella. The sequence continues at coordinate 10,468 of JBGSHW010000025.1, forward strand.
GATGCACTCAGTATCATTTGCGATCGCCGCGATGCCGATCGCCGTGGTCGGGCTGTGGTGAAAAAGCTCAAGGACGAAATCGATCAGCATATGTTTGAAGTCGCCGTGCAAGCCGCCATCGGTACGCGGATCATCGCTCGCGAAACCAAAGCTGCATTGCGGAAGAATGTGACCGCCAAGTGCTATGGTGGTGACATCACCCGAAAACGCAAGCTGTGGGCCAAGCAGAAGGAAGGCAAGAAACGGATGAAGTCGATCGGATCGGTCGATATCCCGCAAAAGGCCTTCATGGCTGTTCTAGAAACCGGCGCCGATACAAAGTAGTGGATCTTTAGCAAGATCCACTACGGGGAAACCAGGGGATTTTTAGCATGATCGACGAGCGCCTGCCAGACCTTAGCGAGGGGAGCGATCTCCTGAGTAGTGGGCTTCCAGCCGGCGAACATCAGTGAGTCGAGCATCCGCGCGGCGGTGGCGGCGTGTGAATCGACACTCGGAATGCGGCGCCCCAAGTGCTTGGCAAACTCGGCCGCCGTCTCGTCGCGCTGCCTTCGCCGCCCCTGCTCGGCAGCCCAGGCTTCGAGTGCAGCAAAGGTTTGATGGATCGCTTGCTCCGGCGTCCAGCCTTGCAGTTGGTTAGCAAACGGATTGGCAAAGGAGCGGAACGGACGCATCGCAGCCGTTGCCGCCGCACTTTGACGCGCGCCACTCGCCGCTGCCGTGTCGCGCGGTGAACGTCTGCCGAAGAGCCGCGCGATGAAGTCTAAGAAGTCGCGCCACTGTTGCAGCACTTCGCGGGGATGTGTGATCGCATACAGAATGACGATCAACGCCAAGACCGCAATGGTCAGCCACTTGATGATGTCGGCCAGACCAGTAGGCAACCAGTTGAACCCATTACTGGACGGCGAAGATGTGGGTGGAGGCGTTTTCGAAGTGGCTTGCTCCTGCTTTGAATCCTCGCCGGCTTGGGACTCGGCTTCCTCAGCAGCTTGTTCACTTGCATCAGCTTTTTCTGCATCAGCTTTTTCTGCATCAGCTCGGTCGTCGCGATTCTCTGGCTGGTCGCCCGGAGCTTTATCGTCGTTACCGGATTGTTGGTCACTCGGCTGTTGGTCGCTGGACTGTTTGTCACTCGACTGCTGTTCGCTGGCTGCATCACCCGTTTGTGAATCACCTTTCTGTGAATCACCTTTCTGTGAATCACCTGCTGCCGAGTTCTTTTTCTCAGCGGCTGGGTCGGAAGACTTGCTATCGGACGGATTCTCCTGAGATGTATTCCCCTGCGAGTTACCGTTCTCCGACTTACCGCGGTCGCCAGACGCACTGCTTGCGTCCAGTTGGGCTTGATCGCTGGCCTGCGGCTTCCCTTTTCCGTCCGGTTGCGGTGCGCCAGCGGCATTGCCCTTATCTTTCGCATCAGCCCGCACGATCCCGCTGTCGGAAGCTTCATCAGCTTCGGCTTCGCTTTCAGATGGTTGCACACCTTCGTCGCCCCAGCCCCAGCGACTGGTCTGCAAGCCGTCAGGTGACTTGAGTTCAAACGGTAGGCCAACTAAGCCCAACGAGCGTCCGGGAAGTGGCAATAGCAAACAGATTACAAGTAGAGCGACGATACCGACTCCGGCATATCCCAGCCAACTGCGACTCATCTCCGCTGGCATGCTGGCGCCGCGATGCCGCAGGTAACGCCGCGTGCTAATGAACGAGGTGGTGCTCAGCAGGGCCAGCGCGCAGCCGAGGTAGCCGACCAAAAGATAAAAGGCGGTCGAGCGCGACGCATCATCGGGGATCGTCAGCTGTCCGAGGCCAAACAACGGAAACGCCAAGAGGGAAAAATACAGTACCCACACACCTGGGTTGTGACGCTTCTTATTTTTCTTCTTCGCTTGAGCGGTCCCCGGCGATTTGGCTTGAGGTGTAACGGTGGAATCTTTGGCTGCAGTTGCTGTGGCTGCTGCAGCTGCTGTGGCTGCTAAGTCCGAACTCGCTTTCGGCAACGTCTCTTTCTTGAGTAACCCGAGCGATTGCAGCAATCCTTGCTGGACGCCACTGTCGCGCTCGTCGACCGAAGTGCAATCAAACGTAATGCGATCGGCCAGGTACCACGCTACCCCGAGCAGCACGATGTTGATCAGGGGACTGATCGGGCCGAGTGGTCCGGCAATCGTCACAAAGCGGAACATGGCGATCACCGACACAATGGCCAGTGGCAGGCTAAAGGCGTTGGCATAGGTGCGACCGCTTTCAATCGCAATACGGGCGATCAAAACCGTCGCCAAGGTGAACAGACCAAGGATGTACATCAAGCGTTGGTCGAATTCTCCGCGGTAGAATGCCACCACTAAGAAAAAGACCAGACACGAGACCATGCCGATAATCAAGGCTGGGGACAACGCCACGACGATGGCATCGATGGCGGTGGGTGCCAGCGTGGGCTTTTTGTCTCGACGATTCATTTCTCAATACCTCAACATCAAATTTTTGCAGATCGTTGGGATCGATTGTTCATCGAGTAAATGATAGACGGCGATGTGCTGTGCTAACAACTTGCCAGCCGCCGAGTTGAAGGCTTCGTTCTCGTAGTTGTTAACGATGGCTGCCACCGAATAGCCTCGGCGCTTGAGCATCCCCAGCCCCAGTGCGGCCGCGTCGTCGACTTGTTGCAGGATCACCATGATCGTCGTGTTGCGGTTGATGCGACTCTGCGCCTCCAGCAGCAACTCTTCCAGTCGCAGGCCGTCGGTGCGTTCCAAGCGGGCGAGCGTCTTGTGAATCTGTACGAAGTGTTCGGGACCGCGGGTTGGCAACAGAATGATCGGCCGCAAGCGTTCGTCTTTCTCCAGCATCGCGACTTGCCGTTTCGCATCGGTCAACGAACTGAACTCTTGGTTTTGTTCTGTCTCAGCGAAGCGATCTGCCGCATCACGGCCATTTGAGACCAAGCCGAAGGGTTGTTGCATCTGCATCAAGGTATGGCAGATGGAAGCCGCTGCCGTGACCGCCAGATCCGAACGCACCGGCTCATGATGATCGGGATTCGTGCTTTTATGCATATCCACAATCAACGTAGCTCCGGCCACGCTGGTCGGCTGATACTGCTTGCACTGAATCTCTCCCGTGCGGGCGGTCGCCCGCCAGTGGATGCTCCGCAGCGGATCTCCCGGTTGGTAGGGGCGAATGCCTGAGATCAAGGTTGGATCCTCAAGCAAGCGATAGGTCACTTTCACTTCACCCACCGGCCGGGATGAAGCGACGTCGTAGCCGGCCAACGGAATCAATTTAGGCAAAACCAACAGATAGGTCGGCGGCGCGATCACTCGGAATCTTCGGTGCAGTCCCAGGAGATCGCCCGTTTCCGCGATGGTGGGACCGATCTGATAGTAGCCGCGGCGGAGGGCGTTCACTTTGTACGTGAGCACACGGCTGGCTTTGGCCGGGACACTGCAGATGCGCAGCGCGTTCCCTTCCAACGTTAAAGCCGGCGGTGGTCCGAACAGCGCCGAGCGAGGCAAACTATCTTCGACGATCACCCACAGTACTTGCATCGAATCGCGATTTTCCAACCGCAACTGGACGTGCACCCCCTGCCCGATTTCCAGCTCCTGGGTACTCATCGTCCGTGTCCCATGCAAAGCCATGGTCCAGCGGTGCGATAGATAGCGGTTGATCCAGAAGACGGCGATCAACACGTAGGCGGAGTAAACGAGCATGCTTGCGCCGAGCAGGAGGCCGACGATCAGCAGCAGCGAAATGGCGGCCAGGGTGCGCATGAAAGGGTTCGACGAGCGACCGAGAATTTAATTTCCATCCGCACTCAGAGCGAGAGCGACTTGGGCAAGTGTTCGGGCGAGGCTAGCGTCGGTCCCGAGTGTCTCTGTTATAATCCATCGGCGATCGGGCTGCTGCTTTTGCCGCTCCGCCACCTCTTTTCGCAAGTTGTCGATCAACTCCCCTTCGAACAGCAGATGCGGCTGGACGACAGCCACCGGGAGCTCTGAGGCGGCCAACGCATCCAGCGCCTCGGTCACATTGGGGCTCTGCGCGTGGATAAAACCGGTTTGCCCCCAAGCCACCCGCGTCATCTCCATCCGCAGTTCAGTGAACCGTCGCATCTCAGCGGTCGCGGTCGGGGAACTGCTGCCGCGGCCCAGCATCACCATCGCCACCTTGGGGCAGTAGTTGCCCGAGCAGAAGCCTGAGCTGGAATCTGCGCAAGTGCCCGAGCTGGAACCCGAGCTGGAACCCGAGCAACCACGGGCCGTTTCAACTAAGTTTTCGCTCGAGCAGGCTGCTGACGATTCCGCATGCACGGCCGCTTCGTTGGTACGGGGCGACGCGGCTGCCGGAAAGCACTCGGGGCCGCAGACAGCTTCGCGGAACCGCCGGGCCGAAAGGTTGAGGATCGGTTGGCAACACTCCAGCGGTGGGACTTGTGTCACCGACCGGATACCCCAGTGCTGGGCCGCCTCGGCGACTGCTTGCGGAATATCGTGCTCGGCATGGCCTGCGGAAAACAGGAGCACCGGCACGGTCACCAGCCGCTGCACTCCGCGCTGCGCAAGCTCCGCCACGGCGGTCGGAATGTCGGGGTCCGCCAGTTCTAGAAATCCCAAGGCGGCCGGATGAGGTGCAAGCTGGGGGGCAAAGTCGGCAAACACGCTCCGCAATTGGTCCTGACCGGCGACCCGCCGAGTGCCGTGACCGACTAATAGGAAACCGAGCTGTTCCCGCGAGATCTCCGGGGCCGAGCAATGCAGTTCGCTGCTTTCCGCATCCGAAGCCGCGTTGTTGACGCCGCTGGTTAAGTTTTCGCTAAGACTAGGCATTCAACTTGGCAATCTGCAAACCTGGCCATCTGCTGAGAGGAACGGGTGGAGGGAGTGCGAGCGGGTGTGCGGGTCCCGATTGACGTTTTACCCACACAACATTACACTCGCTGGCTCATTTTACGAGGGTTTCAACCAGTTTGTCACAGCAAGTTGGCACAAGCGCTGTGACTCTCAGCAAAATCACCATCACCAGCTCGCTTGCTAGCATCCGTTTACGGAACATGTGCTGTGTGAGCAAACAACCTCGCCCCGTTTGACTCCAAATTGGGCGGAATCCACACGCTTCTCGGAGGTTCGAAAGAGACTATGGCCACTGTCACCAGTTCAGCAACGTCAGGTTCCAAGGCAACGACTCACAAGATGATCTACTACTTCGGTAAAACCCGCACCGACGGGACCGGAGTGAGCAAGCAGATCCTGGGTGGCAAGGGGGCCAACCTGGCCGACATGACCTCGATCGGTCTCCCCGTTCCTCCCGGTTTTACCATCACGACCGAAGTGTGCGATGCCTACTACAAGGCGGGGCAGAAGATGCCCGCAGCGTTGATGGACGAAGTGAAGTTGAACGTGGCCACGCTCGAGCAGGAGCTGGGCAAAAAGTTCGGTGACGACAAGCACCCGCTGCTGTTGTCGGTTCGCTCAGGGGCGGCCATGTCGATGCCCGGCATGATGAACACGATTCTTAATCTCGGCTTGAACGACGTCTCGACGGCTGGCTTGGCCAAAGCAACCAGCAACGAGCGTTTCGCGTACGACGCGTATCGCCGACTGATCAACATGTTCGGTGACGTCGTGATGAACATCGATCACGAGCATTTCGAGCATGCGTTCGATGCGATCAAGAAGAAGTACAACACGGTTGAAGATACCGAAGTTCCAACCGAAGGACTGAAGGAACTGTGCGAAGCTTACAAGGCGTTGTACAAGCAGGACACCGGCGAGGATTTCCCGCAAGACCCGATGCAACAGTTGGCCAAGGCGGTCGAAGCGGTCTTCAAGAGCTGGATGACCAACAAAGCCGTTAAGTACCGCGAGATCGAAGGGATCCGTGGACTGTTGGGTACCGCCGTCAATTGCCAGTCGATGGTGTACGGCAACATGGGTGATGACTCCGGCACGGGGGTCGCCTTCACCCGCAATCCGAACACCGGCGAAGATAAGTTCTTCGGTGAGTTCCTGGTCAACGCTCAAGGCGAAGACGTGGTGGCCGGTATCCGTACGCCTCAACCGACCGAAGAGATGAGCAAGTGGAACGCCGAGGTCTACACGCAGTTGATGGAAATCAAGGATATCCTTGAGAAGCACTACAAGGACATGCAGGACATCGAGTTCACCATTGAAAAGGGAACTCTGTTCATGCTGCAAACTCGCAACGGCAAGCGCACCGGGATGGCCGCCGTCAAGTTGGCTGTGGACATGGTCAAAGAAGGCTTGATCGACGAGAAGACCGCCATTCTGCGCGTGCCTGCGGGTGACTTGACACAGTTGCTGCTGCCGAGCTTCAAGCCGTCGGCATGGGAGAAAGCGGTCAAGATTGCCAAGGGGCTGCCTGCTTCGCCAGGTGCTGCCGTGGGCAAGCTGGCCTTCACTGCCGAAGACGCCAAGGCGCGTGCCACTGCAGGCGAAAAGGTGATTCTCGTTCGTAAAGAAACCAGTCCCGAAGATGTGGATGGAATGCACGCTGCAGCCGGTATTTTGACCAGCACCGGCGGTATGACCAGTCATGCAGCCGTTGTAGCTCGCGGTTGGGGACGTTGCTGCATCGCCGGCGCTGGCGGGGTGAAGATCAACGCCAAAGCCAAGACAGCCGAGATCGACGGCAAGACCTACGGTGAAAACGACATCATCAGCATCAACGGCACCAGCGGTGAAGTTGCTGCGGGTGAAATCGAAACGCAACCCGCTGCCCTCTCCAGCGACTTTGCCGCGTTGATGGTGTGGGCTGACAAGTTCCGGACATTGAAAGTGCGCACGAACGCTGATTCCCCAGAGGATAGCGAGCGGGCACGCGAGTTCGGAGCGGAAGGTATTGGCCTTTGTCGCACCGAGCACATGTTCTTCGGCGGTGAGCGGACGCTGGCGATCCGTCAGATGATCGTAGCCAAGACCGAAGAGGCTCGACGCACTGCGTTGGCTAAGTTGCTGCCGTTCCAACGCAATGACTTTGTGGGCATCTTCACCGCCATGGATGGCTTGCCAGTCACCATTCGTCTGTTGGATCCACCGTTGCACGAATTCGTGCCACACGATGAAAAGGGACAAGCCGAGTTGGCCAAGGAACTGGGGCTCGACGTGGCCGAAATCAAAGCCCGCGTGGATGCGTTGCACGAGTTCAATCCGATGCTCGGTCACCGCGGTTGCCGTTTGAGCATCACCTATCCAGAAATTCTGGAGATGCAAGTTCGGGCGATCGTCGAAGCGGCTATCGAATGCCAAGCCAAGAAGGTCAACGCGATTCCAGAAATCATGATACCTTTGGTTGGAACCGAAGCCGAATTGCGTCTGCTGCGTCGCAAGACCGAAGAAACGATCGCTGCTGTGAAGGCCGAGAAGAAGTTCAGCGGAACACTCGATATTCTCATCGGCACGATGATCGAAGTACCACGGGCTGCTTTGACTGCTGATGAGATTGCGGGTCAAGCTGATTTCTTTAGCTTCGGAACCAATGATCTCACGCAAATGACGTTTGGCTTCAGCCGTGACGACATCAATTCCTTCCTGCCAGATTACCTGCAGCAAGACATTTTGTTGGTCGATCCGTTCCAATCGCTCGATATCAGTGGTGTTGGGCAGTTGGTCGACATTGCCGTCAAGAAGGGTCGGAGTGTCAAGAGCGATCTGAAGCTCGGTATCTGCGGTGAGCACGGTGGCGATCCAAGCTCGGTTGGCTTCTGCCACACGGTAGGTCTTGATTACGTCAGTTGCTCGCCGTTCCGCGTGCCCATTGCCCGCTTAGCAGCAGCCCAAGCTGCGCTCCGCAATCCCAAGTAATCACTTCTCCGAAAGCCCCGACTTTTTGTCGGGGCTTTTTTTTGCAGTGCTCCGACTTGTCGGAGCTTTCCCCTCCCCTTCTTTTTCCCTTCCTTCCTCTTCTTTCCCTCTTTTCCCAGCCGCGACGCAATGTTGGAGCTTTGCCTCCCCTACTTCCCCCAGCCCCGTCTGTGTCCAAATGTTCGATGTCTTCTTCGGATCTCTCAGACCCTTCAGCGCTTTCGCACCTGTCATCCGTTGTCTCAACTGACTGGTTGCTAGAGCTTCGGTTGTTCGGTTGCGTTCGCTGAGTTCCACAAGCGCATTACCAAAAAATGCAAGCTAATTCTTTTGTTTCCGCTGGGCTGGCCCCGGCGGATCCCGAGACTGACTGCTCGAGTTCTAAAACGCCGTGGTCAGTTTGCTCGCTACCGCTGGCCGCTTGTGTGGTTGTGTCCCCACAGAGCCTAACTCTGTTTCGCCAAGCGCTGATAATAACCACCAAAGAACGTTGCACTATTCGCATTCGCACGGGGACATCATTGAACACCCGAGCCGTGCCTCAACAAATCCAACACACCTGTCCGAAGATGCCTTCGAGAAAGGAATACAAAAAGACTTTTGAAATCAACTATTGACTGAACTTAAGACCGTCGCTGACCCTAGCAAGTCAGCCCAAGCAAATTTGCGTTGCATGTAAATCAGCCATTTTCCAACATCGATTGAATAGCCTTGCGGCTTAACTCGGCGCCATTTTTTACACCCAGCTTGCGTTTCATGTTTTCACGGTGTGTATCGATCGTATGTGTACTTAGGAAAAGTTGTTCAGCAATTGCACCCGTAGTTTGGCCAGCACCGATCAAGCGGAAGATTTCCAATTCGCGATCGGTCAGCTGCTCGATTGGGTCCTGTGTTTCGCTACGCTTGCCCAATGCCTGCGCGACCAGGCGTTTGGTTAGTTCCGCGCTCGCGTAACGTTCACCTTTCATCACGGTTCTGAGGGCATCGATCACTTTCTCGTTCGATTCCTGTTTGCTCAGGTATCCAAGCGCGCCGACCCGCATGGCCCGTTCGGCGTAGAGTGATTCATGAAAGGCCGAAACCACTAACATCTTGATAGAAGAATCAAGCTCTCTGATGCGCTTAATCAGTTCGATTCCATTACCACTTTTTAGCGAAATATCAACAATTACCAAGTCAGGGGAGAGCTCAGGGCCAACGCGCACTTTGAGATAGATAGGCAATATGGGTAGAGTTGCGCCCGCGGGGCTTTTAAGCGATGATTGTTGGCAGCTTTTACACGCTTCCAGTCGCTTGCGCAAAGTCCGCTATGATGTCCGAGATTCAGT
>JBGSHW010000026.1:0-23927 GCA_041751975.1 Pirellulaceae bacterium
AAATTCGACGGCTGGTTGCCTCTCGTCGATTGCAATTCTCTGGATCGAAAGGCTGATTGCATTAATTCTTCAACGCGATAATCCCCCCGAAATCGGGGAAAATCCAAGTTCGAACCAGTTTCCGGACAGACACTAGCTACAGTGACTGGAGCTATCAAGCGAACGTCTACTTGCTTTATTTGACCCGCAAGAACGGCAAGTGGAAATTGTACGATCACCGCGATCCCCTGCTACCGCTCAGCGAAGTCGGGTATTTTGCCGCCTACTCAGCAGCCCCGCTGGCGATCAGCGACAGTTATTATGACTTGAGCATTGAGCTGGAATCGATCTACGCAGATGAATTGCAACCAGCAGAACAACAGGCTGCACGCAGTCTGCTTAGTTTCAACCGCTACAAGTATCACCCGCCCGTCGTGCCGATGGCTCATAACTTCACTGCTGCTTACCTGTTGTTGTACGAGGACATTCCTAGCCTGCGGGCACTGACCGGGCAATTCGATGACTCGACCTTTGCGGGCGCCCACCGCATCAAAGCGGAATTGGCGTTGCTGGAAAACGATCCTGCGCTGGCGACTGAGCACGTGGAGCGTTTAATGGCCAGTGTGGGTTGGCATCCCTCGGCTGCGCTGATCGCGGGGCGTGCGGCGAACACCCCCGAGGAACGGCAGCGGGCGGCTGCGTGGTTGCGGCGTTCCCTGATGCTTGCTCCACAACATGCGACATCGATTACGCAGTTCGCGCGTGTCGCTTCCGACGCGGATTATCAGCAGTTGTTTGAGGACTTTGGGGGGCAGCCCAATGCAAAGCTGATGGCCTTGCGCTTCGCGGAGCAGTTTGAGGATTATCAGCAGTTGTTTGAGGACTTTGGGAGGGAGCCCAATGCAACGCTGATGGCCTTGCGTTTCGCGGAGCAGTTGAACGGGACCGAGGAACTGGCCCGAGTTGCTGGCCTACTGGAAGCGAACGCTGAATTCTCGCTCGCGGCCGGAATTCTTCGTTTTCGAGAGGCCGAAAATAGTGAGAATGTCGAACGTGGACTCGCAGTAGCCGGCGAGTTGCTGAAAAATCCCGATTTGTCCGAGTTGCAGAATGCGAGCCAGCAACCAGCCGACGATTCAGATGTCTCGGGAGTCGTGAATCGACTTTGGAATGCATTGTTGTTTGGGCTGAGGGAAGAGGCAACCTTTGAGCTGGCTGTAGCGGCCGCTCCGGATAAAATCGAGCTGACGCGGCGTTTACGCGACGAAATCTTGACGTTTTATCCCTCAACCGATTGGGCGGGTGCTCTACGGTTATTCGAGTCGCTTCCAGAGGACTCCACGCTGGCTGGTGAAGATGAAACAGTCATTGCCAGAGGAGTCTGCAAGTATCGGCTGCAGGACTACGCCACAGCCTACGAGTTATTGCTGCCAATAATTACTCAGAACTGGCAGTCGATCAATTCCATAGATTCTGCGCCTGAATACGCCTTTGTGTCGGTAACGGCGCTCGCGAATTCGGCGGTCGAGTTGGGGAAATCGCTGGAGTTGGCGGAGGTGCTGCAGGATCCCGAAACTGCCTTCGTTGTTCTGCAATCATGCCTGCAACTGGACAAGCAGGCTGCTGAAATGGAAAGCCTCAACGAGTGGTATCGCCAATTCTCCGATGCTCCCGGAGTCTGGCTTGCGCTGTATGAGGCGGAATTGAGCTACGCCCGAGGTGAGTGGGAAGAGGCCGACACGCATTTGGCTAGAGCTATCCAAGATGCCAGCGATGATGTGCGGTTTGACGACGAAGCGTTACCCCCACTGCTTTCCAATTTTTCTCCCTTTTCGGACAGTCCCAGCGACTGGTTCGATCTGCGTGTCGAACGGGCCCTTGATGCCGGTCGATTCGCCGTTCTTTGGAACAAGCTGAAGGCTGCGAACCAAGTTAACCAGGTTCCTGATTCGCTGAAATGGGTGTTGCACGAAATCGACGACCCTGCCTTGCTCCGCGAAGTCGCCGATTTAGTACTCACCGTTCCGAGCCCCGCCGCGTTCGCAATCAACTTGGAAGCAAGACGGCTCTACGAAGAGAAGATTGGAAACATCGATGCCGCATTGGAGCTCGCGCTCGAGGGAGCTAGCGCGGTTGAGCAAGATGGCAACGATAACAATTCGGTAATTCCATCGGTGGTCCGATTGATGTCGATTCACGGCAAGTTCGAGCAGATTGATAAGTTGGCGGAGCTCGCCAAATCAGCCGATGAAAAAGCGTCAGTCGCCGTGCTACGGGCCCAAGCAGCCGGAGATGCTACCCTGTTACTGTCGGCCTTGGAAAAGTATGTGGACCGAGCTCAGTTCACATCCGGCTTAGAGCAGTACTGGGAAAGTTACAAACTTCGGTTATGGTTCGACAGCATCGATCGGGTGGCAGCGTTGCAGCGCGGCAATTTGTTTGAGGCGATCAACGCCAAGTACCCAGTAAGTCTCCGGTCGTTGGCGGTTGATTACGCAGCGGCGGGGACCTTGGGACTCGCTGAGCCCGCCAGCGCACATGAGAATGCGATCGTCGCGGCGCTTGCCAAAGCGTCGGGCACTCAACCGCAGCCGCTCGATACCCGTTCGTTCCCCAAAGCCGTGGGTGCTTGGTCCTGCCCAACGTCGGCTGGAGCATTGATCGCGATCGCGTACGATGCGCCAGCGGTCGAGGCTCCGGCAAGTCCGGCGTTGGAGTCACTGCGGCAAAACTATTCGGGCCTGCTGTGCTTGGTGCTCCAGCAGTCACCCGAGTTGCGGCCGCCGACAGATCGCTTGCGGTTGCTGTCGGCCGAACTGGGCGAACAACTGCCTATTGCCAAAGCCTACTTCGATGACAAATCCAATCAGTGGTTCAGCCACAGCGGCTGGCAAGCAGACCTGCGCGAGGCGGCTCCCCATGGAATCAACCGCCGAGCCCCAGTCGACGCGTATCTTCCTAGTGCCTACGTTGACTCGCAATTTTCGAGCGACGCCGGGCAGCTGTTCGTTTCGATCGGCTTGATCGTCGAAGCGGTGCCAGCCAAGCGACAAACTGCGCGCAGCCCAAATAGTGACTCAAGCCTTGAGCCTGAGGATATGGCCAAGCCGGAGGGTTCGGCAGAGTTAGCAGAGTTAGATGACTCGGCTCTCGAAGGCGAAACCCAACTTTACGAATTGCTGCAAACGCCAAAGTTGCTGCCGCTGCTCCCTCCAGGCACGTGGGTTATCGAATGAGTGGCCGAGATCTGAGCGGCTGGTATCGCCCGTCACAGCACAACGCAAATTGCTGCCGCGTTAGCGTTTACCCATGAGGTTAAGATGAACGGATTGAATCGACATGGCCCATGTTGGGGCAACTCACGTTGGGTGAGCTCCTCGCTTGGGTGGCTAACGTTGCTCGCGATGCTCGTTTGGGTAGGGCCGGTGCGAGCGGCCGACTTCGCCACCCCATTCCCGGCCCGCGATAGTCTTCACATCGAGCCAGATCTGAGCGACGATGCCAACGCCTGTTTGGCCGAGTTTCGCTGGGAACCGGCTGCGTTTGTTGTCAGCGTCGATGCCGATCCCGACAATGAGTCGCCTGGTTTCAAAGCGGCTCCGTATCTTGAAGTCAGTTTTCCGTCGCCGCGTACGACAGGCATCGCTGCGATCGATCGCGTTGTGTGCGAGTGGTATCCGGCCCGTGACAAAGAGACCCACGAAATCCTCGTTCGGCCGGCGGTGGTCGTCGTGCATGAATCGGGCTCGGGGATGCATGTGGGACGCTTGGTGGCCATGGAACTGGGGCGCCGCGGCATGCACGCGTTCTTGGTGCAATTGCCAGGTTATGGTGCGCGACGGTCGGCCGAATTCCAGCAAGATGACTTGGTTGGCGTGTTTGCACAAGGCATCTGCGACGTGCGTCGCGCGCGGGATGCGGTGGCTGCCCTGCCGCAGGTCGATGCGCAGCACATCGGTTTGCAAGGGACCAGCCTGGGCGGCTTTGTCGCGACCCTATCCGCCAGTCTCGATGGATGTTTCGATAGTGTTTTTCTGTTGTTGTGCGGTGGCGATTTGCATGGGGTGCTGACCAGCGGAGCCAAGGATTCACAAAAGGCGCTTGAGCGTTTAATTGCCAGCGGCGTGGCGGCGGACCAAGTCGCTGCTGCTCTCCATCGCGTCGAACCGCTACGCATCGCCCACCGCTTAGAGCCCGAGCGTACATGGTTGTTCAGTGCAACCTTGGATGACGTGGTCCTGCCCAAATTCTCTAAACGATTAGCTGAAATCGCGCAATTGTCAGGGAAGCATCATCAACAGATGTTTGCGAATCATTATTCAGGAGTAGTATTTTTGCCTGGGGTATTAGAGCAAATCCGTCAAACGGTCCTCATAAAGTGATAGCCATTCGGCTGATCCCAACAATCCAATGGGAACAAAGCAAGAACTGCTTAGTTAAATAGATCGGTAACGTAGTTGAAGCCGCCGCCCATGATGATCAGTGCCACGGCCGAACCGAGGAACACACCGGCCATGATGATGGCTTTCACCGGAGCTTTGTTATCGGTCCAGTTCATGACGCCGTAAATGATTGAATACAGCAGCGGCAAGAAAAAACAGGCCAAGCCCTGGCGAATATCGCGTCCAAAAGCAAACATGCAAATGCTCATGTGGGCAAAGACCGTGATGGCAATGCCTGTAATCGCGGCAGTGGTGCCAATCGTCACCGCAATCGGCAGCTTTTGTAGCTTGCCCAGGAATGAACCTTCTGGTTGAGGATTGCCCACAACGCCGTCGACGATTACGATACCCGCCGCACAGAGGCTGATGACACCGATCAAGAATGACATCAAGACCCACCAGGGCATCGCCGCTTTTTCGCGGCGGGCGTCCATGATCAATTCACGCCGCATGTTGTCGGCGGCTTCTTGCAAGTGCAGGTTCTTGAACTCAGGACCGGCCGTTTTGTAGTTGACACCGATGACTTTCTCACCTGTGGCAAAGTTGAAGCCGCAGCCGGTACAGACCACTGTCCCTGGCTTGATGTCGATGGAGCAGGATGGACAGATTGGTCCACTTTTTTTGACCAAGCCTATGTCATCAAAGAGCGAGTCCAGCTTTCCGCCCACAGCTGCCGCAGCAGGTGCGGCCACGGGACGTGTTGCTTTGGCGGTGGTCGTAGGTTTAACGCCAGCGGCTGATGGGGCAGACGAAGAGCCAGCAGGTTGAGGGACTTTGAGCCCCTTTTGGCATTTAGGGCACTTGCCGCTTTTGCCCGCTAGGTTGTCGGGAACACTCAGAACGTGCCCACAGGTACACTTGAACTTGATCGCCATAAAACTAACTGAACCGCAATGGATCGGACCGGGGTCAAAGGCTCGTCCAATTCGAGCCTTCTTATCCCTCCTAGCATACACGCTCAGGTGCGTTCCAGGAAATCGCTCCACCACAATCGTCCGCAAGATTTGCCCGCTATGAAAGCAGGTTTTTGGAGATGACTAGCGTTTAATGGCTGGCTTCGTTGGCTTTTCGGCGGTTTGTGACTGTTGCTCCGGTACAAAGCCCAGGAAGGTCAGCATGTCGCGTATCTCCGCAGCGGTTAAATTGTCCACCAGGCCGCTTGGCATCAGCGAGATTTTGCTTGGCTCCATCTGTTCGATGTCCTGTTCGGCGATGACATGTTCGACCAGTTCGGAGTCGCGAACGGTGATCGAGCCGTCGGTGTTTTCTGAGACCATGCCGGTCACTACCTTGCCAGACACCGTCAAGACGCGGTGGGTGCGGTACTGATCGCTGATGAAATGCGATGGATAGAGAATCGATTCGAGCAATTCCTTGCGCGTGTAGCGTTTGGCGGCAGTGGTTAAGTCAGGACCAATCGACGTGCCCATCGACCCCGCTTTATGGCAAGTTGCGCATTTGGCTTGTATGTAGACTTCGCTGCCAGCTGCCGAGAGTCCCTTACGGCCCTCGCTCGAGCTCAGGAATTCGTCGAGCGTTTCCAGGTTCCAGGGAGAGCTCTGTTCCAATTCAGGGAGTTTGGTTTCTGGCAAATCGGGGTACTTCTCAGCAAACCAAGCCTGCCACGGAGCGAACTTGCTGTTACCCTCAGTTACTTGATCGCTAAAGTCCAAGCCGGTCCAATAATTGAGGAGTTTCAGGGCAGGCTGGGGGGATTGTTCGCTGAGTTCCATGCGCAGCCCATGCAGGATGACTTCACGAAGGGCTTGAGGATCATCGGTGGCGTTGGGAACTTTCCGCAGGGTGTTCATGACCTCAGCGACAGCGAACGACTCAAGTATCGGAAGGCTACGGACCAGATAATCCCAGTTCTCATCAGACGGTTGTTGGGCGAGCCCCAGTGCGACCGCTTGGCGACGTTCTGGCGATCGCACCCAGATTTCGCGTAAGTACTTCAGCGATTCTGGGTCCGCGTTTTGCGATAACATCGCTACGATGCCGGTCCGCAAGCGCTTGTATTGCTCGCCTTCGAAACCGGGACGATCGATTTCAAGATCGAGTTTTCGCAGGGTTTGAAGATCCTCTTCAGTCAATGTATCCGGATAGCGATAGAGCGAAACCAAGGCGGCATTGGGCCATTTAGCACCCTCGGACACGAAAATGCGAGCTTCCTCGAGCGGCATATCTTTGCACAGTTCGCGGGTCGCGTTCATGACGTACAACGGTACACTGCTTCCCGAGTCGGCAGGTTGCGTTTCTTCGAAGAACTTGACGATGGCATGGCGTTCCGCCGCCGTCCACTCGTGTTTAAAGAACCTTAGGTGCATCGCAATGTGTAGTCGTTCGGCCAATTCGGCCTCGGATTGCAAATAGCTGATAGCACTCGGAAGAATCTTTGTGGCGTTCAAATAGGTGAGTAAACGGAATAGTTCTCGATTGAGCGCGGGTTCGCCGATTGGAAACTCGGCCACGAGGGTTTCGGTCAGTTGCGGAAGTTGTTCGGCGGTCAACCCCGAGCGATGCAAAGTGACCTGAGTCAAACGCAATAGATCGGCCAAGTCGCGGTCGCTGACAAAGCTGTCGAGCATCCGTTGGATCATGGTTGCGACTTGTCTGGCGTTGACTTCGTCAGGGTCGGAGATCATCAACGCCAAGCCGGCTTGCAGTTGGACCCGTTGTTGCTCATGCGAGAGTAATTCCGTTCGCCACTGAACGGCGGGAATCTGTTCGAGTAAGCGACGAGCGGACCACGCCAGTTTTCGGTCTGGGCTAGCCAACAGAGGAATGAGCTTGTCGACGGTGGGCTGCTTGCTGCAGCGCAGGAAGGCTTCGCAGGCGGCGTGTTGGACGCGCGGATCGGCATCGCCAAGCAACTCGTTTAATTTTTCAGCCACTTGCTCAGAGTCGGTATGCATGCCCATGAGCCGAGCCGCGCGGACGCGGACCGCTTCGCTGGGAGCTTTGGCCAGAGCGGTCAGCAATTCAGGTGTTGGCGTTGGACCGAACAACTGCATGAGGTCGAGGGCTCGGAGTCGGTACTTGGCTGGATTTTCATCGCTGAACGCGACACCTGCGACTGTGTCGCTCCAGCTAGCCCCAAGTTCCCGTTTGAGTGCGGCGATTTGCTGCCGCGCCCAGGCGGAGTCCAACTGTGGCTGCTTGATGGCCTTGGCGATTCCGTTTCCAGGATTGGTGATTGCCTCGGGTACCGTACCATTCCAGCGGACTTGATAGATTCCACCTTTGGTACCACGTCCACCGGTGCAGAAGTAGAGCCAACCGTCGGGACCGATCGCCAAATCGGTGACGTTGAGCGGCTGGCCTTGCAGGAAGACTTGCGACTGGGCTTGCCCGTTTTCTTCGAGTTTCACTGCCAGGATGCGACCCTGGGTCCAATCGGCGAGGAACAGATTGCCATGATAACGTTGAGGGAACATGTGGTGTTCGTAGACGCAGCCCCCTGTTGGCGAGCCTCGGCCGGTCTCGAGCAGCGTCGGCAAGCGGTCGTAATAGTATTCGGGCCACTTGGCCCAGCCACTGCGCCAACCGTATTCGCCCGCTTCTTGGATCTCAAACAGGCTTGTCGGACGGTACCAGACTGCTCCTTCGTCGGATTCCATATCACTGTCGTGCACGAATAGACGACCGCTGGGATGGAAGACGAGATCAAAAGCATTGCGCAATCCACCCGCGACCAATTCCACCGACTTGCCTTCGATGTCGAGTCGGATCACGGCGCCACCGGGTGCTGTGATGCCGTTTGCATGTCCACCTGGATCTTCGAAACGTGGGGTTACGAGATCCCCTTCGTAAACTTGCTTAAGAGGACTGTTGGCGGCGTATTCGCCATCGTAGCTGACGTGGTTGCCGAGCACGCAGTAGATGCGGCCGTCGGGACCAAGTGCCAGACCGTGCGCGCCATGCTCTCCCCCTTCACCCTTGAAACCGATGATTTTGTGAGCTTCTTCCAAGCTGCCGTTGCGATCTTTGTCAACCAAGCGGTAGATGCCAAGTCCCTCTGGACCATCACCGGTAACAAACACATCGCCATTGAGTGGAAGGATGCCTTGGATGTTCTTGATGAGCGTGCAGTACTCGCGAGTCTTGTCGACGACTCCGTCTTTGTTGCTGTCGTAGATCAGTAAGAGCGGGCCCCCTTCTTGCGATGCAATGATATGCCCAAACTCGTTGAAGGCCATGTTGATGAGCGATCCAGTGACATCATGTCCTAAGACTTCATCCACAGCAAACTCTTGATTGATCTGGAAACGTTGGTTTTCAGAAACCCGTTCTGGACTCACGTCTTCGCGGCGATCCCACGGAGCCGTTTCGCCGAGGACTCCAAACACCAGGGCAGGCTTCCAACCTGAGTCGTCATGATTGACGCTCTGCCAGCCCGCGACGGTCTCCAAGCTGGTCCGCCAACTATCGCTCGTTGAGTAGCTTCGCCATTGACCACCGGTCGGTTTGATGAAGACCCGCGCCACCACCGCAGCTGGCCCATCGGCAACGTTGTTCACCTTAACAGCGATGACGTTGCGTCCACGAGCCAATAATGGGGTGATATCGTATTGCTCCATTTGCCGGATCGAGCGTCCCGCGCCGACTTGGCGTCCATTGACAAACAGATCATAACGATCGTCGGCGGTGATGGTCACCGTCGCTTGCTCAACGCCCGCCAAAGGAATCACTTTTCGAAAGTAGCAATCTCCCGCTTTGGCTTGGCCACGCGGATGCTCGGGGGACCAAATCCACTGCGCATCTTGGGCCTGCACCGCGCCGGCAGGGAGCGTTAGGAGACCGACGAGCTGCAGTAGCAAATAGATTACCAGGCAATGATAAGCTCGCGAGCCGCAAACGATTTTTGACACGAATTAGTCCTCCATGGCCAGTATGTGCTGGAATCCGATTTTTATTGGAAAGGCTCCAAAGGAAAGGGGTTCCTTTTCCAGCATCGCACAGCGCGGGGCGGCGTAGGTCTACGCATTTACGTCCCGAGCTGCGCGCATTCACAGGCAGTGCGCATCAGCCAACTTCACGCAGAGTCGCACGCCTGTTTTGGTCTTAGTGTTTTACCCCCTCCTGCGTCAAGAGACGTTTTCTAGTTTGTCATGCAACACTTACCAGATCCGTGCCGCTGTGGCCCGCTCATTTAACGGGCTGCGGGGCGTGGATGCGGATCCTGCGGTACTCCATTTGTCCGCGGTCACCCTCAAGACCGATGGGGCCCGTGGCGGGGAGCTTGAACTCAGCCTCGATGACATCGCCATTGATGGTGCAGTGCGCTACGTTGCCCCGCACGACCACCACCAACTCGTTCCAGTCTTGCGGACGGTAGTGCTTCAGTTCGCGGTAAGGTCCGGCCAGTCGATAATCGCGGCATTGCAGTTGCGGCTGGCGCAGGAACACACCGCTGTCGGCGTTGGGTGTAGCGCGAAACTCGAGTTTCAAAGTGAAGTCGGTAGGGAATTCATGGGCCGTCCACAGTTGTTGAATGCGGCGGCCTTCTTCCGGAGTCGCGACGACCAGGCGACCGTTGATAGCGCGGTAACGCCGATCGGGTGATTCAACGTGACCGGCCAAGTCGATTTGTTCGTCGACGATCGGCCATGGGGGTGCTTGCTTGTCGCTTCGCTGCCAGTTCGCCGCCGCCGCCTTGTCTTCCTCGGTCGTTGGGAGAAAGCACCAGCCGGTAAGATCATGGCCGTTGAAAAGGCTCTCGAAGCCCGCTTCGACTTCGAATTCATCAGCTTCCGTTTCCAGAAAACCCTCGGTGGCCAAGATGGGCCGGAGCGCTGAGGCCCATACTTGGTAGCCGCGGTCGTTAAGGTGCAGCAGGTCGGGGAACTCCTCCGGGCTTGCATCCCCGTCGGCGTTGGCGAACAGCGTCCAGGTATCGAGGACGGTGATCTGCAAGTCCCCTTTCACCGCGGCGGCGGTCAGTTGGTTCACTTGCCTGATCTGCTCGGCCGAACGACTCTTCGAGGCCGAACTGGGGAGCACTTGGCACAAGATGATAGGCATCTTTGGATCGTGTGCTTGCAGTCGATCGACGATGAGTCGCACGTTGTCGGCGATCGTCTGCGGCTCCGCACCCTCTTCAAGATCGTTGGTGCCCATTAGCAGAACCACACCGCGTGGCTTGAGGCTCAGGACATCTTGCTCCAGTCGCAGCAACATGCCGCGCGTCGTATCGCCACTGATGCCACGATTGGCTAGCTTGAGATCGCCGAAGCTGCCTTTGAAGTCGTCCCCCCAGCCTTCGGTGATCGAATCGCCGAGGAAGACGACGGCACCTTGATCGCGTTCGACTTGCTGTGCCCAAGCCCCGCGTCGGTTTTGCCAGTGGCTTTTAAACCAATCGTAACGTCGGATCGGTCCCGCTCCCGGCAGCCCGTCATCGGTAGCTGGCAGCGCCAAGTCTGCGGCCTGAGTTGTCGGCTGCTCCTGAGCTGCGGGCATGGGATAGTGCCATGTGCCAGCGGCGGCCAGTGAAAGGAGAGCCATGCGAAGGGGAGTGTGCATGCGGGTGAACATAAATCGCCTTTGGTTCCGAAAAGGGTGTGTGTCATGCGGCAGGACGCAAGTTTTTAAGCTGCGCTAATCGAAAATCGGGTGTCCGAAACTCGTGAAACTCTTTGGTTTTGGTGCTCCTACTCCTACTCCTACTCCTACTCCTACTCCTACTCCTACTCCTACTCCTACTCCTACTCCTACTCGTACTCCTACTCGTACTCCTACTCCTACTCGACCGAAGCGCCTCGAGTACGAGTACCGCTGAAGCTGAGTACGAGTACCGCTAAAGCTGAGTACGAGTACCATTTCATTGAGTACGAGTACGATTGATCACCCATCAGCGCAACTTCAAAACGCACGCTGCGGGTTGGGTTTAAATCAGCAGCTCGCTTGCGGCCAGCCGCTGGAACATTCAGTGTGTCTCCAGTTTACCCATCCAGTCATCCGTCATGATGACTTGGCTGATAAACATCTGCTGCGCGACGAGGATGGAATTCTGAAGTTCTTGGGCCGTTGCGGCCCCCGCTTCATTCTCTACATTCAAGGTACCTGTAGCATCCTTCAAGAACTCGACCCGATAGCCGAGATGAAAGGCTTGACGGGCGGTTGTGTCGCAGCACATGTGGGTCATGTAACCAGCGATGGTAACGGTGTCGGCTTGAACCGACTTGAGCCAGGCGTCCAGCTCCGTGCCGGTGAATGAACCGGGAAGCTGCTTGTCGATCAAGATGTCGCGTGGCCGGCCTGCGACTTCGGGGTGCAGTTGCCACATGTCGGAATTCAATCGAAAAATGGGAGACTCCGGATCGGCTTGATGATGGCGAATCACCGCGACCGGTACCTTGGCCTGACGCGCTGCGTCCATGACTTGCAGAATGCGATCCAGGTGGCCCACAGGATATGAAATCGGCAAGGCCCCGTCAAAGTATTCGCGTTGGATATCGATGACCAGGAGTGCACGGGTGTTGGCTGCCATGGCGGAATGTCTCAATCGCTAAGAGTGGAGTTGGGAAGGGAGCAGCGGGCAAACGCAAGCACAAGATGACCGGGCTCCGAGCCGGCGATCGGTTGCGCCCTAAACAGCTTGCCATGTTTCTTCGGGGATAACAAGCTGTCCTCATAGCGTCGGGACACGGACTACCCGAAGTGTCGCGGCAGCCAGCTTAACAAAGATTTTTCACTAGCACGGAAGGAAAGGCAGGGGAGTCAAGCGGATATATGGAAGCAAACGAACAAACACAGAGGCACAGAGGACACTGAGTTTCCGCGCGGCGTGCTCCGTGAACTCCGTGTCGCTACTGTTTCAAGAATCGATCATTGTTCGCGCTCGATCGCGAATAGGCCAAGACATTGATCGGGCTTGAAACGACGTTGTTTAGGGCGTTTTACCGGCTTTATACCTAAAGACTTATGGTGGGCTGCAAAGAATTTTTGCAGGCTGCGAGGCATTAGGGTACGGCGGGCCACGAACGAAGAGGTGCAAGATCTTCGCGGTTGAGCTGATGAATCGCGCCGGCTTGATCGCCGACATAAATGAACGGCTGCTGAGCACCGCCACTCAAGCTCGAGCACCACTCGGTCGGGAGCTTAGTCTGCTGCAACGTTTCGCCGGTCGAGCTGCTGTGGGTGCGGATCAGCGATTCGGCTCCTACCGACACGAACTGAGCATCGCCCAGCGACTGCAGCGCTGCGACAGTGGATTTCAAGCCCACGTGCTCGCTGACTTGTTTGCCATCGTTGATCTTCCAAATGCGGAGTTTGCCATCGTCGCTGCCACTGATGACTTCTTGGTCCCCAGGCAAGAACAGGGCTTGAGTGACGTTGCGACCATGCTCACTGAACGTCAACTTCAAGACACCCGAGTCAGCATCGAAGACTTTGGCTGTTTTATCGCGACTGGCCGTCACCAACGACTTGCCATCGGCCGACCAAGCCACGCTGTTGACCCAATCGGCGTGATTTTCGATCACGAATTGTGGAGAGCTCAGATCGGCCACTGCAAAGACGGTAACACGCCCATCGGCGCCGGCTGCGGCAATGCGATCCCCCGAAGGAGAAAAGACGGCGCTGAACATAGCGTCTTCGGAGACCAGCAGGTCGGCCAGCAACTCACCGGATTGGCTGTCGAACAATTTCACTTCGCCCAGTTGCCCAGGTGTGCCACTGGCCACGAGCATGCGTCGGTCGTCAGCATGAAGATCCAAGCCGTGCACCCGTTCGGCGACGTTGGCAATCCGCCGCGATAGCTTGCCGTTGGGGAGCGACCAGATCAGTACTTCGTGATAGCCCGAACTGGCGAGCCACTCTCCCGAGCGAGCGGTGGCCAAGGCGGTTACGGGAACCGGGGTGCGATAGACGGCGGGTGGCGCTGGCTGCACTTTGCGGGGCATGATGCGAATCAACGAAGCGTGTGCATCGAGGTTTGCATCCAAGCGGGCGCCGCGATCAATCCACTGACCGATCAACGTCCGCTGTTCTTCGTTCAGCGGGTCTGCATCCAGCGGCATCCAGCCATCCGCGATGTGTTGATAAAGGGGAGAAGCTAGAGCGTCGCCCGGTACGATCGCCAGGCCCGATTCGCCATCGGCCAATATGCCAGCGAAGTTGACCATGTTGTATTGCCCTTTGGCGTTGCGTGCGTTGTGGCAAGAGACGCATTGCTGATAAAAGATGGGGGCGATCTGCTCGCTGAATGAAATCCACGAACCCGCCTCGCGCATTCGCTGTTCGATTTCTGAAGTTAACGTTTGTTGCTCGGCTGCGATGGCTGCCACCTGGGCTTCGAGCGCGTCGATTTCCTGGTGGAGTTTTCGACTGGCCACTTCCTCTCGCTCCGCCGACTCGCGAATCTGGGGGAGCTGGGGGCGTAGGGCATCCAACTGCGCTTGGATCTCTGCGAGCGGCTGGGTCGCGTTCGTGACCTCATTCTGCGCCTTGTTCACAGCGGTTTGCGCTGCTTCGAATCGCTTTTGGGCCGCTTCCAGGTCAGCTTGGGCTTGGGTCAGTTCCGTCTGGGCCTTATCGAGTTCTGTGGTGGCTACTTCCACTTTTTTGTTTTGCCGTGCGAGTTCCTCTTCGTGTGTCTTCACGCTATCGATTTGCCCGACCAGGCTCTTCCACTGCTGGTCCTGGTCGGCCGCCCGCTTGCGTACCTCGCGGGCTTCTTCCAACCGCATTTGCTGATCTATATTCAGAAGGGCAATGCGTTCATCGAGCTCTCGGACCTTGTCTTCGACCCGACTTGAGACCTCATGGGAGGCGGAGGCGTCGCTGTTCGAATCTTGAATCGCGCGAGCGCTCGGCAGCCATTCGCTCCCAGAGAACAACAACAGCCCGCAGAAAACAGCCACGTTGGTTGAGGGTAACGTACGCAAACGGTGGCGGTTGGATGCACTTCGGAACAAGCCGACTGGGTGCGGACGATTCATGGTGGACCTCTTCAATGACGCTGGGGAAGCGTGGGAAGCGAAAGGCATAGATGGGAGAGGCGCGTTGGGTGGGTCGTATGGTAAAGCGTAACGGCTTGAGCCGTACAGTAAAGCACAAGCGCGAACGCGCAACTTACCTTCCCCGCCAAGACACCTTTCATAGCGATTTAACCAGTAAAAAATGCAGTCGGGAGGGGGAGGCCAACGCTTTAAACATCTTTCACTGTGATTTTACCAATTGAATGTGCAGTCGGGAGGGCGAGGCTCCTGCCGAGTTTTTTTGTGGGGCTACCCCTAACGTTCACAAGCAAAGCCACTCCCGCCCCTTGCTTGTGAACGTCAAGAGGCGGCCCATGAAGGGTTCCGCAGGAGCGTCGCCCTCCCGTGACCGCGTCGCCCTCCCGTTAATCGCGTTGCCCTCCCATTCGCCGGTCATGATTCGCCGGATAATAGCGGTCAGCACATCGATCACTCGGCTGCTTCGTATTTGGCGGAATACTTGCGATAGAGCTGCGTGTGCTTATTCTCCAAGTCAACTTTCCGTCCCTGGACAAACGCGGCTTCGACCTGCGTCGGCGTTCCCAGGATATCGCCATCGGCGATGAACAGTGTGGCGTCGAGTCCCACTTGCAGCGATCCGACGCGATCGGCGACTCCAAGGATTTCGGCGGGGCCAAGTGTGATTGAGCGTAGCGCTTGCTGTTCGCTCAAACCATATGCCGCTGCGGTGGCTGCGTTGTAGGGCAAGTTGCGGAGGCCACTGGCGCCAAACCGCCCTCCGGCCGAAATGCAATACTTGATGCCAGCTGCTTCCAATTGCATGGGCAACGTGTAGCCCTCATCGTACGCAGAGTGCCGGCGGCTGGGGACACGGTAAACGGCCGAAATGATCACCGGTATTTCCTCCCGTTTGAGCAACTCCGCGCAGGCGGTCGCGTCATAACCACCATTGATGATGATTCGTACGTTCTGTTTGCGACCCATGGCAACTGCGGCTTCGATTTGATTCAAGCGTGTCGCGGCAACGATCAGTGGCATGGAGCGGTCGATAACCGGCAACATGGCTTCCAGCCGTAGGTCCTTGGGCTGCTGGCTGTCGCTCGCGCCTCGTGACGCTTGATAACGTCGGGTTTGTTCGAGCAACTCCACCAGCTCCTTGATACCGCTGTCGTCGCGGGGCCAATTGACATGCATGCCCGTGTCGGCGGCAAGTGTCATGTCTTCCGAATTCCAGCCATCGAGCATCATCAACGAACTGCGGCCAGCGACAAGCCCACCATCGGGTGCGGATACGGCCAGCAGGACTCCGTTGGAGCGGTTCACAGGAATCAACTCGCTGTCGGCGTTGAAGGCGACGGCGGACCGGACATTCGAGTTGATCGAACCGGTTTCGGTCGCATCGAGCGAAGCCCGGACCGAGTTGACCTCGACCAGACCGATATCGGAGTAGGCTTCGATTAAGCTCGGGTAGACATGCTTGCCCGCGCCGTCGATGACTTGCGTGCTATCGGGCAAGGTCGCATCTTGGCCGACTTGGACAATTTTTCCATTGTCGAACACGATCGTGCCGCGGGTCAGCGTGGGTCCGCTGACGGTGTGGATCGTCGCGCCGACAATGGCGATGGGAGTCGACTGTGGTTTGCCGGGGATCTGATCCGAGGCGGTGGCGACGAGTTGCCCGAGCAACTGGGCGGCGCAGCAAACAAAAATGGTGAGACGCATAGGATTCGCTTTTATGTTTTAACTTGGTTGATTCGAAGAAGTCAGTCGTGGGCCCATGGCATCGGCTCAAGCCGAGTCGACGCCACTAGGCAGTTGTGTACCAGGCAGTTGCGTACCAGTCAGCTGCGTACCAGTCAGAAATCAATCGTGGGAGTGGTTGTGATCGCCCGCATGGTCGTGCAAGCGGTGCTCGCGTTCGCTGTCGTCCTCGTGGTCGTGAGCATGCCCACAGAACTCGTCGTAGCGGACCCACCACAGCGACGGATCGTCATCGGGTTTGTCGTCGCGCGTCTTGGCTCCGCTGCTGATGATGCTCTGTACCAAATCGCGGTGCAGCTGGGCATCGACCACGCGGCGGGCCGTGTCCTGCTCTTGATCAAAGTACTTGCGTCCGTCGACCCAAGTTTGAGTGCAGACCGAGAGGGTGGAAAGGGGTGAACGATTCCAGATCACGAAGTCAGCTTGTTTGCCCGGTTCGAGCGAACCGACGTACTGATCGATGCGGAGTTGAATGGCTGGGTTGAGTGTCACAAACTTTAAGGCTTCTACAGGATCGACCCCACCGTATTTGACCGCCTTGGCCGCCTCGTGGTTCAAGTGGCGAGCCAATTCGGCATCGTCGGAGTTGAACGAAACCACCACCCCGGCCTTGTGCATTAACGCACCGTTGAACGGAATCGCATCGTAAACCTCAAACTTATATGCCCACCAATCGGAGAAGCTGGAGCCGGTGGCACCGTGGGCCGCCATCGCATCGGCAACTTTGTAGCCTTCTAGAATGTGCTGTAGCGAACCGATCGTCAGGCCATAGTCCTCGAGGGTGCGGAGCATGCCCAGGATTTCGTCAGCCTTGTAGCTATGGCAATGAACCCACCGTGTCTTGTCCAAGATTTCGGCGATCGCATCCAACTCGTAGTCACGGCGTGGTGGCAGTCCCTTGGGGGCTTTTGACCAGCTCTGCCACTCGGCCTGATACTTGATCGCCGCCTCGAAGCGATCGCGGATGATCTGTTCGACCCCCATCCGCGTTTGCGGATAACGAGTGCTTTCGGTGCGCGAACTCTGCTTGACGTTTTCGCCCAGCGCGAACTTGATACCACCCGGCGCCTCGCGCATCTTCAGCCCTTCGTCGGAGCTCCCCCAACGCAGCTTGATCACTTGGTTCTGGCCACCGATCGGATTTGCCGAGCCGTGCAGGATGTTGGCTGTGGTCACGCCACCGGCCAAATGGCGGTAGATGGTGATGTCGTTTGGATCAATGAAGTCACCGATTCGCACTTCGGCCGTGATGGCTTGTCCCGACTCGTTGACCCCGCCGTCGGTCGCCATGTGCGAGTGACAGTCGATGATGCCCGGCGAGACATGCATGCCGCTGGCGTCGACGATGGTCGCTCCCTCGGGAGCCTCCAAGCCCACGCCCACTTCGGAGATCATGCCGTTATGCACCAGCATGTCCGCATTTTCGAGTACACCTTGTTCACCGCATGTCCAGATCGTGGCCCCGCGGACTAAGATCCATTCCGCCTGAGCCGGTGGTTCGGTAATGCCATAGGCGCCGAGTGGGAAGTTGATGGGGCAATCGACTGGCTTCTTGCTGGCCGTTTTCCCATCGGTCGTTTTCTTGTCGGCCGTTTTCTGATCCGCAGTGGACGTGCTCTTATCCGACGATGCGGGGTGCGGATGCGGATGACCAGCCGTATAATAAGCGCGCAGAGCCTCGGCTATTCTGTTTGCTGACTCATCATTTGACTCATCATTTGACTCTTCGTCAGCCTCATCGTCAGCCTCATCGTTGGCCGCATCGTTGGCCTCATCGTTGGCCTCATCGTCCGGCTTTTCTTCGGTGGCGGATTCCGCTGCAATGCGTGTGGCTACCAGGTCGAGGTCCTGGCCGTCGGGCATTTGCAGATGTCCGAGCAATTCGAGTTCATCGCCGATGGGCAAGACGGTGACACCCAAGATGGCCGCTCCCTGTTTTCCCTCGACCACTTCGCCCACTTCGAACGTTCCCGAGAGTTGGTAACCGTTGAATGCCAGTCCTTTTAGCTCAACGCTCTTGGGCTTCGACGGCTTGACTTTTTCGGTTTTTTCGGCTGGTTCTTCCGGTGCGGGTGGTTGTTCAACACTTGCTTCCGTCGTATTGCCTTTAGGCTCTTCTTTGGCTGCGGAGACCGCTTCGGGTTTCGTTGCGTCTATTGATTCTTCTTTCGCTTCTTTGGCAAAAGCGGCGGCGGGGCCCACTTTGCCTTTCAGTTTCCCGGGGGTACCGCTCAGTTCGAGAACTAGAGCGACATCAGGTGCGGATGTGAGGGCGAGTTGCCATTGGCCGCGGAGGTCTGTTTCTTCGGTGGTTTCCCAAGCGTTGCGTTTGCCTGCGATCCACGTTTCCTCGATCTTGCTCGCTTTATCGAAGAGTGGTCCACTGGCGACAATCAAGTTGGCCAATTTACCGACTTCAAGCGTCCCGGCGACTGCGTCGATCTCGAGTAGTTGGGCTGGCCCGAGGGTCAGTGCATGCAGGGCGGCAGTTTCGCTCAGACCGCGTTCGATGGCGGTGCGGACGTTGGGGAGTAGGTCGGAGGTTTTCGACAAGCGATCGGCGGTCAACACAAATCGCACTCCGGCCTTTTCCAAGATCGCCGGATTATCCGGAGCGAGTCGCCAATGCATCAGTTCTTGCAGAGTCGTGTCGAGCGCATCGGAGCGCGAGGCTACTTTGGGTGCATCGGGAAAGTTCACGGGCACGATGAATGTCCGTTGCGTCTCTTTGATCGCCTCGAGCTGCCGGTACTCGCGACCGGAACCTCGAACAACTAACTTCGCCGAGAACTCGCGAGCAAGCCGATCGGCGCGGAGGGCATAGAGTTCGTTGGAGCCATCGATAATGAGAGACTGTTGACCACGGATGACCGCCTGCAACTCCTCCAATGCCAAGTTGGTGTCTGGGGCGGCCAAGGCCGGTGTGGCCTTGGCGGCTTGTTGAGCGCGGGCGTACCAGTCGGCGTCCGAGAGTGTTTGTCGCGTCAGAGCCACGACACCCATGGGACTGTTGGGATATCCGCGAGCACGCCGCGAGGGGAAGAGTTGCATGTGCTGGAAGGCCACTGGTCGCAAAATTTACTTTTCGAGCGGCTCGTTGCCGGTGAGCACCACGGTGCTGTGCCCTTTGATCAAGCCATCGGTGGGTGCGACGAGCACGATGGCGACCCCTGCTTTGCGAAACGCCTCCAGTTTGGCCGCATCGAGATTCGCGACCGCGTGCATGCGACGCTGCGGGAGAACGTTTTCGTTCCAGTGCCCCGCTTTGTACTCCGCCGCGGTTGCTTCAAACTCGGCATGGGGATCGACAAAAGCCGGGTACAGGTGCTTGCCGGTCAAGTCGATTTTGTCTGCTCCAGGAGGGGCAGCGACATCGCCAACGGCTGTAATCTTTCCGCCTTCGATTAGCAGATTGCCAGCGTCAAGCACTCGCCCTGGGGCAATAGTGACAGTAGCACCGGTGATCCACACCGTGGTGGGTGGGGTGAATCGAACACCTTCGTCGGGCGAGGTTCCGGTTTGTCCCCTCACGAGCGTGTGCTGACAGAGTGCGAGGAATCCAAATATGGCAATGCGAAGATGAGATCTGGCTGGAGCATCAAGCATGAAAAAACCTTTTTGCTTGGACCTGTGGCAAAGCTTCTAGCGTAGTCGCTTCAAGGTTAGAATTGGAGTCCACCGAGCGAGTTTTCCGAAGCGGCACGGGCGGCTGAGAATAGACCGCTGGCTGTTAGGACGAAGCCTATCTCAGGTAGGCTATCCTGGCTGCCGTTAGTGGCCTAACATGGGTTGAGGTTGGTGCTTTGTGGTCACTGGCGGGTTGGCCATTTGCGTTGAAAGCGGTTGTGCCGGTTGCATCGAGCCTGTGATTTTGGTTTGAAACGTTTTTTGGAGTCCTCTTTTGCCCCCGTTTCACTTAGCCATTGAAGTCAAAGATCTCCCTTCGTCGCGAGCCTTTTACGGTGGTTTGTTCGAATGCCCCGAGGGTCGCAGTGCGGAAACTTGGGTTGATTACGATTTCTTTGGGCACCAGTTGGTATGCCATGTTTCGCAGTCTTACCCGGCCGCTCGTAGCGGCGCGGCGAATGCCGTGGATGGGCATGCCGTGCCGGTACCGCACTTTGGGGTTGTCTTAGAGATGGACGTGTGGGAGCGATTGGCGGAAAAACTGAAAGCTGCTCAGATGCCGTTTGTGATTGAACCCTACATTCGCTTCGCCGGAGAACCTGGGGAGCAAGCTACAATGTTTCTGTTGGACCCGAGTGGTAATGCTGTAGAATTCAAAGCATTTCGCGATATCGCTAATCAACTTTTTGCCAAATAGCATGTTGGCTAAGTAAGAGTCCCATGAATCATTCGATCTGGCCCGATGGTCCCCACACCGAAGAACTGCTGGCTGACGCCAAAGCGGGCGATGCGGAGGCGGTTGATCAGTTGCTCGATCGCCACCGTGATTCGCTGCGCCGCATGGTGGGCATGCGGCTGGATAAACAGATCGCGCGGCGGGTGGACGTGAGTGACGTTGTGCAAGATGTGTTGGTGGAAGCCAACCGCCGCTTGCAGGATTACCTGAAAAATCCAGTCATGGCGTTTCATTTGTGGATTCGCCAGATCGCCAAAGATCGCATCATTGATGCCCACCGTCGCCATCGCGTTTCCGCCAAACGTTCCGTGGACCGCGAGCAACCCTTGGTCGCCCAAGCCAACGTGGATCATTCGACCATGGAATTAGCCGGGCAATTGTGCGATCCTGAGCTGACTCCGGCCGCTGCGGCGACAGCCCAGGAGTTGGCGGTGCACGTGCAGAGTGCCATTGAGCTGCTGGAGGAACGCGACCGGGAGATCATCCTCATGCGGCATTACGAACAGCTCAGCAATCAAGATATCGCTCAAGTGCTGGGGCTGACCGAACCGGCGGCGAGCATGCGCTACCTGCGAGCGTTGAAGCGGCTGCGAAAGTTGCTCGACGGCGATCCGCTCATCGCTGGAGAGGAATAACGTGGCGTCGGCTGATCGCGTTGATCAAGACGATGCACCATCGTCGGAGCATGAAGCCAAGCTGGCCGAGTTGGTGAGCCAGCTGGCCGACAAAATCCAAGGGGGCGAGCCGCTCAACTTCGCCGATGTCTGCCAACAGCATCCCGCTTACGCTGCGGACCTGAAAGAAGTCTGGGGGGCTCTGGTCGTCACGCAAGCCGTGGCGTTGAACCTTCGTCAAGGACTGACGCAAACGAGCGATTCGCATACGCCGTCGCTTTCCCATCGCATCGCGATCTCATCGCTCCCGTTTGAAATCGGCGACTACCGGTTGCTCGAAGTGATCGGACGGGGCGGGATGGGGGTCGTCTATCGCGCCCAGCAGGTGAGTCTCAATCGCGATGTGGCGATCAAGATGATTCAGGAGAATCGCCCGCTCAGCCCCGAGAATCGTCAACGTTTTTTCGCAGAAGCCGAGGCCAATGCGCGGCTCGATCATCCAGGAATCGTGCCGCTCTACGAAGTCAATGAATACCAGGGACATCCTTACTTCAGCATGCAGCTGATTCGCGGCGAGACGTTGGCCGATCGCTTACGTCAAGGCCCGTTGCCACAGCGCGAGGCCGCGCGGATGATGGTCGAGGTGTGTCGGGCGATCGGCTTTGCCCACGCCCAAGGTGTCTTGCATCGGGACATCAAGCCATCGAACATCATGATCGACGCGCAGGGTAAGCTACGCGTGACCGACTTTGGACTCGCTAAATTCGCGGACTCGGTCGACAGCTTGACGCGCACCGGAGCGGTGGTGGGGACTCCCAGCTACATGTCGCCCGAACAAGCCGCCGGTCGCTCCTCCGCCATGAATCTTCGCTCCGATATTTATTCGCTCGGCGCGGTGCTCTATCACCTGCTGACCGGTCGTCCGCCTTTTATCGCCGATTCCCCCATGCAATTGGCCCTGCAAGTCCTCGAGCACGATCCGCCACCGGTGCGTTACTTGGAGCCGCGTATCGATCGCGATCTCGAGATGATCGTCTCCCATAGCATTCAGAAACCACCGGATCTGCGATACAACTCGGCCGAAGAAATGGCCGATGACCTCGAAGCCTTCTTGCGCGACGAGCCGGTCAAGGCTCGCAGCGGTCGTTTGACCGAGGTGGTCGCACGGTGGTTTCGCGAGACGCACCATGCGGCCGTACTCGAAAACTGGGGCTTGCTGTGGATGTGGCACAGTCTCGTTTTACTGGTCGTTTGCTTGTGCACCGAAGGGCTGCAGTGGAGCGGTGTCAGTAGCCGGTTCGTCTATTCCGCCATGTGGGTCTTTGGATTCGGCACCTGGGCCGTCGTTTTCTGGGCCTTGCGTCGCCGTATGGGGCCGGTCACCTTTGTCGAACGGCAGATCGCGCACGTGTGGGGTGCGAGCCTCATCGCGATCATCTTGTTGACCCCCCTGGAGTGGATCCTCGACTTCAAGCCACTCACCCTCTCACCGATCTTGGCCTTGGTCGGTGCGATGGTGTTCTTCATCAAAGCGGGGATGTTGGCAGGCTGGTTTTACATCCAAGCCGCCTGTTTGTTCGCCACCAGCTTTCTGATGGCGATGTATCCCAACTACTCGCACATCATCTTCGGATTCGTTTCCGCGGCTTGCTTTTTTGTCCCCGGATTGAAGTACTTCAGGCAGCTGAACCGCAATCGCTAGAGGCATGGCTCAGAACGTACCGAACCGCCGGAATGGAAAGGCTGTTGCCCAGTAGTTTCCAGGCAGCGCGATGCGAGAGACCAGCGAGCCGCAGGTGGCTCGGGAAACCCATCAAGCAAGCTACTTCCTTTGGGGTGAAGCGACGATAGCTTTTCGTCTCTGTTGCCAGTGGTGAACCAGTCAACTCCAGGTAGGAACCTGCATGCAATAGCGTCTTGCCGTAACTGCCCGCAAAGCACGCGGTGATTGCCCCAGGCTGATCCAGTGCGACGCGGTCGATCGCCGAGCTGTAGCGGGTAACGATCGATGCATCGAGAATCAAAGAGGAATCGAGCATCAACGATTCCTCGAGCATTAACGAAGAATCGCGAGGTCCCCGGTCCGCGTCGGGCAGTAGCTCGCGAAGTGTCTTGTTGTAGTTTGGCAAAGCCCGCCAAGGTGGCAAGGGGTTGCGTGATGCCAGCAAATAGAATCGCGGGCGACGGTTGGGCCAACCCAGTTGACTCGGACAAAGCTCGATCGTCGAAAAGTGATAGCCCGCTTGCACGAGCACTTTGTTGAGCCGTGCGAACGAACGGGATTGGCCGAAGCCGAGCACGTTCTCCAACCCGATCGCGTCTGGGGTGCAAGCGGCAATGGCATCCAGCAGGCGCAGGAATGGTCGGGCACGCGGGTCAGCGGTATCGAGCTGTGCGCCGCGGCGCGAGTAAGGTTGGCAGGGAGGGGACATCCACCAAAAATCGGCTGCGAACCCCCGAAACTCGGCGTCGCTCATCGACTCGATCTCCCGCACCTGGAAGGGGTGGAGATGGTTCAGTCGATAGGCTTTTTCGGCCGAGCGATTGATATCAATTGCCGCCACCACATTGGCTGCTGGGCAGGCGGTCGCAAACCCGCCAATGCCAGCAAACAGTTCGAGCACGCGTCGCGGATCAAATCGCTGTAAGTCGTTGGTAGTCATAGTTTTAGAGCGGTCTTTTTCCGACCGGCGGCGACTTCCCGCCACCGCTCTTGCTTCGTAATCTCCAGACAGGTACAAGTCACCGTAGTGCTTTGTCTTAGCTGAAAATTAGGGTCGCAGGTAGGGTGCAGGTAGTGGATCTTGCTAAAGATCCCAACGCA
>JBGSHW010000027.1:0-2826 GCA_041751975.1 Pirellulaceae bacterium
TGGTAAACGCTGGAGCTTTTCCCTACTCCCCCTTTCTGATTGATCATGCAGATGGTGACTGGCATCGATCGGTTCCTCGCTGGGTGGCTCAGCGCGATTGCATGCTGCAATTCCGTCCAAGTCGCTGAATTCTCTTGCGATAGAGTGGCACGCCAGCTTAGAGGTCGTCAACGCAAAAAGTCAGCTTCGACTCGTATGTGAAATTCGGTTTCCGGTCTCATTTAGTTCTGCTAGAGCTTTAGATCATCTGAAGTAGCGATGAATTGAATCCAAGGTGCGACGACGCCAAATGAGACCGGCAACGTCACGATATGAGGCCGATTCTCTGCGCGAAATGAAGCCGGTTCCAACGCCAAGTGAAACCGGTTTGAGCGTCAGATGAGGCCGGTTGGCCGCCGCAATGACGCAGGATCGTTGAACAATCGGTCAGACTACTACTGTACTGTACGTACCAAAACAACAGTGGGTGAGGTAATGAAGCAAGGAGGCAGTCGTCGTAAGAACCCCGGCACGTTTCCCGAGCGGTTGCAGAATCTAGCGCACGGAAGGGACGAAATGAATCTGTGTGAGTTGCCGTTTGCATTGCTATCCGAACGGAACGGTAGCCGCAAATTCTTGCGATTTGAAATCGAAGACTTCGACCGGGAAACTCGACAAACGGTTTCGCGCACACTGACGGTCAAAGGCGACCCCGAACTGGGATTGCCCACTGCCAAGGATGAAGAGATCTACCTGGGGCTGATGAAGTACACCAGCGACTACAATGGCTTCGCCGAGGCCAAAGTCGTTCTTCAGCGGTCGGCTCTTTTCACGCTCATGGGTTGGCCCAAGTCCGATTGGGCCTACGCTCGGCTCACGCTGGGAATGCAACGGTTGGTCGGTGTTCGTCTGAGCTATCAAAATATGTGGCGCGATAATCGCGACAAGCAGTATCGCGATCAAGGGGCGTTTGGGATCCTCGATTCATTTCACTTCCGCGATCAACAGCAGGCCAACGGAACCTACGCCGAACACGCTTCGATATTCCGCTGGAGCCAAGTGCTATTCCAGAGTTTTGACAGCGGTTACCTCAAACGCATCGACTTCGGGCTGCAGCGTGGCCTGTCCACCACCGCTCGTCGCCTCTATCGCTATTTGGACAAACACTTCCATCCGCCGCACCACCGCTCGGTCACCATCGATTTGGCCCGGCTGGCGTACCAGCATATTGGGGTCAGTCCCGGAATTGAACTCGACAAAGTCCGCAAGCGATACATTGCTCCTGCAGCCGAGGAACTGGAACAGGCCGGATACCTCCAACGCCGCGACCATGATGAACGCTTTGCAAACATCCGTCGCGGCGTCTGGACAGCAACCTTTGACTACGGAACCTCCCACGGGACCAACTCGGTTGTCGAAGTTACCGATGACAAATCTACCGCCCGCATCTCCAGTCGACTGCAGTCGCTGTCAAACCGGGGCGTCTCCACTGCCCTAGCGGTACAACTGGTTGATCGTATTCAAGATGCCGACTTGGTTCGAGCCATGCGAGCCATGGACGAACAACGCCAACGCGGCATCGCCATTCGTTCCGCCGACAAGTGGTTGACGAAGGCGCTTGAGGCCGGCTTCCAACCCTCACCTGAGTTTTCATCATCGCAGCGGCGTCCCGAACGCAAAGTCTTTCGCCGAGGATAGAATGTCGCCGTCGATTATTGTCGTCGTTCGCTCCGCGAACGATTCGGTATCGCCAACCTCGCGAATCGCGAGGCGAGTCACCCCGCTTTCCCCAAGCTTGGCTCATTTCACGATAGAGCTCCACCGTGGCCCGGACATCGAACAATGCCTAGTGCACTTCCGTCGCTGGTAGGGAGACACCAAAGTATTCACATAGGGTCCCCAGCTTAAAATCGAGTGGGGGAGTCAGATAATTGTTTTCATGAAACAGCCACATCGCTCGCTGCAGCGTACACAGCACCCTGGGAGAAGCTGGCAGGAACTGCTCGCGATGGGCAAACCAGTGCTCCAGAAAGCGCCGATCGAAGTCGGCATTGTGGGCGACCAGTTGAGCCACTTGAAATACGCGACCATTGGCGGCAGTTTGGTCGACGGTTGCGTGCCTACGTAGAAAGTCGGCGAACTCATCACCAGCATCGGTAGCACAGATTGCTAGCCGCCGCCACTCGGGCGTTTCATATCGTGATCCGACCAGTACTTTCGGATCCGCCATGTGCCTTACGAACTTGAGTCGCACATCGAATGTTTCCAATTCGCGCAACCTGGAATCGACGGCGATGGCGGCGATCTCAAAGATGGGCCGCCAAGGCTCCTCCCCCCCGACCTCCAAGTCGAGAAACACCAACCGTTCATCGGGCATGAGTGCATTCATTCCCGGCAAGTTAGCACGGTTTCCGCCCGATGGTCAAAACTCGTGCCCGAGCCTTAGAAATCACACTAGCCGCCGAGCGTTAGCTCCGGTTACCGACTGCCTGCCAACGGAATCCCCAAAAGCAGCCATCTGAAACAGTGGCGACCGACTTACCGTAGACGCAAAACGCTGATCTTTCGGTGATAAAAATGTGTGAATTAACTTGTCGCCAACAAGTGACATCCGGCGTTGTACTGCTAAACAAGCTCTGGTAGGCGAGCTACTCCGCTCGCCGGTCGTCATGCTTATGCAAAACGCAGGCGTCGAATTGCAGTATCAAATCTACTGCGGATAAGACGCACTTAGGCTGATGTCTCTTGACGGGGACAGCGGGTTCGCCAATCTCAGTCTCATCAACTGAGGATAAGAACCGGAAGTCTTGCTAACTTCCCTTTGGTGAAAACCAATGTGCTGGCCCT
>JBGSHW010000028.1:0-9038 GCA_041751975.1 Pirellulaceae bacterium
AAATTCGACGGCTGGTTGCCTCTCGTCGATTGCAATTCTCTGGATCGAAAGGCTGATTGCATTAATTCTTCAACGCGATAATCCCCCCGAAATCGGGGAAAATCCAAGTTCGAACCAGTTTCCGGACAGACACTAGCTAAGCGCAAAGCCGAGGCCGAGGGCCAACGAAAGCAAAGCCGCAGCTGTGGTGATTGCAAGTAACCCGATTTCGAGCATATTGGCCTCCTAGCCGTGAAGAGGTGTTGATAACAATTGCCTGCCAGCGCGAGGCACTCAGGATATCAGCCTGACGAAGGTCGCAGGTAGGCTGGTAAAATATTCCGCATTGGTTAACCTCTGATCTACGAGCACCCCTTTTGGGAGTGCTTCGCGCATCTAAAAGGATATTAATGCAATTGGGTCCGTGCTGGGTTTGGAGATTACTGTGCAGGACGATAGAACAGCCGCTACGAGTCGCCTAAAGCACGTAGCGCCCCAAAGTCAGAGCCTGGTTTTGACAAAATGCCTCGGGAGCCTGCTGGTCGCGGTTTTGATCGCATTCGTACCTACTTACGTCGGACTCGAGAGCGACGCCAGAACTGCGCTTTTTATTTTAGTCCTCGCGGCTGGGTTGTGGATAACGGAAGGCATGCCAGCTTTTGCCGTTGGATTGCTCGTGATCGGACTCGAAGTCGTTCTGCTGGGCCAGGTGATTGGAACTCCTGAGGGGAGCACGGGGGACTGGGAGAAGTACCTAGCGACTTGGGGAAGTCCGTTGATCTGGTTGTTTTTCGGTGGCTTCGTGCTGGCTCAAGCGGCAGAAAAAACGGGGCTGAGCACGTGGGTTTCGAGGAACATTCTCAGTCGTCTGGGGCGTCGACCGGCGCATTTGCTAGCTGGCTGCATGCTGACTACATTCGTATTTTCTATGTTCATTTCCAATACGGCAGCGACCATCATGATGGTGGCTGTGGTCATGCCCATTGTCAAGTCAATGCATCACGCCGACCGGTTCAGGGCAGGTCTGCTGATTGGCATTGCTGTGGCGGCCAACCTAGGTGGGATGGCGACAATTATTGGAAGTCCTCCCAACGCGATCGCAGTGGGGGCGCTCCGCAACGTGATCGAAATCGACTTTTTGCGCTGGAGCCTAATTGCGGCACCGCCGGCATTTATGTTGCTGATTATTGCGTGGTGCTACCTGGCGGTCCGTTTTGGTTCTTGGGCCATGTCGATCGACCTGAAACCACTTCAGCAGGCTGCCGAGGGCTCTACGCTACCCCGCTGGAAGATCGGAACGGTGATGGTGGTCTTTACACTGACGATTGTACTGTGGCTGACTCAGGGCTTTCATGGCATTCCGGTAACGGTGGTCTCGTTCCTACCCATTTGCATCTTCACCGCCTTGGGAATTCTCGACAGCGACGACGTCTGTCGACTGCGTTGGGATGTCTTGTTGTTGATTGCAGGGGGGCTCTCACTTGGTTTAGCAGTGACCGATACTGGCCTTGCCAGCTGGATGGTCAACCAGCTTCCCCTGGCTTCGCTCGGCGTATTGGGGCTTTCATTGTCGCTGGCATTTGTGACGGCGATTGTTTCTAACTTCATGAGCAACACGGCGGCGGCCAACATCCTCGTCCCCATTGCCATGGTGGCGTCGGTGGGAACCGAAGCCCAAGTTGTCATACCGCTAGCGATTGGAGCCTCTGCGGCGATGGCGCTTCCGATCTCGACACCTCCCAACGCCATCATCTTTAGCTCGAAAGAGGTTCGTACGCCGCAGCTTATGGAATGCGGCTTACTCATCGGTCTACTCGCCCCCATCATCTCAACATTTTGGTGCAACTGGGTCGTGCGTTTTATCCTTTAGCCCTTACGGATTTCCAAGCAGCTTGCTACGCCGCAAAATTCTTGCCTTGACGATCGGATAGCATCCTTTGTAGTCTGAACGACACTTCCAGGCCCATTGGCGGGCACAAAAGTCACTTCACTCGGTCAAGGATGGCCCTACGATGCAGGACAACGCAAGGCAGGACAACGCAAACAATCAAATTCCGGTTCCATTGTTAGACGTTAGTCGCGGAAATCACCCAATTCGGGAAGAAATTCTGTCGGCGCTCGCAGAGGTCTACGATAGCGGCAAGTTTCTGCATGGCCCGCAAGTCACTGAGTTGGAAGGGCAAATTGCCTCGATTTGCAACACAAAGCACGCCATCGGCTGTGCATCCGGTAGCGACGCGCTTTTGTTGGCACTGATGGCTTTGGACATCCAGCCGGGTGATGAAGTGATCGTGCCGAGCTTTACCTTCTTCGCCACCGCCAGTTGCGTCGATCGCTTGGGTGCTAAAATTGTTTTTGCTGACATCGATCCTCGCACCTTCAACGTCGCTCCCGCAGACATCGAGTCGAAGATTACGTCGCGCACGCGGGCGATCATTCCCGTGCATTTGTTCGGTCAAGCAGCCGAGATGGATGCGATCTGCAAAATTGCGATTGCGCACGACATTCCGATCATTGAAGATGCCGCACAAGCGATAGGTGCGGCTTACCATGGCCGACCCGTCTGCAGTTGGGGACAAATCGGTTGCCTGAGTTTCTACCCGACGAAGAACCTCGGCGGTTTCGGCGATGGCGGAATGTTGACCGTGGATAGCGATACGATCGCCGATCGCCTGAGGCTGTTGGCGGGACATGGCATGCGGCCACGTTATCATCATTCTGCCGTGGGGATCAACAGCCGCCTCGATACGCTTCAAGCTGCCGCATTGCTAGTGAAAACCAAGCGATTGGCCGACTACACATCGGCTCGCCAAGTCAACGCGAAACGCTACCTCGAACTCTTTGAACAAGCAGGCATTGCGGACAGTCGTGGCAATTCAGGTGTGCTTATGCCTCACCGGTCCCCTGCCGCCCATCACGTTTGGAATCAATTCAGTATCCGCGTTCTCGAGGAACGGACGAACACCGGCGCCGTTTATAATCGCCGTGACGCACTGCGTGGCTATTTGCAAGAGCGCAGTATCGGCTCGGAAATCTACTACCCGATTCCTCTGCACCAACAAGTCTGCTTTCGACATGTGCGGGTCGAGCCGGGTAGCCTGCCAGAGACCGAGCGAGCCACGCGCGAAATTCTCAACTTGCCAATCTATCCCGAGCTGACGGTTCGCGAGCAAGAGCAGGTGGTTGCGACCATTGCGAACTTTCTCAAGTCGTCGCAGAAGCGTGCGGTCGCCTAAGCGGTCGTCGAGCAAGAAGCACAGAAACTACCGCTTGCTTAGTCTCGGTCTAATCGGCTGTCTGCGAGTTCTTCAGGAATTCGCGGGCAGCGATAAGCACGTCCCGCAATTCAAACATCTGTCGGCACTCGGCGCCATCTGGATCGAGGGCCGCATAGCGAGTCCCTTGCAGGTAGCAGTCCGCCAGCAGCTGAATCAACGCCTTGTGCTGAACTTGATGCACTTGGTTGGGACGGGAGCAATGAAGCAGCGCATAGGTGCCAGCTCGCGTTTCTGACGAGAAAATGGCCAACGCTGGAGCCGACTGCCCTGCGGCTTGCCACATCGACAAGTTCGTCATTGGGGGCTCACCGATAACGATGATCCAGGGTTCTAACTCAACCATAGGGTAACTCTATTGCGAAGTTGATGTGGGATTGTATTTTGTTCTTCCGATGCGTCGACCGAGTGGGCCAACGAGCATAGCTGGCAAGAGAATCAGATCACCGATCAGTGCACAGGCCAGGATGAGTATCATCAGGGTAGCGAACTTACTGGTGGGAATAAAATCGCTGAACAGAAACGGAAGCATGGCAGCCGCGCAAATCACTGATGTATGTAGCATCGGGCGCGCACAGGCTTGGATCGCCTCCCCGACCGAGACATGAGCGTTGTGACCTAGCCTGCGGTTGCGTTGGTACCAACTGACAAAATGCAAGGTATCGTCGACCGCGATTCCCAAGGCCACGCTGGCCGTCAGAATACTAGCCACATCCAGGCGGATGCCCAGCCACCCCATCGAGCCGAACACGAGTAGTACAGGCAGCACGTTCGGAATCATAAGCACAAGGCCGCTCAGAAAACCGCGCGAGACAAACATCATCACTGGGGTGATCAACGCGAAGGCAGCTGCGAAGCTTCCCGCCAAATCGGATAGCAAAGTCTGATGGGCCGTTTCAATCACCATCCGCAAGCCGCTCACGCGGACCGTCGCAGGGCTGCTTTGAACGGTATTCCAATGCGCGTCCACAACCTGCTGACACTTGACCAATAGCGCGTCCCGCACTTGTTCGTAATTGTCGCTCCGCAGATGAACAATGCGGGCTGACAGTCGCCATGTTTCAGTCCCTTCCGACTTGCAGAGCACATGGCGCATGGCGAGTAAACTCGAGTCGGACTGGAGCGTCTTCCGCATCGCAGCCCGCTGCACCGTAGCCCGCACCCCTTTGCCCTGCGGAATGTCCGGTAGAAAGGTGGTCGCAGCCAGCACACTCTGCACTCCTGGCGCTTGACGCAGCTCCTCATGCAGGCGCTCAATGAGCGCCAGTCGTTCGAGCAGTTGCGGATCGGGGCAATCGTTAAACGTGACCAGGAACTCCAGCGAGTTGAGGGGGCCGAGATTTTCTTGCACCCAGTTCAAATTCTGCACTGCCCGACTCTTGGCTGGAAACATATCATCGAACTCCGTCGATGTTTTCAGGTACTGCACGCCCATAATGGCCCAGGCTAACATGGCCAGCCCGAGGCAGGTGATGGCCGTCGACCAGCGGGTAGTGAAACCATGAAAGATTTCCAACCAACGGGCCTTGCCCGCTGCGCGATTAAGCATGGGCCCTGTAAGCGTTGGCCGCCGAACGGAGCTGGCGGCCGGAAAACTACTCAGCATAAAAAGCGTGCTTAACCCCAGACCGAGCGAAGCCAGGCAACCAAACTGCCACACAGGACTCAACTGACTAACAGCCAATGAACCGAAACCGATAACGGTGGTTACCGTCGCCAGCAGACAGGGGATGAAGCCTAGCGATAAAGCGGTGACGCCCGCCATCCCATTGGCCGCGCCGCCACTGTCCAAATAATAGTTGGCTAAGTGCACCGCGCCGGACAGCGTCAGCATGAAAATCAGCGTTGGCACGACCACCATGACAGCACTCATCTCTTCGAAGAAGTAGGAGATGAGCGCCAGCCCAAGCACTTGACCAACCCCCGCAAAGACAAACACCAGCAACGTGAGTCGCAGGCTCTTCAAGCACAACCAGGCTGAAAGCAGCGCCAAGAGACTCGACGGCACCACGTAGTACTGCATGCTCTCGCGACTAGCCAGATCGATCATGTGAATTTGAAATGGCTCACCCGCCATGATCAATGTATCGGCAGGAATTGAGGCAGCCAGAGCTTCGCGTTCGATCAGCAAAATTAATTCCGAACGCCGATCCAGCCCCGCTTCGTCTAATTGCAGCGCAATGAAGCTGGCCCCATTTTTTCCGATGGCGAGTCCCTCAAGCTGAGCAATCGCTTGTTGTTCCCCAATGCGTCGCTGACGCGATGCCATTTCGTTGACCGCGGATGCTGAGTCTTGCACGCTGCGGATATGAAACTCGGGCCGCGATAGCGAGAGCTCGCGCATGCGGCGTGCCATGATTTCCAGACGAGGATCGTCGAGAACGCAAGCATGCCACGACACAAGCAAATACTGATCGGCGCCAAATTGGCTGCGATACTGCCGGTAAGCGACTCGCACGGGTGCATCCGCCGGGAGCCAAGCTTCGACGTAGGCGGTCCCGAAACGGACTTGGCAGGCCATCCAACCGATCCAAGGCAGCGTCAATAACCCGGCAATCAAGCAGTACTTGGACAGGCGTTGAACAGCGGAAGGTCGCAAGCGAGCTGCCTTGAAGAGATTTGGAATTCCGCGTTGCGGGCACTATAGTTTGGCGGGATCAAGTACCACATGCTTGATGGCCTGCCGCCGCCAAGTATAAGTGATGTGCACCAAGCCGTCGGGAGTCTGAATCACCGCTGGATAGGAGTAACCGTCTTCATGACCTTGGTTCTCGAGTGTCAAATCGAGATTCCATGTGAGGCCATCGCGCGACGTCGCCACATTCAGAACCTGACGACCATTGCGATCTTTCGAGCGCAGCGAATGGTTATAGACCAATAGGTGCCGACCGTCACTCAAGGTCACCGCATCGGTACCCGAGCTGGGATTGGGGAGCTCAACGCGTCCCATGGGCCCCCAGTTCAATCCCTTGTCTTCCGACCAGCTGCTCCCAATCACTCCTTGTTGCGTGCGACAGAGAATTTGAAATCGCCCGTCGGAATGCGTTACGATGCTCGGCTGAATAGCGTCGAGTGTCTCTCCAGCCAGCAAGGGTCCGATCACTTCCCACGTTTTTCCCTGGTCCCGCGTTAATTCGAAGTGCACTCGCCAACCTTCGTTCTCCGTGCTGCTCGGACATAGGATCGATCCGTCGGCCAGTTCGATGGGTTTGTTCTTGACCGGTCCCAACAGATTTTGATTGGCTTTAAAGAGCTTGTCGTTAGTACCAAGCCGGCGTGGTTTGCTCCAGGTTTGCCCCGCATCGTCCGAAGTGATCAGCGCTCCCCACCAAGTGCTTGGGGAGGGGCCCACTTTGTAGAACAACATCAACGGCCCGGCGGATGGCTGGAACAGCACGGGATTCCAACACGCATACTCTTTGTCTTCCCCCTCGGAACCATCGACCAACTCAACCGGCTTGGACCACAGTCCATCGGACTCGAGTCGCGCAAACCAAATGCCGACGTCCGCATTGTTTTCATGCTTACCACCAAACCACGCCGCAACTATTTGATCGCCCGCTTGCACGATGGTCGACGCATGGCATTCGTTGGTCGGCCGACCTTCGAGTTCATAAATGAAGCTGGCCGATACGACGGAACCTTCTCCTGGTTGTGCCACGGGCGGAAGTTCGAACTCCTGCGCGGATGCGGGAAAGGCGATGCAGAACGAGGCGAGAGCAATGGGGGCCAAGGCGAGCTGCTGAAGTCGTCGAAACATGTGGGCAGGATCCTGTGTGGTTGGCGGGTCCGGTGGGTGACGTTCCCCAGGTGACGTTCCCCAGGTGACTCGGAGCTCCAAATGAAAATTGGGGGGGCGGTTGAGCGACTCATCCTACTTGGAAATAGACGGGCTGGGTACAGGTGCCCGAGCTGGCAAGTCGAGCATTTTGCGGGAAATTGCCAGACCGAAGACTCTCGAATCATGGATGCAGTTGAGGGTTGCTCAGATCGAGACGGTACATTAGCTGGTTGTAGTCATAGCGAGGAGTGGCAACCGGAGCGTTGGAAAAAGTTTGTGTGTAGGTCCCTTCAAAAAATAGGATCCGTCCCCCAAACTGGCTGAGCGTGGGGTGCTCCCGCGGATTGTAAAACGTCATTTTGTCGTGCGTGACGACTTTGACCGCTGGGCTCCAAGGGCCCAACAAGTTTTCGGCTTCGGCGTAATAAAGCTCTCCCAGGAACGAGCTCTCACCGCCAATCTCCAACCCCAACATGATCCAGCACTTCCGATATGCATTCCAACTGATCGAGGCGGAGTGCAGCGTCCACCAACGATCGCTGCCCGCCGTTCGCATCCGAAAAATCTGCTCGGACTCTGTAACTTTCCCTTGGCTAACCAGCTCAGCCTCGAGTTCACGAGTCGGTAGCAGGCCGTCGCGCCGCCACCGCCACACCAATTGGCCTGCCGCGCCGCGTTCCACCCGGGGCGCTCGTGTGACTGGTTCGGGCACAATGCACGTATAGACCTCGTAAGCCTGCGGATCAAACAGTGCCGCCGCCGTGGCGGGAACGCGTACGAGCGGCAGAGGACGGCAGTAGTAGACATAGGATTCGCCGTCATGCTGGTTCGCGACGGGATGTCCCATTGGATAGCCTTGCTGGGTGTCAGTAAACCGCAGACGCGGTTCAAACACCTGCTTGTTCGCATTCCATTCGACGATGCCGCGCTCATACACGTCCAGTGGAGGTTTAATTTTGGCATAGGCCGCAAACATACGCTCCACTGCAGATTGCCCAGCCTCGGGGATGGCAGGCTCACTCAACACGGTCAGCCCTTCGAGCCAAGTTGGCCCGTCGCCCGGCAGCGGGCACATTGGCTTGGCCTCTCCTTTTGCATCGACAAAATACTCGAGTTCAACTCCATGCTCAGCGGTGAGCGGAGCAAGTTGTTTATCGTCGGCAGTCGGTTTAGCATCAACCGCGGCGAGCTTCGAAACAGCACCCGTGGCATGAAACACACCGAGTGGATAGCGGTGCAAGTTGGTGTCCCCCCAAAACCAATGCATTTCACCCTGGAACACGGCTGAAAGCACGCTGTCGGCACCGGTGACACTGGAATTGTTTACCGGCTGAGAGATCGGTACAGGTCGTTGTAAAAGTAGACTATCGCGGTAGATATCAGCCCCTGTGACCCGATAGAGTCGTTCAGCCAAGTTGTTGCGGTGGATTTTGATCGTCGCACTTTGGCCGGGTTCAACCGAAAGACGGACGCCACGGAAGCCAAAGAAGTCGGCAGGAAGCTGGTATCCGTGACTGTGAACATGAAAAAAAACCTCGCGATGCCATAGGGCCGGTTCGTTGATCGCGATGTACCCCGCTGAGTCGGTCCAATGGGTTACTTGGTTGGT
Source organism: Pirellulaceae bacterium (assembly GCA_041751975.1). Lineage (GTDB taxonomy): Bacteria > Planctomycetota > Planctomycetia > Pirellulales > Pirellulaceae > Aureliella. The sequence continues at coordinate 8,645 of JBGSHW010000028.1, forward strand.
CGTCTTTAGTTCGACCAGCGGTACACCTCGTCCCGTTTCCGCGTCGACGACGTGGATCGCAAAGTACTTGCATTCGTCGGCGAGCAGAGCGGTTGCTTGAATGCAGAGGAGCCATAGCATGTTTGGCCGCAGTATGTTTCGCCACAGCCAGCGCGTGTGCCTTGAGAACAAGAGCGGAATCATGGAGCCTGTCGCAATAAAAAAGAAAGACGCTGGAAGACGGGCTCAATCTGGCCGACGATTTTGGGTCACGCGGAACGAAAAAACTGCAGATCAAGCGAAGTTGACCTGCAGTCTGATTGGAAGATTATGCCTTAGGATGCTTCGCCGTTACCAGCGATCGCGGCCGCCGCCACCACCGCCACCACCGCCGCCACCGCCACGACCACCACGG
>JBGSHW010000029.1:0-10737 GCA_041751975.1 Pirellulaceae bacterium
TAAATTGCCCTTACAAATATCCAAACCCCATCCAACTTACAAACCTCGCAGCTTAAACTCGTCCATGCTTAACATCCCCCAACCAAAAACTTTTCAATACACATCGGACACTAGCTTCGAAAATGCGACTAAACCTAAGGCTTAACATCAGAGCCTTTCCACGAACACAGAACTTTTGCCGCGCCTTTTTTTGGCCCAAAAGCGACCTTACCCTCATAGGCTCCTCGCACGGCGCTTAGAATCTCGCCATGGAGAAGACCACGCGATTGCGGCGGACCGATTCCAAATTTCTCAGCAGCACCCATCAAATAAACCAGCGGAACTCGCGAATGACTGGTGCAGCATGTGAGCCCACCGGGCTTTAATTTTAGCAAGCTAAGCAACGGAAACGGTTCATGCTATCCAAAGAATCCCACTATCTCACTATCGGTTGTCTCGTTTTTGGCAGCTTGGCGCTCCCCGTCATGCTGGGGCTGTTCGTGCACGATCTGCTAAAAACGACCCCAGCCACTTCAGCTGACCAGGCCACCGCGATGAACGCTCCGCAGGCACCAGCACCGCCTCTGCAATCAGCATTGCCGATGGAGACTCGCAGAAGGCCCATTCGACAGCGGGAGGGGATTCAGCTTTCTATCGCTCCACCTATTGGAGACGAGCTGCCGCTCAAAAGCGAATCACAAAATCTCATCGAAGTAGAGGTACTTAAACAGCGACTCTACCACGGTTTCGAGCTGCAGTTTCGAGTCACCAACAGAACACCTACTAGCTTGAACCTCATCAACTTCGAGTTGGACTTCTATGGAGAAGAACGCGAGTACCTGGGGATGAGTGCAGCTAGTTGTTTTTCTCTAGCTGCTGGAGAGTCCAAAGTGGTGAATGCCGTGAGCTATGAGTCATTTGCCGACCGCGTCCGCGACTATGATTTAAGACTTGAAAATGCGATTGGTACCGACGATGAGCCGGTGCGCCAACTTCAGCTTAAGGTCACCGCAGTCAATCTGCTTTGCAGCAGCTAAGGAAATAATCGAAAGCTACTGGGGAAAACTGTATTCAGCCCCTTGGGCGTAAGCCCCGGTTTCTAGCGGTAACCATAGCTCACGCCATGCGGCTGATAGTCCGAAAGTATCCTCATTCGCCTACTCGGGCATTACGCGTTGCAGCATCCAGGGGAGGTGTGAGGTAAGGAGCCGTCAGTATCGCTTGGCAACGCTCATCAAAGTTCTTGACATGACGCATGGCGACTCGCCCCGCCCGCAGTCCCTCATCAATCATCTCCGCTGATTTCGAAAAGTCGAACCATTGGCATTGCCCAACCTGCGGACGAATCAAAACATCGACCAGTTCCCGTGAACGTCGGCGCACCAACCGCTCGGCAATTTCGTCCATACGAAACAGCACGTGCAGTGCTGAATCGCAACGTTCGATCGGCTCTTGCCGAGGTCCGACATCCACGCCGATCACCAGATCGCTCGCATAACTCCGTGCCACCTCGCTGGGTAATGAATGCACAACCCCCAAATCGCACAGCAGCATGCCGTCCCATGGTACGGGTGGAAATATGCCTGGGATGGCTGCCGATGCGGCAATTGCCTTGCGCAACGAACCGCGTTCAATAACAACGGGATACCCGGAAAGCAAATCAACCGCCACGATGCTTAGCGGCCATTTGGTCTCGGAAACATCGATATCGGGAACCAAACTGGCAATGACCTCGTCCAGCACTTGGCCTGGCAAAATGGAACGCCGCCGAAAGACACGATGAACTAATTGCTGAGCCCACAAGTACGACCGCAGGCGATCGTACCAAGCCAACAACCCCGTGGATACGCGACCTTCCGGACTCGGATTGGCGCCAAACAAGGCTTCCTGCTTGCGGCCAAATTCAGGCGAGTGCACAAAGGCCAGCACGGCTTCAGCGACCTCGCCCACCTCACTGCGTGCGGCGGCCAAAGCGCCGGCCAGACTGCCGATGCTGACACCGACGATCCGCTCGATCTCGATGCCCGCTTCCTCGACCGCTTGAATGGCCCCAAGGTGGGCTAAACCCCGCGCACCGCCACCGCCCAGGGCAAGGACGGCGCGGCGTTTTGCATTGGAGTTGAGGCAAATCATGATGAGTACCGCATCTTTATGGGTTCGGCTTCGATTCCATCCAACTCGCTCCAGCCAGCGTCGGCGATTGCCCCGCCCAGCTCGGTTACTTTCCGCCAATCCTTATTCGTCGCGCGGCCACCACTCAGCCCTCGCCACAATTGTCCGCACAGTACTTCAGCCGCCTCGCGAGTTAACTCGTTGGAACTGCGAGTCGCATACAGGCTGGTGCAGAGCATCACCACGGCATCTTGGATCCGCCGCGACAAATCGATCATCGAACATTGGCGATCGGTCAACTTCAACTGATGCGTGCGCATCGTGGCCGAGATCTCGAAGCCTTGATTGGTCAGAAAATCGCTGGCCAGCGTTGCATACCGCCGCAAGCCCAGTGGCATACCCGTCAACTCCGGACGCACACGCCCGAGCATCCGTTGCCCAACCCACCAACCGGCATAGGCGGTCAGCGGTCCGCGGAGCTTCCACACATGTTGTGGGTTAGCCAAGTTGGGTGACTTGATGCCAGCGTTGTAAAGGATCTGGCCAATCGGCTCGAAGAACTCTTTACCATGCGCCTTGACCAACGATTTGAAGAAGGCCATGCCGAGCATCTCCCCTTCGCCTTCGTAGATACACGGTGCCAGGAACTCGTGCACGTTATCGCCAAACAAATGTCCATGTAAGAACGAACGTCCTCCATGCGTCTTCATGAACAGTTCGATGGCTGCCGTCTTTTGCACTTCGCTGCCAAACACTTTGGCGATGATGCACTCCATTTCACCGCGATAACCCTGATCGAGCAGGTTGGCGCACCAGTCGGCCAGTGCATCGCAAGCCACGATGTAGCCAGCCATTTCACCCACACGTCGCCGCACCAACTCGCGGCGTTCGATCGATTCGCCATAGGTCTTGCGGTAAGCGGCCCAGGGGAGCATGTTCGCCAGCATCATCCGCATGGTTCCAGCCGCGTTGGCACACAACGAGACTCTTCCCAAGTTGAGTCCATGGTAAGCGATGGTCAGTCCATCACCCTGAGCCGGGACGAGCAGATTCTCGGCGGGCACCTGGAAGTCGCGGAACAGCATGCCTTGGTTGTGCGCATGCTTGAGTGCGTGCAGTCCATACTTTTTCAGTTGGAACGATTCATCCTCCCGTTCGGGTAGATCGACCACTAACACCGCAGGGACATTGTCGATCAGGCACACCAGTCCCACCGTACGGCCCGTGGTCACATTGGTGATAAACAGCTTCTCGCCGTTGACAACAAAGTGGTCCCCCTCGCGCCGCGCCGTCGTACGCAGGGCGGTCAAGTCACTTCCCGCCCCAGGCTCGGTCAACGCGAAACCGCTCAAGCGGTCGCCCCGCGCCAAACTCGGCAAAAAGCGTTGTTTTTGCTCCTCGGTTCCAAACGTCCGCACTGGATCCACCGCTCCGATACAACCATGCACCGAGGCCAAGCCGGCAACGGTCGGATCGGCCGTGGCCATGCGGGTCAAAAACCGAGTGAAATCAACGAACGAAGACTCAAGTCCACCGTATTGCTTCGGAATCAACAAACCCCAGTAACCGGTGTTGCCGAGCGCTTCGAGCGTTTCTTCGCTGATCTTTCGGTCCCTATCAAGTAAGCGTCCCTCTTGCTTGCGTTTGTTGATCAAGCCAACCGCGCGGTTCATCGCTTGATTGATCGTATCGGACATCGCCGCTGAAGGAAAGCTGAACTGCTCGCCCAGAACGCGGCGCTTCCAAATCGCCGAATGAATCGGACTGGCTGCCGTTTGATATTTGGCCGCAAACATCTCTTCGACTTGATCATCGGCCGTATCAATGACCCCGGTCCGCTTGGCTTCATCGGCGCTCTTGCCTCCCAGACGCAACGCCGTTTCAGCAAACGAACTCCCTTTGTTAGGGACCTGCGGCACGTTGTCGGACGCGTTTGTGTGGTGCGTGTTGACGCTCATGATTGGTTCCTCTTTAGGGGAAAGGAGAGACAAGCTAACGGTGATACTTAATTGGGTTGCGTTATGGTAAAGGTGAGGATGATCCAACAACGATTCAAACAATCGACGGAGCGGGCTGCGGAGGTGCAACCGGCGGCTGCTTTAAAAACTGTCCACGACTACGGGTCAGACGATTGATCCCATCTGCCGGCGTAAAGCGAGTGCCATGCCGTTGCGCTAAACCCAGCATGTTGTGCTGGACGGTAAGTAACCCCAGCGAATCAATCAGTCGCAGCGGTCCGCCGTGCATCGGGGCAAAACCAGTCCCGAGGACCATCCCCAAGTCAACCATCCAAGGTTCGGCCACGACCTGTTCATCCAAGCAATGCACCGCCTCATTCAACATCGCGTATACCAAGCGACGCTGCGTCGGAGTCAGTTGATCATCGATAAAGGAGTAGTTTAAAGGCATAGGGCGATGCAACGGTGCGAAGTGCCCGTTGGGGCAACTCCGCTTGCCGCGATAGTCATAAAACCCAAGTTTGGTTTTTTTACCCAGCCAACCCGTGCTTGCCATCTCCGACAAGAGACCATCCGGAACGGCAGCGTCGGGCTGCACCACCGCCAACGATTGAGCTACGTGACGGGCAATGTCGATGCCGACTTGATCTAGCAACTCGAGCGGTCCCATCGGCATACCAAAGCTCCGCAATTCGCGATCAATCTCGCGGATGGAATACCCTTCGGAAACCATCCGCACCGCCTCGCCCAAGTAGGGAAACAGCACGCGATTGACCAGAAAGCCAGGCTTGTCCGAGGTTACGATGGGGGTCTTGCCAAGCGACTTGACGAACTCCAACAGGCGTTTGATGGTCGGTTCGTCACTGGCCTCCGTGCGTACAACCTCCACCAACTCCATGCGATCCACTGGATTGAAAAAGTGAAGTCCGGCAACTTGCCCCAAGCGTGACGTAGCGGTCGCCATCCGTGTGACACTGAGCGACGAGGTGTTGGACGTCAAAGCCGCATGACGCGGCAATCGCTGATCGAGTTTCAAAAACACATCGCGTTTAACTTGATCGATTTCCAGCACCGCTTCGATGGCCAGATCGCAATCGGCGAGTTGATCCCAGTCGGTGGTATAGCCAATGCGTTGTTGCAGCACATCGCGATCGGTCTCGCTCAAGCGATGTCGAGACACTTCGTTGGCTAACAATTCAGCCACACGGCTCCGCCCCGCCTCAACCGCAGGCTCATTGATCTCCTTAAAAACCACCTCGTATCCCTTGATGGCCGCCAGGGTACCGATACCCGCTCCCATAGCGCCCGCACCGATCACGGCCACCTGTGTGAATGCTTCCTCTGGCTTGTCGTCGACGTTCCCCACCCACGTCGCGACGCGTTTCGCTTGATCGCGTTGCAGGAACAGTCCCAGCAGACTGCGGGCGGTGCTGCTGAACAAGAGCCGTGTGAACGCATCACGCTCAAACGCAAACCCGTCGCCGCCATAACGCACCGCCTGTTCCACGGCAGCGATCGCCTCCAATGTCGCTGGGTAGTTTCGTGATTGTGCAGCCACTTGTTTGCGAGCAAGATGAAAGACGATCGCCCGCCCCAACGATGTGTGGTTGAGGAAGCGTTCTAGCCAGGTCAGCTTTCGCTTGCCGCGCGGTGTATCACCTTCAGTAATTCGCATCACCGCAGCATTCAATTCGCTGTCCCAAGCGTCTTGCGGCAGGAGTGCGTCTACCAGACCAAATCGCAGGGCCTTGCTCGCCGGGAGTGAACTTCCCTTCAGGATCAGTTCCAGGGCGCGTTGCACACCGATCAACTTGGGCAAACGTTGTGTTCCACCCCAACCGGGAATCAACCCAAGTTTGATTTCGGGCAGCCCCAAGACGGTCCGCGGGGAATCCGCGGCGAGGCGGTAACGGCAGGCAAGGGCGAACTCCAAGCCCCCTCCCAAGCACGCGCCATTCAGGGCCGCGATGGTAGGCACAGGCAACTGCGCCAGCAGTCGCATCAGCTTTTGGCCACGGCCAAGAATCGTTCGCAAATCGGCTTCGCTCGTCAACGAGGCAATCGCATTCACGTCGGCTCCCGCAAAGAAATTTCCGTGCTTCTCGCTGCGAAAGACAACCACCCGATAACGCTCAGGCAGTGAAGCCACATGCTCGACGGCAGCCTCTAAACCGGCAATCATCTCCGCATCAAACACATTGACGCTGCGGCCCGGAGAGTTCAGCCACACGGTCAACACACGATCTTCGGTTGCTTCAAGTCGTACGCACGCATTAGGCATCGATGTCATGGCTACTCTCCTATCAACACGTTTTTTTAAAACTCACCACTCACCACATACTCCTTACTCCTTACTCCTTACTCCTTACTCCTTACTCCTTACCGCCGCTTCAATCAGCATGGCAAATCCCTGACCGCCGCCGACACACAGGGTGACCAGACCGCGGCGCAGTCCACGTTCCCGCAGGGCGCGGGCCATGGTGAGTACCAGCCGGGCTCCGCTGGCACCCACCGGGTGCCCCAAGGCGATCGCTCCGCCATGCACATTCAACTTGTCGTGATCGATTTTTCCGAGCGGTGCCGTGCGACCCAAGTGTTCGCGTGCGAACTGAGGGGACTCCATGGCTTGGATGCAGGCGAGTACTTGCGCGGCAAAGGCTTCGTTGATTTCGATCAAGTCGAAGTCGTTGAGCTCAAGCCCTGTGTGCTGCAGTAGCTTGGCGGTGGCGAAGACCGGTCCAAGCCCCATGCGGCGCGGATCGCAACCGGCGATGGCATAGTCGGTAACGTATCCCAAGGGTTGCTCGGTGAAGCGTTGAGCCGTCGACTCGGCGGTGAGCAACAGGGCGGTGGCACCATCGGTCAATGGACAACTGTTACCGGCGGTGACGGTCCCGTCCGATTTGAAAATGGGGCGCAGTTTGGCCAGTTGCTTTAGCGACTGTCCGTCGCGTGGACCGATATCGAGCTTGAGCTCCGAGCCCCCGTGGTCCAGCGGGACAATCTCTCCCGAGAGGAAACAGCGTTTACTAGCAGCGATCGCCTTGCGATGGCTCTCAACGGCGTAGCTGTCTTGCTCCTCGCGACTGATAGAGAACTCTTCCGCCAGCAGTTCGGCGGTCTGCCCCATGTTGAGGCCGCAAGTGGGATCGGTCAGCCCCAGTTCGACCCCAGCCACAGGCCGCAAGTCGCGTGGACGAAAGGCAAGCGTGGCACGGATGCGGCTCATCAAGGTCTTAGCGCGGCTGAGTTCCAGCAATTTGCCTTTGGTCGCATCACGGACCAACATCGGAATCTGCGACATCGACTCGCTCCCGCCGGCAATCATCACCTCCGCGCGGCCTGTCGCGATCGCTTGCCAAGCTGTCACGACCGCTTCCATCCCCGACGCGCAGTTGCGATTCACTGTGTGCGCGATGCGATCGAAGGGAATGCCTGCATTCAAGGCGATGACGCGGGCGATGTTTGCCGCATCGGGAGGCCCGGCGACGTTACCGAAAACCACTTCATCGACCTGCTCGACGGCGACATTGGCTCTTTGCAAAGTTGCTTGGAGCGCTGCCACGCCCAGTTCAACTGCCGTGACTTCGGCCAGCTTCCCGAACGCTTTAGCTTGAGGCGTTCTCGCCCCGGCGATGATCGCCAATCGTTGCTTAGGCATGCTTCCCTCCAGAAGATTCGCGAAGTTGTCGACGGATGACTTTGCCAAGGAAGTTGCGAGGCAGATCATGGGGCAGGTGCTCCCATAGCTTCGGCCGGCGATGCGCGGCCATCTTTTCTTTGCAGAACTTGTCCAAGCGCGCTTGATTCCAAGCCACCCCTTTGCGCAGCACGACACAGGCCTTGACCAGCTCGCCTCGTTCCGCATCCGGCACACCGACCACCGCTACATCGGCGATGTCGGGGCAATTGCGGAGCGTTTCCTCGACGTCGGCGGGATAGACGTTAAAGCCCGAAGTGATGATGAGATCCTTTTTGCGATCGACGATACGGTAGAAGCCCGCTTGATCGCGACAGGCCAGATCACCGGTGAACAACCATCCATCGCGAATGCTTGACTCGGTCGCTGAGGGGTTGTTCCAGTAGCCCAGCATGACCTGCGGTCCCTTCACGGCCAGCTCACCGACTTGTTCCACATCAAGCTCCCGAGTGCCGGTTTCCATATCCATGATCCGGCAGTGAGTGCTAGGGAGTGGCAGTCCGATTGAGCCTGCAACATTGGATCCATCAAGCGGCCCCACGTTGGTTACCGGCGATGCCTCTGACAGGCCATACCCTTCGACGACGAGTGCGCCGGAGTGCATGGCGAACTCGTGCCCAACCGCGACCGGCAACGACGCCCCTCCGCTGATCACCCACTTCAGGGAACTCAAGTCGATCTTCGTCGTCCGCAAAGTTTGATTCATGGCGGCCAACATGGCAGGCACGGCATGGAACACCGTCGGACGATGCCGTTCGATGGCTTGCAGTGCCCGCAGGGTGTGATAGCGTGGCTGCATGACTAACGTTGCCCCGAGCGCTGCTCCACTGGCCAGCATGGTTGACATGCCGTAGCTGTGGAAGAAGGGCAACACAGCCAGCATCGTTTCTTCACCCATGGTGGCCCCCGCCCAATGCATCTGCTGCCAAGCGTTGGCCACAATGTTGCGGTGGCTCAACGTCACCGCTTTGGGATTACCGGTCGTTCCACCGGTACTCAAGATATACGCCGGATCGACCTGTGGCAGAGTTTCTACCGGTGTGAGGTCGAGCCCCGACACACGCACCGCCTCCCAGAACCAGTGATGGCAATCGTCGTGCAGTTGCAACATACGTCCGGTGCGATGCCAACGGGCCGCCAGGTAGCCCAATCGTCCCAACGAGGGGAGATAATCGTAGAGTGAGGTCATCAACGTTTGCTCGATGCCATCACAATTTTTTAGTAACCCGCCCAGGACATCCAGACAGATGATCGTTCGGCAGTCGGTCAGCTCGACCAGGCTGGCAACTTCATCTGCGACTGATAGTGGACTGATCGCCACTACGACTCCGCCGGCACGCCACACGCCATTGAGTGCGATCAGGTACTCGGGTGAATTGGGTAGTAAAATCCCTACGCGATCACCTGAGCCGACACCGTGCCGCTGGAGCCAGTTGGCTAAGCGAATGGCCGCCTCATCGATTTCGCGATAGGTCTTTTGATCGCTTAAGAACTGGGTCGCCACCCGGTTCGGCACCTCCGCCGCCGCTCGGGCCAAGAGTCCCCAAGCTGGAAACTGAGGGATCTCCAGTTCCCGGGGGATGCCGGACGGATAGACGCTGGTTGGGTACAGAGCCGCTTGAATTGTTGAGGGTAGAGCATCTCCCCTCACACTGCCATCGACTGGTAGAGCTGACATCATCCACCTCGCTGGGACGAGTCGCGATGCGAAGCATGCTAGGAGCCTACTACGGTCGCACCGGCTCGTCGAAAATGAGCCACGTTAAACACATGAAAAGGCCGACAGAAAAGAGCTGAGAAGAAGAGGAATGGCTAGAAAGAAAAGTAAAGAGTTGGGCGACTCCGCGCCCATCGATCCCTCAACTTAATAATTCGTCGAATACCGTACAAAGTCAAGTAAATACGCACTAAATCCGCAATAAGGTGATTCAAGCTTTCACAAGCAGGTTTTAGACCATTGGTAAATGCCGGGGTGCGGGTCGCGATTTGGGCTTCCTAAACCCTTATTGGGGATCCGCTTCGGGCTCTCCCCAGACTTCCGCCTTGCCCGATTCATCGACGACCACATGGATGACGTTCGCATGACAACAGACTGGACAATCTTCAACATAACGCTGTTGTGCACCAGCGGTTACGTCGAGCGGGATCATGATCTGTTCTCCGCACGCGTCGCACAGATAACTCCCTTCGCCCTGCAAGATTTGATTCTGCGGCGACTCTCTTTCCCACGGTGTGAACTTGTCAGAGGTAACATGCGTGCAGGCCCACAGCATGACCGACAGCGAATCTTCGTCGGCCAGGCGATGGTCCACTCCGACCTCGAATAAGGTGTCCATCGGCAAACGGCTTTTGACCAACAGTTCCTCGCTCTCCGCAAACGGAATGACTTGATCCTCACGGCTGTGGAGCACCATCGCAGCTCGCTTGAGTCGCTTCAGTCCTCCGTAGCGCTTCCAGGCGGGACAGAGCAGCACCAACGGAACGCTCCCTGAGCGCAGGTGCATGGCCACCGCACCACCGCGCGACGCACCCACGATCACGTCCGGTCGCTGCATCGCGAAGGCGGCTTGCGCGGCCTGCACCGCTTTTGCAAAATCATCGTCATCCAGTTTGGGATTCGACACGTCATGGCCGTGCTGTCGGAGGTAAGTCGGCTTCACTCCGCCAACGACCGACTTCCAACCATGGAGAAAGAGTATTTTCATAGGCTGCTTACGTACATGTCTGAAGTGTGATTCGACGCCGCAAAGCCCTCCAGCGCCTTAATGAAAACCACCCATCTGAAACTATTTTCAATTTTTTTGAAGACTGGGTGAAAGGTGTCGCAATTTCCTACGTCAATTCATACAGAGGAAAACTTTTTTCGCCCGATTCTAAAACCCAGTGGAGGACAAACATGTCACAAGGAACCAAAAACCACCGCGCCTTGAGCTCAGGCCCGAGTCAAGGAACATTGGCCCAACCAATGGCCCACGCAGCCGCCCACGC
>JBGSHW010000030.1:0-65028 GCA_041751975.1 Pirellulaceae bacterium
AAATTGCCCTTACAAATATCCAAACCCCATCCAACTTACAAACCTCGCAGCTTAAACTCGTCCATGCTTAACATCCCCCAACCAAAAACTTTTCAATACACATCGGACACTAGCTTCGAAAATGCGACTAAACCTAAGCGCTGGGGGCGTCAGCACAAGCGGGGCTTCTCGCGCTGGGGCGAGCAACTCGCGTCAATGCAATTGTTTGCGCTGCCGCGACAAGCTGACCGGCGACTGGGGCGGATTTCGCTCGTGTCTGCAGGAAGAGGGCATCATGTATCGCGGAAGAGTCACCCAGTTCTTCTTTGGTGTTGGCGGTGGTATCAACGCGCCCGTCGCGCCTCAGTTTGCCGCTTTGGGCATCGCCGGTGGCGATACCTTCGAGTACACAGGAAACTCGCGTCATGATTTCCTCTTGAGCCTGGACAAGTTTGGCGGTCTCCCGCACAGCAAGTTCGCTGTCACGATGGAAAACGTTTGGGGCCGTTTCGGAAACGTGTCGTTCGAAACGGGTGCTCTCGGGCCCCCCGTCTTCAATGCGGCCATGCCGGTCGATCCTGCGGCAAGCGGAAGCCTTTACTGCACCAATTTCATGTACATCCAGCCGCTGTCGGAGCAATTTATTGTTACGGTTGGCAAGACGCGTACCATTGGAATCGCAGACAACAATAAATTCGCTGGAGGTGACGGCAGTGATCAGTTTCTCAATCAGAACTTCGTTGCAAATCCATTGATGGTCCCCCTGATTCCTCTGTCCACCTTCGTCGTCGGTGCCATGATGCCGCAGGAGTGGGGCAATATCAGCGTTTCGGTGATGGACGCGGAAGAACGAACCACAGAATTCATGGATTTCGGCACGCTGTTCAGCGAAGGCGCGATTGTATTCGGGCAAGTTCAAGTCGATACGAATTTTTTCGACAAGCCCGGCGAGCAACATGTCGGAGGATTCTATAAGAATAGTGACCTTATTGATCTGGGATTCGTTACTCTTCCGCCAACTTACCCTTACGAGCCAGCACCGCCGGGAACGCCGGCATTCGTCACTCGCTCGGAAACCTCAGCGATCTTCTACGGCTTCGATCAGTATTTGGTCACTTACGGTCCGCCCGACGCGCGCGGCAACACAGAAGGTTGGGGGCTCTTCGGACGGGCTAGCATCGCGGACGGAGGTACAGGCAATCCAAACTTTGGAGCATGGCATGCCAGCTTGGGGTTTGGCGGCAACAGTCCAGTGAAACGCCGGCGCGGCAAGGGAGATCGGTTCGGTATCGGTTATGCCTACACTGGCGCATCTACGGAATTCGGAGCAATTCCCCAATTCCTGTTCGCGCCCCGGGACTCCCAGGTCATCGAAACCTACTACCGTTATCAGGTAACGCCGGCTATCGAGCTGACGCCGGACGTCCAGTGGGTAAGAGGGACGTTAGGCGGCCTAACCGGCGGTGACGATGCCATCGTCGCCGGCATTCGACTGAACATGAACCTGTAGTGTTACGGACCTAGAACGCATACTCCGAGGCGAGCCACCGTTAGAGACGGGCTCGCCTTGAGTACCGCGAATCCCCGCGCAACGACATTTCCTACCAGATCGACGCCGGTGTCCGAGTGCTCGAAATCAACATCCGCCATCAAGTGATCCATTGGCATGCACTGATGGAGGAAGCAAAGCATGATGCTCACTGCTAATGAATTTCTCTCGCAAGCTGCCGTACTTATCCTACCTTGCACTCGAGGGAAGTCGTCGCAGGGCGAACTCATGGGGTATACCAAATAGGACTTGTGAAGGCTCGCTCCTGGATGCTCGATGGCACGCCCTCGGGAAGCGTGACACCGAAGATTTTTGCGTCGTAAGTCGTCCAGCGGGGTGTTGGGATCTCAATCACACGTACATAGTAAAACGCTCGTTGCTTCGGGTCGAAGGCGGGATCTTGCCAATAGGCTTCCAAGGCCGGAGCCCCGATGCCGTTGGTGTAAGTGGCTTCGGGGACATTCACGGTGTTTCCTACCGGCGTCACACAGCGACCGTTCTCGCCGATCTGGCGCTTACCGGATACGGCCACATCCCAAATTCGCTCCTGGGTCTGCCCCTGGGCGTCGAGCCATCCCTTGATGATTTGGACGCGATCGAGATTCGCCCCATCCGCGTCGCGGATCGCTCGGACCAAGAATGCCGGTGACTTGCCGGTCGGAGCCGTGCGGAGGTCGCCACCCATGGGCACCCCTTGTTGATAGCCATACTCGGGGAAATTGCTTCGGGCCAGGTCGTCCGCTTGGAAGCCGAATCCGCCGAAGACCCGCACCCGCAAACGGGTCCCAGTGGTGGCGAACACTTCTTTGCGGGCAAAGGCATCCCAAATCGCCTCGCGGGTGTTCTCGCGAGCCCAAACCGCCGCCAGACCGCCTGAGGAAACCTCGGCACTAAAGGTTTGGCTGCCTGCCGGTGCGGAGCGGCCGACGATCGTCTCTTCAAACCGAATCGGATCCGCGCTCGGCTCCAGCGGCGTCACCTTGCCGAAATAGTTGTTTTCTTCCGTCGACGCCAAACCGGTATGCGCGTCCGTCGAGCCAATCACGCCAAATTTGAAGGGGTTGACGCCCAGGGACTGCTCATAAGCCAAGCCTTGCTTCAATGCTTCCCGAGCGTATTCCCGCGGGAGCATCTCCGCCGTCTTCGGCTGCGGACCGAAGCTTCCCTTATCCCACAACTCGAAATCAGCGAACTCGTCGTCCCGCGACAGGAGAGGGTGAGCCTCACCCGTTCCCTTCATCTGGGTAATCTCGTAAATCGGCTCCCACTTCATCCGTTGTTCGGCGTATTCCTTAGTGATGGGCCCGCCGGTAAACGTCTCGACATCGAACATCAGCCCGTTCGATATGTTTCCGTTGTGCGGAATGGCCAGCAAGCGGCCACCGGTCTTCTGCTCATAGTCCGCCATCCACTGCCACAACTTCTCCGGATCATTGGTCTCGTATTGGGAAATCGGAATAATCTGCTTGGCCTTGTCGCCGCCGTCGCGAAACACCACATTGCGGTGCAAATTGTTCCCTTTGGGCATCGCAGTCCATTCGAATCCGATCAACGCCGTGAATTGACCGGGCTGATTGTACTTCTCCGCAGCATCCACGAGTTTGTGCCAGTAGGTTTTTCCCAGTCCGGATCCCGCCAGAGGGTTTTCGCGAATGTTCATTTGGTGAAGCCATTTGTCATAGGCCTCGATGCCCCCGTCCCGCCCGGACCTTGCTAGGTCGTGGAGCATTTTGCCCCACGCATTCTTCAGCAATTCCTGGTCGGAGACAGCGATCGCAGGCGCGAGCCCCAGGTTCTCGGCGTGATCGGCAATCACCAGGAAATCGAGCGACCGGCTTAATCGAGCTGGCACGCCGGTGCTGGACTTCACGGTCGCTCCCATTGCGAATCGATACGCATCCTCCGGGCCGAGCGTGCAACCGCCCATGCCCGCATCCGTCGAGTAACTGGTGTGCAAGTGAGTATCACCATAAAAAACCTGGTTCGGAAAGTCTTGGGCAGGGTAGGGTGAATAACGGATGGACTTCAAGTCTTTGGTCGGAGGCGGCGGTACATCTTGAGCCAAAGCCCCATGGAAGCCGCCGATAACGGCAAAGACAACAAATCCTATGTGAACTCGCATGCTGATCATCGTTTAACTCCTGAAAGGTCTTTCGCGTTGGGACATTTAAGAACATAGGCCAAACTGAATAGCACTCTACGGGATCGAGTTTTCCCAGCTAGTCTGTGAATTTATCAGAGTCGCCTTTCGCTCCGCGAAAGCAGCAACCAATAACGCTACTTTTGCGGAGCAAAGAGGGACGCTTTTCAGCACGTCGGCAATAAATTCACAGCCGAATCGCGAACCGTTACTTGATCCTCACAAGGTCGCCGGGTTTCCAGGTCTTGGCGAAATCTCGATGGTGGCTTCACTTCAATATTCAAAGTTATATGGAACAGCAGGTGTGGAAGGGTGGGCCGTGACGATCTCGGCCCACCCCTTTCGTTTGACTGATCTAGTTTCCGGTCAGCTCGAAGTCACCTGGTTTCCAGGTTTTGTCAAACCACGGCTCGAGTGGCCCATAGAGTCGCAACAGGACGCACCAACCCTTGCCGGGCATGGTTTGCACCCAGTTGCCATCTTTCCCCGTCGGAGGCTTCGGCCCGAAGAAGACGGTGTACGAGCCGTCTTCGTTCGGTTTCAGATTTGGATTATTGCTGTCGATACCCGCACTTCTTTGGTCAGTCTCCAGCAGACTTCGATGCTGGGTTGAATACACCACGAACGACCAGAAGTTCTTGGCTGGGACCGGCGCGGGGAGCGTCACCTTGTACGTCTTGCTTCCATCGAGGTACGTCCCTTGCTTGTCGTGCGCTGTGAACGCGTAGGCGGATCCTTGTCCCACAGCCGACTGGGCCATGGCCGGTGTGGTGCCGGTGGCCATGTAGTGAAAAATGATGCGATCGTCGAGCACTTGCTCACCATTGTCGCGGAACTCGTGGTTCCCGCCTGCCCACGGTGAGTACCATTGGCGATCCGCGTAAAAGTACAACGACTTTTTGCGAGGTCGGAAAGCGAGCGACCGCGCGGCCGCGTTCGCAATGGCCGCGGATTCGGTGAGGATCTTCTTCATCCGCGCATCCGGCGCAAACGGCTTTCCTTTCTTGATACCGATTGCTGCAAACTGACCCACGATCTCAGGGTCGAAAGCGTCGGCCGGTTCATACTGCACGACTGCATTCAGCTCCTCGAAGAACTTGAAATCGTTCGAATGAACTGTGTTGTATTTGACGCCAGTTAAATTCACGAAGTGTGGCTCGCGGGGTTTCTTTGCTTCCGACAGCGGATACAGTCGCCAGCCGGCTTTGACACTGGTGATGGACTTCTGCGCATCCCCGTCGATCACGAAAGCTCGCATGAGGAGCCAGTTCCGAAACGTCTTCGGGCGAACCACAAAGTAGCCTTCGGGAACGTCGCCTTGGTAACCCGGGGGCAGGAACAGGTATTTGCCGCCTTTCCCTTTGTCCGGGCCCGTCAGACCGAGATCCGTCACCCAGCGGTGATAGGCATCATCGACTGGGCCGAGAACCCCGGGTGGAATCTCCACGACGGTCGGACCATCCTTGACGTTGATTTCGGCAAAGCAATAGATCACCGTGGTGTTCGCCGTGAGGTACAGCGATCTGGCGTCCAGCAGTCCTTCGTAGATGCCCATGCTGTAGGTGTCCATTCCCGCTTCCTTGAAGCCCTCCAACAAGCCGTAGATGGCGGCGGCCGGCATGCCATTCAGGAACGCGTCCACGCCACGCGCACCATCGAGATAGTCGTAAACCTTGTTGGCCGTCTCCTCGGACGGCAACCCGTCGAAGAATTTCAAATCGCCGAGCCGCTCGGTTTTCACGACGTCCGGGGTCAGGATCGAATCAGGGACATCCGCCGCGTATTTGGGTGGCTGCTGAGCAATCGCTGATGCGATGTTCGCAAGAGCCAGTCCAGCGACGAGGACGAAGGCTAAGGTCTTCTTCATATTGTTTTCCATCTTTAATTGTTGAGAGGAAGGGATCGAACGCAAAGCCGCTCTCCGGTCGCGAGTGTCACATCGCGACCGGAGAGCGGCAAACAGGTCACTTCACCAGTTCGATGTCGGGCATCTTGAAGGTCTTCTTCCAGAACGGCTCAGCAGGGCCGTACAACCGCAGCATGATGCAGGGTTGCTTGTCCATGGATGGAATCCAATTCGATTCCAGCCCCTGTGGCGACTTCGGCCCCACATAGATGTCCACACTGCCGTCGTCGTTCACCTTCATCTTGTCCTTGTCGAACATTCCCAATCCGGATCGTTCCTGCGGGTTCAGGATGAAGCCCCAAGTCGCGTTGTCGTACACGGTGATCGACCAGAACTGTTTGGCCGGCGTGTCCTTAGGGATCCGGACGCGATACGTCTTGCCCGCTTCCACGGCCTTGCCATCTTTGTCGGCGGTCGGTATCAAGTAGACCGTGGCGGCCTGATCATTGAAGGTGGGGGGGTTGAAGGTAGCGAAGAACCAGATAGCGGCACGTTTATCGACTTCAACCGCGCGATCCGTCACAAACTCAAAGCCGCCGGAAGTGTCCGTAACATAGTTCAGGGCCCAGTGTCGATCAGACCACCACAGGTTCTTCTCGAGCATTTCTCGGGTCAGTTTCTGCATGTAATGGTAGGCATCGACCACGCCCCGCTCCATCGCCGCCTTGATCTTCGGCGACGGGTTGAAAGGCTTGCCCTTCTCGATGCCGATGGCGGCGAGCATTCCAATCATGACCTTGTCGCGCTCTTGCACCGGCTCGACGCTGATAAAGTCATGGATGTCCTGCAGCGCGCGGATGTCGTAGTAGGGCAGCGTATAAATCGCGTGGGGAAGGCCGTCCACAAAACGCGTGGGCTTCGGGTTCCCCGCTTCCGAAAGAGGATAGATCTTGAGCGTTTGTGTGTAGGCATAGGCATCGGCCTGAGTGGCACCCTTGCCCGGAACGGATCGGAACGCAATGGCGAGCCGGTAACTCGTGGAGCGGATCGGGAAGTAGCCTTCCGGAACAGCGTCCTTGTAACCGGGCGGGAGGAACAGGTACTTGCCACCTTTGCCCTTGTCCGGTCCCGAGGGGCCGACGGCAGCGATGGTGATCTGCCAGGCATCGACAACCTGCCCGTACAGGCTCGCCTTCTCGGTGGCTGCGGGCACTTCGACGACCACCGGACCTTGTCGCAGGTCGGTGAATGCCGCGATGTACGGAACTGCGGTGTTGGCGGTGATGGCTTCGTGCCGCGGTTTCAAGACTCCCGAAAAGGCGAGAACGACGTTGTCCTCAACGCCGGGGACTTCATAAAGCCCTTCGCGAAAGCGGTGGATAGCCGACGCGGGCACCGCCCACACCACGGCCTCGAACGCGCGCTGGTAAGCCACCTGCTCTTCAAGATCGGGAACGGATTGCTTTGTGCCGGGGGTCGGCTTGCCACCTGAGGGTAGGTCGGCCTTTGCCTGCTGCGCGAGCAGTGCGTCGGAGGGGGCCAGCCAGCCGAACAGTCCGGCAACGGCTAACAACCGTAACTTTTGCAAAAGGTACGTGGTCATTCATGATCTCCTCATTAACGTAACGGAACTCAACATGATGTGGACGAAATTCAAGAAGTGGACGAAATTCAAGAAGCAGCCGATCAACAGGACCAAGGCCTTGCCCAACATAATGCAAAGAAAAGTGGTGTCTATGTAATTGCGGCCAGTTGCCCCTGCAGCGATACTTGAGCTCTGGTGCGATTGCCGCTCTTAATGAACCCGGGACAAAAGATGTCACTCCTCAACTTCACCGAATTCGAAGCCTTCGCCGAGGCGGTGCGGGACGCGTCCTTTACAATCCGGATGTGCTCGTTGGAGGAATCAAAATGGTCATTGCAATATGCGACCGTCGGCTCCCTTCGCGTGCAGCAAGGTTACGAAGGTGGTGGCAGCTGTACTGATGGGGTAACTGGCAACGACGGATGGACGTTTTTCCATCAATCGCCTCTGTTCTACGCCAATGGGCAAGTCGCGACTCAGGATGGAGTTTTTGCGGCCCCACCTGGAAGCGAGTTTTCTTTGGCTTGCAAACCTGTTCACGATTGGATCTCGGTCTTTGTTCCAACTTCCGTACTTTTTCCGACACCGCAGGAGTTGGAGTTCGCATCCTCCGCCAAGCCACAGTTGCTTAAACCGTCACCGCAATTGACTCGACGATTTATATGGCTGGTCCGCCGCTTTCTTTCCGCTGTCGAACAACGACCACAGCTCCTGGATGCTCCCGTGGCGTTGGACTCTTTTCAAAATGAATTCCTGGCGGCAACCAAGGATCTTTTCACGAGGTGGCAGGATTCGCATAGTCGTCACTTCGTTCGTTGGTATGGCCAAACGAAGTCCACCTTAAAACTTGCAATGAGCGATATCGACCAATCTTTGTCAATCTCGGATCTGGCTCGACAAAACGGCGTACCTGAGCGAACACTGCGAACCGCATTTCAAAAATGCTATGGCCTCTCGCCCGTAAAGTACCTCCGCATCCATCGACTGCATCAAGCCCGCCAACTTCTTCTTGCGAGCTGTCCAGACGAGACAACCGTCACTCAGATTGGTTTCGGACTGGGTTTCTGGGAGCTCGGGCGGTTCGCCAGTGCGTATCGTCAACTATTCGGAGAACTTCCTTCCGAGACCCTTCGGAAGCCCGTTCGGGTTGAGAACGGCGCGCCTCGATAGCGAGCAAACCTGCTATGCACTCCTCAGGGAAAAAGCATACCGAGACTCATGACGATATCTCTTTTCGATTAAGACTTAGCGACGAGAGCTTGAAGATCAATCGAACGGCCGCAATCGCGGCGGCCCACAAGCTAATTGGGGGCAGCCACCATTGCCATTCATACGGAGCAATCCAACCAAGCATTCGGTGACGCGGAAGATCATGCTGCTTGCTCTCATTGGACATAAAACTATCCCGGCCGCAGTAATGATTCCAAAACTGAAAACATGTTAAATATCGAACAAGTCAACGATCCGATTCCGCGAGCTTTTCTGCAAGTTTGTCTTTGGCAACTTCGATTTTGCTTTTCACGACATGAACGGTGCGTTTCCAGGTGATCGCCAGTGCAACAAAGGCCATGCCAGTCGATAATAGGCTGACGCCAACCAATATTCCCACGGCCCACAAACCTGAAACCGGCCATTGCCGCCAAATCAGTACTCCCAGAATCAAATCCAACGCCCCACTCATCAATAGCGCAATCCAACCAGGCACCGGTCGATAGGAAAACGAGGAGACAATCTTCCAAACTCCTTCGACGACAAAGAAAATCGCCAAGACAAGCGAGAGCGCAGCCAATCCGTAGAATGGATGGGCCATCACTGCAATTCCCCCCACGGTCGCGATTCCGCCATGAATCAGACTCGCCAGTTTTTGTCGCCAGGATTCGGTCTGCCAGCCCGCCATCAACTGAACCAAGCCGGTTAGCAAAAGCAAACCCCCGACGAGATAAACGACCGCTTTACCCGCAAATGCAGGGGCGATCATTGAGCCCACGCCCAACAAAACCAGAATGACACCCGCGACAAGCAACCAGTTTCCCTTGGGTATTTTCAGCCCAGCCAATATTAGATTCCCTATTCAAAAAAAGTGAACTACGTTAACTCGATCCATTTACACGTTGGGTCGAAAGTACCAGGCGAGTGCAAGCAACCCGAACGCAGCCACCCAACTGCCGATGACTCGCATTGCAATTTTTTGCCAAGATTGGTGGACGGATAACCGTACGTAAAGCCCCAATCGTAGATTGTCACCCTGCGCTGGCACTTTCCACAACAGGTCGAACGTATCAGGGGTCGTTTGCTTCAATTGAAGATAGGCTGGCCTGGCTTCGTGCCCGAACGTGAACGAATCCAATGCAAACCATGCAATCAGACCCAAGCATGCAACAGCGAACCAATGTCTCCTGCCACGCATCATGGTTCCTCAGCAACTGAGTCAGGCCATTCGATGGCGATCTCATACTTCTTCATCAACTCTTTATAGAAGCTCTCGACTAGATCTGTTCGATGCTTCTGTTCCCAGTCCCTGTGCACCGCGTCACGAACCTCGCTCAAAAGGGGTAAGCGTCCGTCCGTTCGCTCGCTGACATACACAGCATGAACGCCGTACGATGACCGGATCGGCCCGTGCCACTGCTGCAACGGGAGTTTGACGATTTCCTCTGCAAACTGCAGCCCAAAATTGCTGGCGACTTTGCGTTTCGATCGATCTGCGTTCTGATACTCCAGAAGTGTCTGATCTCCGAGTTGATCGGCATCGGCCCTCGGATCGGACTTCAACGTGTCCAGTAGCTTCGCCAAACTCTCTTGAAGATCCAAAGCGTGACGCTCAGGATCCAAGAAGACCTGCCGGAACGTTATCCGAGGGTCGATACGGTACGTGTCTGGGTTCTCATCCAAAAAAGTTGTGAGTTGCTCTTCTGTCGGCTCGATCTGGCTCCCCAAGTCATCCGCAATGAAATCCAGTTTTTGGCGAATACGACGACGAATGATCGTGTCATCTTCATCCAGGCCCATCTCCATGCCTTCGCGGTAGGCGAGCTCTTCGCGAATATAATCGTCGATGAGTCCTTCGAGTTCGACGCGAGTCGGAGGCCGTTGCCAGGTGCGAGAAAAGAGCGACGTCAAATGCTCAATTTTCCCCGCAGAAACTACAAAATTTTGCGGGGTGGAACGGGTATCATTCTGCAAATAGCTATGTCCACCGAAAAGCAGAGACCCTATTAGCAAAAAATGAAACAGAGGTTCGGAAAGAATGGCGGTGATAACAGACCCAGTCGCCGATTTATGCGAAGCGCTGGGCGGGCTGTTCATCGAATTGTTCGTCAAGCTCTTATCCTCAGTCATGAGGCCGTCCAGTGGATACGGCTAACTTGACAGACCGCAGGTAACGCTGAACTTGGATGATCCCTGCCCGATCCATCGCAGCTTGCCGCTGATCCAATACCTGGGCTAATACGTCCGACAATTCGTTTCGTTTCCAGGCGTGCATATCCGCGGCGACCTGCGGAGCAAGCTCCGGCAGTCTTTCCAACAATCGTTCATAGCACACAACGATGCGGTCTCTAAGTACGAAGTCTTCGCGTGATCCATGCATCGACAGGGCACTAAATATTGCGTTTAGCTCCTCCGGAGTTCGATCTTCCTGACCAAAATATTTCTCTTCGATTTGATCCAACGTTGAATCTGCATTCACTTCCATGGCTGCGGCAGCCCAGGCTGCGAGATGGGTCACCACTGCAAACCGTTCTGTGGCTTGGAAGGATTCCCGTATGTACTGCCGATCCACCTCAGAATCACTCTGAGCCAAAAGCAGAATCGCTAAGCCTCGCCACTCGTAATACCGGCGTTCCTGAAGCATCGGCTCGATGGCCTCGCGCGGAACGACACGACCAAGCTGGCGAACCATCGGGTAAGGAGCCCGCCCCAACTCCAGGTAGGCCAGTTCGCGTATCCGACTATCCTGATGCCCGACAAGCGTCAGAAAGAACTCAATTCGTTGCTTCATTGCATCGGGACCGTTCCAGCTTGGCCCCGCCGCGAGCACTCGTTGCACCACGGCTTCCAATGCCCCGTTCAACCATCCTAGACTTTGCCATGGCCCTTTCGGGATGCTCTGCACAAGCAGGACGTGCGTTTGAGGATGAATTTGCAATATGCGACTGGTGGTGCTGTCCACCAGTAGATCGATGTTCGATCCATCATAGGCTCCTTTCAACACGGCTCCGGGGGCGTACTTGAACGGATCAGCTGGATCCGGCCGGCCGAGCATTACGCAATGCCCCTCGAGCAAGACATCGGCATCTGTCCGGCTGGGAAATCCAATACAAATGGGGCAAGCAGCCGACTCTGCGGCTAGCTCGACTCCCAGTTTCAGTACGATGCCGATTATTACGATTCGCCACATTGCGATTGCTCGGCTTTCTTAGTTGCCCTCGGGCGTGTACCAGATTGGGCTCGTATACGCTCGCTCTTGGATGGACACAGGGACTTCAGGGCCGATCGTGATGCCATAGTGGACGGCATCATAAACATTCCAGCGAGGCGTTGGTATCTCCAGGACGCGAGCGTAGTAAAAAGCTGAGGTCTTCGGGTCGAAATCCGGATCAGACCAAACAGCAATCAACTCTGGATCGCCGATTGTATTGGTCCACGTCGCCTTGCTCACATTGACCGTGTTTCCGACCGGCGGGAGGTTGCCTTTGGCATCGAGCTTGCGTTGATCTGCATCGCCCCAGGCAACATTGTAGATGCGTTCTTGTGCAGTACCTTGTTTATCAAGCCAACCTTTGATGATCTGGATTCGATCGAGATTACCGCTTAGGCTGTCCTTCAAGGCCGCCACGAGAAAGGTCGGAGCCTTGCCGCTTGGCGCATTGTAGAGATCGCCTCCCATGGGCACTCCCTTGGTATAGCCCGACGCTGCCGGCTGCCGACTTTGGGCATCTTCCTGTGTGAAGTCGAATCCACCGAAGAAGCGAACCGTCATGCGAGGACCTGTGGTTGCATAAGTTTCTTTGCGATGGAGAGCATCCCAGATCGCCTCGCGCGAGTTTTCGGATGCCCAAACGCCCGTGTACCCCGATGCGCCCAGTTCCCAACCCTTGATCACGCGACCTTCAAAGTTAAACGCATCCTCCTCCCATCTCTCGGCACTAGGTTCGGACGATGGGAATTTACCAAAGAAGTTATTCTCCTCCGCGGCCGAAAGCCCCGTATGGGCGTCTGTTGCACCCACCAAACCGAACTTGAAGGGATTAGCACCCAGTTTTCGCTGAATCTCCAGACCGTGCTTCAAGGCTTCGCGCGCGTACTCGAAGTCCAGCATGCCTGGTTTCTTGGGAACCACATTTAGGTTCCCTTTGTCCCAAATCTCGAACTTCGCGAATTCGTCATTGGGCGATAACGCTGGATGCTGTTCACTGGTCCCCTTGCCTTGAGTCACTTCGTAAAGGCGTTCCCATTTGCTGCGGGTTTCGGCCCACTCTTTGGTCAGTGGCTTGCCATCGAACGTCTCCACGGCAAACATGGTTCCGTTAGATAAGTTGCCATTATGGGGAATCGCCAATACATTTCCACCGGTCTTTTCCTCGTACCGTTCCATCCACTTCCACAACTCCTCAGGATTCTCTGTCTGGAAGGTGGTGAGCGGGAGCATCTGTTTCGCCATGTCTGCACCGTCGCGGTAGATCACGTTACGGTGTAGGTTATTGCCTCCGCCGTAGTTGGATGTCCACTCGTAGGCAATCAACGTGCTGAACCGTCCGGGGTCGTTGAATTCATCTGCGATGGCAATATATCGCTGCCAAATGTCCTTGAACAATTTTGGATCAGTAAGTGCTTTGGGTACCTGACCTTTGCTCTGGGCCGCGATCCCCTCCATCACTGCCGCCATCGCCTGGTCCTGCCCTGCGTTGAACATCCCATTCCAGCGGCGCAGCACTGGATCTTGCATCAAGTCCGCATTGCCGGCAATCACGTCGGCCATCACCCCCATCACATCCGAGTGATCGGCGACCGCCAGCCAATCTAGAGGCCTGCCAAGACGAACAGTCTGGCCGCTGGACGAAACGACTTCTTCACCCCGTCCAAATCGATAGGCCGCTTCCGGCCCAAGTCTCGTTCCGCCCCCGACCGCATCCGGCGACCAAGAAGTATGCAAGTGCATTTCACCCCACAGAGGACGATCTGGAAAGTTGCGACCTGCATAAGGTGAGTACGCATGCTGCCTAAAGTACTTCTTCGTCTTTTCAGCGTTGATAGTACCGGCGTCCGTGGTGACGCTGTCCTGAGCCGTAGCCGCAGAACTAATCAATAAAAAAGAAAGGAGCAGTTGCGGTAGCCGAAAATTCTTACTCATTGCCATCTTTCTAAATCAATTTAAGGGGTGTACTGAATGGTCTACGTAATAGGTGGCTATCCGGAGTGATAGTATCCCTCCGATTCGTTTGCGTTTCATCATCGCACCTCGAAGAGACTGTTTGGGACTTTAAGATGAAAACTATATCGGATTGGCATTGTCTTGGTTCAATGGTAATCGGAATTTCCGGTTTTCGAGCTAACCGACACAGTGTGACCCTGGGAAATAGGGTGTCTATGTAATTTCGGCCAGTTGGTGTTGCCGTTAGGGATTAGCGAGTAGCGGATGAGCTTACCCGCCCAGCGACATCGTTAGTCCCACGAGAATGCTCCCCAGGAGGACCATTGATATGCCTGTTAAAAAAGGTCGGCGGTGGACACAGTTTCCGTACGCGTATCCCGTTAAGAAGAGCATGAGTAGGGCGATGCCATTTGAAACCCGCAGCGCCACATTCGTATCGTGGAAAAAGATGAACGGAATCACGACTGGAAACATGGACACGAACACCAACAGAAATACTCCAAGGGCCCCCAGATAGTCATTCCTCTGCAAACGCTCTTGGCCGATTGGGTCGGGTAATTGCTTTAGGCGGAGGTAAATCGCTTCGAGTTCTGAAGGTTGGAGGACTGAGGCGACTATTGGTGGCAATGCATTGGCGATGAGTTGCTGCGCGTTTTGCGTATCGCTCGATTGGCGCACGGTCCGCAAGATAGTCAGGCCACGTGCCTTTTCAGCAAGGCAGCTCAGAAGGTACATGATGCCGTCAATGATACCCCAAGCCATGTTGCAGCCTACTGCGCCGATGAGCATCGTCCGAATTTCGCTTTGGCTCTCATCGGCCACACTTAGTGAGCCCGTAAATGTAAGCACCATAATCAGTCCAAAAAGAACCTCCGAGATACGCTCGTTGGGTTCAAGTACGCGTTTCCGAACGCTTTTGGTTTCAAGTTGCATGGTCGGAGCAGCCTGCAGACCATTTTCGCGTGATTGCACGCTCAGTGAACTTAAGGTGGACACTAGCCGAATCGCAAACTATCGCAATATTGCGCAGGGGGCGAGTAAACGTCCGGAGCGAGAAAGCTAGGGTCAGGGTGTACCGCATAATGAAGACTTGTTCCTGATATTGTTTGTTTACCCACACAAAGCGAAGCAGGATTTTAACTCAAAATGATTGCTTGAAACATCCGCTTGAGGATGATCTACACCCGCACCGCCCCCTGCGATAGAATGGGCCACCCGACGAAAGAAGCCCGTATCTAGACAACCCGACACTCGATTACTCTGCGCCTTGGTTCGAAGTAATCCTGCGTAACTCGGCGGTCAAGCTGACGTCAATTGCCGCTGAGCCAGCGTGCACAGGAGGACGTGTCCTTGGCCACCAACAGGAGTTTTCGAGCCGCCCCAGGACGGTTTGTCCTGGGGCACGAACAGTTGACCGCTGTCGGGCATGGATTCAACTTCTTGGCGCGGTCAAATTGATATCCGCGAAGAACACGCCTGCGCTCGTAAAATGCGGTTTGTCGATACAATCCAGGGTGGCTTGCAGCACTGGCAAAGTGACCTTGGTGTTTTTGACCAAGTGCCATTCCAGAAGCTCCAGAATTTGGGACGACTGTAACTACGAAAGTCAACGACATGCGGATGATCGGGGGAATTGAACCACCCGCTTCAGTCCAATTACGATCAGTAGAAGCTATTCCGACAGTTCGAACCGCGGGAAGTTTTCGAGAAGCCATGATCAACATGGCTGCTGCAAAGCGCATCAACAGGCTGCAACGAACCGTAATCGGTTTGACGCGAGCTCGTTCACTGGCCGCTAAACCTGAGGGATTGAGGGCTCAATTTCCGCTGGCGGATACTGCCAGTTCATGACAGCCACGGAGAGTAACAGTACGGCTCCGATCACATCAAACAATTGCAGCCGCTCGCCAACCAAACCGAACTGGTCGGGAAACAGAGCGCATGAGGCTGCAATATACATGACGATGCGCGAGAGGATCCCCAATGGATGGAACAGGAAGCCTGCCATAGCAGACGATAAGGCGGTTACGCCGATGATGGCCGCGACCACCGCAATGACAACGTCCAACACCAGCGGGCTGCCACCGTCAATACTCATCAAGCACAGCGCCGGACGATAGACAAACATGAACGGCAAGGTGAAGCCCACCAACGAGAATCGAAATGCAGCGATCCCCGATTGCATCACACTGGCTTTGGCGATCGAAGCGGTGGCGTAAGCTGCCAACGCCACCGGCGGCGTCACCATGGCCATCATCCCAAAGTAAAAAATAAACAGGTGGGCTGCCAGGATCGGCACACCCAAACTCGGGTCTGCGAAAACCGGGCCAATGATCGTCGCGAGTAACAGGTAGGAAACTGCCGAAGGCAATCCCATTCCTAGAATCAACGAGCAGAACATGATGGCCACCAACCCGAGGAACAAGTTGCTGCCGGCCAATGGGATGATCGCTTGCGGAACCCCTGTTCCGACCCCCGTCCGCGATACGAGGCCAATGACGATCCCCACGCAGGCGGCAGCCACAATCAGTGGCAAGCCACCTTCGGCGGTGGTGCGAAAACTATTGCTCAACAGCTCGCGCCAGGCAGGTGAAAAAAGCCCGACGAGCAGCAGGCCTGCAATGGACCAAACAAGCGCATTGCCCCATTGCGTAACAGCCGACTGTATAACAGCCCACTGTGTAACACCCGACTGTGCGACACCCGACTGTGCGACAGCCGACTGTGCGACAGCCGACTGTGCGACACCCGACTGTGCGACACCCGACTGTGCGACACCCGACTGTGCGACAGCCGACTGTGCGACACCCGACTGTGTAGCACCCGACTGTGTAGCACCCGACTGTGCAACACCCGGCGCTATAAACAAAGCCAACACCGTTAGCAGCCCCCAAACTCCCAACGCCATCAAGCGATCGCGTCGCCGGACCGGGGTTGCCGGATTGATCAGAACTACAGCCATCACAATGGCCAAGGCGTACGTCACGGCGCGGAACGGCGAGAAGCCCATCAGTAGGAAGCCCATTAGTCCGCCGAGCGAACCGAAGAAGGCGAGTCCTTCGAGCGACAGCAGAGGTGCCGCGACTGGCGTACTCGATTCAGCTGCTGGGTCTGTGGCTGGCGAGGCAGCTGAACGAGTTTTCGCCTCGCGGGCGCTCACGCGATCGCTCTCGACATCGATCTTCCTCGCGTAAAAGTGAACCAATAAAAAGATCGACAGATAGTACAAGCAGGCCGGTATCAAAGCGGCTTGGCAGATTTCCAAGTAGGTAACCGCCGGATCGCGATTGATGATCTCCAGCATCATGTAAGCCCCGGCACCCATCACGGGTGGTACCAACGCGCCGCCGGATGATGCGGCAGCCTCGACGCCCGCGGCAATATGTGGCTTGAAGCCGATGCTCCGCATGAGCGGAATTGTGAAGATTCCAGTGGTGGCTGCATTGGCGACGGCACTCCCCGACAACGAACCCATTAAACCGCTGGCGATCACCGAAACTTTGGCAGGACCGCCCGCACGCTTGCCGAACAAACGCACGGCCAAGCCGATGATGTAGCCCGTTGCACCACTCGCCTGCAGAAAGGCGCCGAACAAAACAAACAGAAAAACGTAACGGAACATGACGCCGATCG
Organism: Pirellulaceae bacterium; assembly: GCA_041751975.1. GTDB lineage: Bacteria > Planctomycetota > Planctomycetia > Pirellulales > Pirellulaceae > Aureliella. The sequence continues at coordinate 17,106 of JBGSHW010000030.1, forward strand.
CTGTTCCAAACACACCTTCGGTCCGCAGATAGGTCTGACCAATCAAGGCCTCCCAGTCCTGGCCACGGTGCGGGAACAACCACTCAGGCAAAGTCTGCGAAACACTGTCGTGCGCGTAAATGATAAAGATGAATGCCAGAATCGGCAGGGACCAACCCACCGAGCGTCTGGCTGCCTCGACCACCAACACCAAACCGATGGCTCCGACCCACTGATCAGCCGCTGTATAAACGGCCGCCCTTTGGCCCAAATCGGCGCCTTGGTAAATCAAGTAGCCGCAACAGCCGACAGCCAAAATCGCCAGCAAGGCATCCACGATTTGCAGCCAGCGCACATCTTTCCAGCGAGGGTGGAGTGGCACTTGCAGAAAGCAGAGCACTAGGCCTGCAGTTACAAACAGCGAGAGTTCTTTAAGGGGTGTCAGCAGCGAAAAGTTGACTTCGATCAGCACGAACAACGACAGAGCTACTGCGATGGCAAAAGACAACCATCGCTTGGCTGTTTGGAATGTCCCTTGGGACTCTGCGTGCGGATCTACTTCGTTGGCGTTTGAACCCTGCTCGATGGCAGCCTCTGAGATCATTGAGTGACCGCCTCAGGCCAAATCCCTGCTTCACGGTAATAGCGTTCCGCTCCCGGATGATAATCGATCCCACTTTGGACAGCGACCGTCTCAGGACGAATGTTGAGCGCTGCGCGATGCCGCTCGGCAATCTTGGCCCGTTGCTCGTAGACCAACTTTACAAAATCATAGACCGTCTGCTCATCCAACGACTTGTGGGCGATCAAGTGCGCCGAGCCCACGTTGAGCCCATCGTACTGCGCGTCGATGCCGTTGTACGTTCCGGCTGGAATGACGGCAGCTTCAAAGAAGGAATAGTCCGCAATCAGTTTTGCCTTGGCTTCTTCATCGTAAGGAATCAAGCGCAGCGAATTGGCTTGTGCCATCTGCGACAACGCCTGGTTGGGTGTGCCACCGCCGATCATGGCGGCCACAACCGCTCCATCCCCCAGCAAGTCAACCGCACTTTGTTGGCTACCAAAGCGGCCGTCGATGTCGTCCAGCGTCAGTCCGTGGGCAGCCAGGATGGGCTTCACGAAGTACTCGAAACCGGCCCCCTCGGGTCCGAGATAAACACTCTTCCCTTTCAAGTCGCTAACCTTTTCGATCCCCGAGTTAGCCAAGGTCACAAACATCGCGACGTTCGGAAACAAAGTCATGACCGACTGGACTTCGTGGGTTTGCTCCCAACCCTCGCTGCCCCGCACGGCAAAGTAGGTGATCGAGGAATTCGACATGGCAAACTGCAATTTGTTTTGGCTGAGCAACCGGATGTTCTCCATCGAGCCGCCTGTCGATTCGGCGTTCACCCGCCAGTTCAACTCTCCGCGATTCTCGTTTACGACTTCGCAGATTGCGCTTCCGACCGTATAAAACGCGCCACCGGCGGGTGCAGTGCCCACACTGATGAACTCGCGTTTACCGGTCGCCGAATCGCCGCTGCTTTTGCAGCCGACTTGAGCCACGCAAAGGACCGACACCAGACTCGCCACGAGCAAGTGCGTCGAGGCAGATGTGTTCCAGGTATTGATTCCTACCATCTTGCAGAGCATCGTCGATCCTAAAATGTTTGAGATTGCAAAAAATATTGCGAGAGACGTTGAGCGATATTCACAACACGAACTCAGCGTCTTGGCCGTAGGGCATTTTCGCTGCGCATGGGCGGGCGGTCAAGGCACGTCAGTTTATCCGATAAAATGTCGCCTAGGGGGGCTCCGCACTCGCAAGGCCTGTACCAAGCGTTAAGGTTGTGTAGTCTTCGCAGCACGTCGCCGCTGCTTCCAACTGGGATCCTAGCAACCTGGCAGTTCGTATGTTCGGTATCTTAATGACCCGCAAGGCTTTGGCTTCGGTGGGCTGCAACAGGGTACAAGGGGATAGCTCTTTTGGCGATCGAGATTTGGTTGGGAGTAAACAAGTTGATTCATATTCATTTCAATCAGAAGGTCCTTATTTCCCGACCGATCCTTACCATCGGGACGCTCGCGATCCTGCTGAGCACGTCTGGGGTGGCGGCAGCTCAAAACGGGCTCGACACTCAACGCCTTCAGTGGCATCAGGTAGCACCTCTTCCCGATGCGCGCGGTGTGGCTGGTCCGTTCGCAGGAGTCGTCGCTGGTAATCTGTTAGTTGCTGGCGGTGCGAATTTTCCGCAAGGGCCACCGTGGGAGGGTGGAGAAAAAGTTTGGTATGACCGCGTGTGGGAACTTGAAAGACCCGCTGGCGGCTGGCGCGAGCTCGGACGTCTACCCAAGCCAGCTGGCTATGGTGTCTCGATCACCACCGAGTCTGGTTTGATCTGCGTTGGAGGAAGCCATGCGGCAGGGCATTCGGCAGACGTCATGCGTTTGAAACTCACGGAAGCCGGACTGATCGCCGAATCGCTGCCGTCGCTTCCCGAGCCGGTGGCGAACGCCTGTGGCGCCTTGCTGGGGACAACCATCTATATCGCCGGGGGCTCACGCAGGCCAACTTCGACCACGGCCCTCAGCAGCTTCTACGGGCTCGATCTGTCGGCTGAACCACTGCGTTGGCAAGAACTAAAGTCATGGCCCGGCCCCCCGCGGATGTTGTCGGTGGCGGCCGTCTTGGATGACCACTTCTACTTGCTCAGCGGCGTCGACTTGTCCGCCGATGCCGCTGGTAGTCCCAAGCGACACTACTTAACGGACGCTTACCGCTTCCATCCCATGCGCGGTTGGTCGCAGATCGCCGACCTGCCGCGCGCGGTCGTCGCTGCTCCCTCCCCTGCACTGACTGTGGGAAAATCTCAATTCATGGTTGTGGGTGGTGACGATGGTTCCTCGGTCGGTTTTCAGCCAATCAGCCAGCATCCTGGATTCTCACGGCACATCTACGGCTATGATGCCAGCACCAACACGTGGTCCCAGTCCGAGCACACACCTGCCCCGCGTGTTACCACGTCGACCGTTGAGTGGAGGAATCATTGGTGGTTTCCCAGTGGAGAAGTGCGTCCCGGTGTCCGCTCGCCTGAAGTATGGCAAGTCAAACTGACACCCAACAACTGAGTTCATCTTTAGCAGCCTACGATACTCCCGCGAGTCCGACTTTCATGAGCAACTTTCCTAAGATCCCTGCGTCCCATAGCATGAGGATGGCTTGGCTGATCGTTGGGCTGTTAATTCCCGTGGCCCTGCTGAACTATCTCGACCGTCAGATGTTGGCCGCCATGAAGGGCTCGATGATGGATGATATCCCCGATATTGCCACCAAAGCGAACTGGGGAATCGTGCTCGGTTGCTTCAAGTGGGTCTATGCGGGCTTCAGTCCAGTAGGTGGTTATGTATCGGATCGCGTTAGTCGGCGGCATGTGATCACGATCAGTTTATTCATCTGGTCGGCGGTCACTTTGGCTACCGGTTACGTGACCACATTTCCGCAGTTAGTGATGGCCCGCTCGATCATGGGGATCAGCGAAGCGTTTTACATACCGGCCGCACTCGCCTTGATTTCAGATTTCCACCACAGCAAAACCCGTTCGCGAGCTGTGGGGCTGCACCAGATGGGTATCTACTTGGGGATCATCCTCGGCGGTTTTTCGGGCTACGTGGCCGATGCACCTCAGTTGGGTTGGCGATTCGCATTTTGGGTGTGTGGCATCGTTGGGTTGGTCTACGCCTTTCCACTTTTTGCCTTCCTGCGCAATCCACCTCAGCCGAGCGTTCCGCGCGATCAGCTTTCGCCCATCGCCGCCGGTCGCGAATTGCTTACGAACAGCAACTACTTGCTGCTCGTGTTGTACTTTACCCTGCCAGCCATGGCGGGCTGGGTGGTGAAGGACTGGATGCCCGATATTCTGCGCGAGCAGTTCGGATTGGGGCAAGGCAAAGCGGGTATGTCGGCGGTGCTCTACGTGCAACTGGCTTCGTTGGTGGGTGTGCTCTTGGGTGGTTGGTTGGCTGACCGCTGGATGCGGCGCAACGTCCGCGGTCGGATCTTTGTCAGTGCGATTGGGATGAGCTTCTTTTTGCCCGCGCTATTTGGAGTGGGGAATGCCGGAACGTTGAGTGTGGCTATTGGTTTCTTGATTCTGTTTGGCCTCGGCTGGGGCTTCTTCGATTGCAACAACATGCCGATTTTATGCCAGATTGTGCGGCCGCAACTTAGAGCCACCGGCTACGGCTTTATGAATTTGATTAGTATTGGCTGTGGCGGTTTTGCCGATTGGGGCTTTGGCTGGCTGCGCGATCGCTCCGTGCCGCTGAACATGATCTTCGGTGTCTTTGCCTTGACCGCATTGCTGTCCGTTGTCATCGTGCTACTTATTCGCCCACGCGTGCAAGCTGCCGGTGGTGAAGAGATCACTTAGTTTGTTTTATACGAAAGAGCACTATGAGCACACCGTTTCTGACGGGTTTGATCGCGGCCACACACACTCCATTCCATGCAGATGGCTCACTGAATGTGGAGGCCATCGGACGACAGGCAGAATTCATGCTGGCCCAGCAGGTGACCACCGTCTTTATCGGCGGCAGCACGGGCGAGTGCCATTCGTTGTCGGTCGTCGAGCGTCAAGCGTTGGCCGAACGTTGGTTGCAGGTGGCCAAAGGGAGTGCGCTGCGCGTGGTCGTGCATGTCGGTGGCAACTGTCTGTCCGATGCCAAGTTGTTGGCTCGTCAGGCGCAAGAGCTCGGTGCGGTGGCAGTGGCGGCCTTGGCCCCAAGTTACTTCAAGCCAGACTCGCTCGATTGCCTCATCGCCTGCGCAGCCGAGATCGCCGCAGCCGCTCCCCAAACACCCTTCTATTTCTACGACATTCCGTCGATGACCAACGTCCATTTTTCGATGCCCGATTTTCTAAAGCAAGCACCCGCGCGCATTCCGAATCTGGTGGGACTGAAATTCACCAACAGCGATCTGATGGCTTACCAACAATGTGTCCAAACCGATGGGGGTCGCTGGAATATGCTCTTCGGTTGCGATGAATTCCTACTGGGCGCATTGGCGCTCGGCGCAGTGGGTGCGGTGGGTAGTAGTTATAATTTTGCGGCTCCGATCTACCACCGCGTCATGGCCGCCTTTGAACAGGGCGATCTGGCTACCGCTCGCAATGAACAATTTAAGAGTGTGCAGCTCATCCAATTGCTCGCCAGCTTTGGATACATGGGTGCGGCCAAGGGGGTGATGGAAATGCTCGGGGTGCCCGTGGGGCCACCGCGCTTACCAAATCGACCGGTGGCTGCGGCGCAGCTGGGCCAACTCCGTCAGCAGCTTGAATCGCTTGACTTTTTCAACTGGGTGAAACCATGAGAATCGCTTTTCGTTCCGCCAGTCTCTGGCTGCACAAGTTGTTGTGTGCGGCTTGCATGACCGCATCTTTAAGCACTGCGTTGAGCGTCGGGGCCGCAGATCCCACGGTTGCCACGCTCACGAGCGGTGGCGGTGAGAGCACCGCTACCACTCAAGAAGTTACCACTCAAAACGCTGCGGGTAAAGTAGATGCGGTGGTCGTGCGAAGCGTGTTGCGCAAGCCAGGGGATGATGGTTCGAAAGCGTACCGTATTCCCGGCTTGGCAACGAGCACGCAAGGGACGCTGTTGGCGGTCTTTGATATCCGTCATGATGGCAGTGGCGATCTACCCGCCAACATCGACGTCGGGTTGATGCGGAGTACCGATGAGGGGGAATCATGGAGCGCCATGCAGCGCATTCTCGATTTTGACAAGTCAGTCCCGAACTCGCTTGGCAATGGTGTGGGCGATCCAACCATCGTGGTCGATCGCGTGACCGGGACCATTTTTGTGGCCGCTTTGTGGTCCAACGGCAATCGGGGTTGGAAAGGCTCTGGCCCGGGGATGTCTCCCGAGGAAACAGGGCAACTGGTTTTGACGAAAAGCGACGACGATGGGCAGACTTGGTCTGCACCCGTCAACATCACGCAACAAGTTAAATTGCCGGCCTGGCGTCTGTGCTTCAACGGCCCCGGTGCGGGTATTCAGTTGCAAGATGAAACATTGGTGATCCCAGCACAATATCGCGAGGCGGATGGGACTGCACATTCTTGTTTCATCTACAGTCGCGATCATGGGTCGTCATGGAGCATCTCACCACCGGCGATTCCCGGCGAACGTCCGACCAGCGAATCGCAAATCGCGGAACTCGACGATGGTTCCTTGCTACTTAGCATGCGCGACGAATCGCGCAGTGGCCAACGCTTGTGGTCGCGATGGACATGGCATCCCACTACGGCCACTCAAGCTCCATCGCCGACGAACGGTGCCGCCACGGTGGCCGGGGAATGGTCCGAGCCGTGGTGGGTAGTGGCCGATCCCACCTGCATGGCCAGCCTGATCAAGTACACCGATGGTCAACTGCTCTTCTCCAATCCCAATCATCCGACCAAGCGGGTGGCGTTAACGGTCCGCAGCAGTGGCGATGGCGGCAAGACGTGGAGCTCGGGACGTTTGCTGGCTGATGGCGAATGCATGTACTCGTGCATGACCGTGCTAGCCTCTGGAAAAATTGGCATCCTCTACGAAGTCGATGATACGCTCACGTTTGCCAAGTTCCCTTACGCTTGGCTTGAGTCGGGTGAGGCACCGTGACGGCTGCTAAAGATGCATCGGACAGTGCAGGAGGCACCGATACCGCGGCCATACTGAGCACATCAACCACCACGCCGCAGCTGTGCACGGCCGAGGGACGCCAGCAGCTGTTGGCTTGTTACCGCGACGGCTTGCTGCATGACACGCTTCCCTTCTGGTTTCCCCGTTGCCTCGATGCGGAGCATGGCGGCTACCTGCATTGCGTTGACCGCGATGGCAGTTTACTGGACTCCGACAAGTCGGTGTGGGCGCAAGGCCGGATGAGCTGGCTGCTGCTAGCACTGCACAACAGTTGGGGTGTGCAAGCGGAGTGGTTAACGTGGGGCCGCAGTGGACTCGAGTTCCTCGAACGGCATGGCTTCGATCAAGATGGCAGAATGTACTTCCATGTGGCCCGCGACGGCCGGCCGATTCGCAAGCGAAGGTATGCGTTCAGCGAGTCGTTTGCGGCGATCGCACATGCAGCTTATTTTCGAGCCACTGGCGATGCGCGTTCCGCCGAGCAGGCCTTTTGTCTGTTCGAGCGGTTCACCGACTGGAATTGCACCCCTGGCTTGATGCCCGCCAAATTCACCGACACGCGGCCCATGATCGGTTTGGCACCACGGATGATCACCATCGTGACGGCTCAAGAGTTGCGAGACAATCTTGGGGAGGATCCGCGCTTGACCGGCTGGATCGATCGCTGCATCGATGAGATCCGCGAACTGTTCGTCAAGCCGGAATTGCGAGTGGTGATGGAGTCGGTGGCTCCGGATGGGAGTGTGGTCGATCACTTTGACGGTCGACTACTCAACCCGGGGCATGCCATCGAAGGGGCTTGGTTCATTATGCGCGAGGGGGAGTATCGCCACGATCCCAGCCTGATCGAGCTCGGCTGCGACATGCTCGATTGGATGTGGGAACGGGGTTGGGACCAGGAGTTTGGCGGTTTGTTCTACTTTCGCGATTTGCATGGCAAGCCGGTGCAGGAGTATTGGCACGACATGAAGTTTTGGTGGCCCCACAACGAAGCCATCTTGGCGACGTTGATCGCTTATGAGTTAACCGGGCAGGTCAAGTACGCCCAGTGGCATCAGCAGGTGCATGACTGGAGTTATCGTCATTTCGCCGATGCTGAGCAAGGCGAATGGTATGGCTATCTGCACCGCGATGGTCGTCCGTCGACACTCAGCAAAGGCAACTTGTGGAAGAGTTTTTTCCATTTTCCGCGGATGCAATGGCTTTGCGCGCGGTGGCTGGAGCGGCATCCCCCGTGCGGTCTGTTGGTTTCATCTCAACCCGCAGCGTGAGCGAGGGACGTTTGTTGGATTCATCCCAACCCGCAGCGTGCGCGAGGGACGTGCCCCTCACCGGCCCTGATGCGCTGGCCCTGATACGCTTTAAACATCTTTCAATATGATTTAACCAGCAGGTCGCGACCTATGGAGGCTCCGCAGGAGCGTCGCCCTCCCGTGACCGCATCCCTCCGACCGGCTTTGGATAATTGTTTCAACAACGATTGTGCGGACGCGTTTGTGGAGCTACCATCTGATACTCCGTCACTGCATGCGACCGCCGCATTTCTGCATTATCTTAATGATCGCAGCTTGTTTTAATCCGACACTCAGCCAGCCCGCCCTATGTTCCGCAGCAAACTATTCACTTTGTGGTTCGTAGTCGCCCTGGTCTGCTGGGCAGTTTTATTTTCTGGGTTCAATAGCCTGGCGTTTTTAGTTGAGCACTGGCATTATCCGGCGATCATGGTCCTTGGGGCGTTTGTGGCAGGTTTGACCCCTGAGGGAGGTGGTGCGGTGGCCTTTCCGGTGCTGAGTGTTTTCTTCGACATCGACCGCGTTTTGGCGCGCGACTTTAGTTTGATGATTCAGAGCATTGGAATGACGAGTGCCAGTATCTATATCTTGACCCATCGCGAGACACGGCTGCGCACGTTTTTTCCCGAACTGGCGATGGTCCCATTCTGCTTTGTCGGCTTTGTGCTGGGGATGCTGACATTGCAGGATATTCCGGTGTACGTGATCCAGGCGTTGTTCTTAAGTTTGATTGCCGCTTTTGCAGTCGCTTATGTGGCCAGTAGTCATCGCGGGAAACAAACCACGCTCGAGATAAAGACGCTGTCCGACTATTGGCTACTGGCAGGCGTGTTGTTGGTTGGTGGGATGTGCGCCAGCCTGTTTGGCACCGGGGCCGACATTCTGTTGTACACGTTGCTGGTCACTCATTTTCACATGACCGAAAAAGTGGCCACGCGGATGTGCATCGTGCTGATGGCTGGTATCAGCCTACTTGGATTCGGCTATCGTCATTTCGTGGACGCAGGGTTGAGCCCTTATCAGTATCGCACGTGGCTGTGTGCCTATCCCGTCGTTTTGTTCATGGCACCTTTCGGCTCACTCGTGTTGCATCGGATCAACGTCGAGTGGATGTTGAAGGGGATTGTAGTGCTGAATATTGGCCAGCTGGTGTACTTCAATGTTCGCAATCCATCGCGCGAAAAGATGGTCGTTTCAGTGATCTTCTTGGTGGTCCTGCTGCTCATTTTCATGCTGACACTATCGCGACTCGCCATACGTCACCGCGTACGAGCAGGCTCGGAGTCCGTGGGGAGTCCGAATCCTGTTATCCCAACAGCTCAACAGTTTGAAAACATCACCTGAGCCAGTTCGACCATTTTGTCAACGAGCAGGTCGGGGGATTTGATAAAGGGTGGGTTGCGTAGCACGTGAGGTAGAGGGTTTGCGTAGAAATTAATCTTATCCGCAAACTCGATCATTTCGTTGACGAGCAGAGCGGTGATGAGCAACAGCACGCCGCCGGTGGCCAGCACCCACTTCAGCCGTCGGGACTGGAGTACGGTTACGTAACCCATGCCGAGGCGGTTAGGTCGCGTCAGAATCAAACACGCGCACTTGCTTCCAACTCGGCTTGTTCCGCTCGATGAACTCCAAGTGCCGTGGTTCGGTCTGATAAGCATCGTGAGCGGCACGATCGACGAAGACCGTGTGCAAGCTCACATCGAACCCGCGATCGTTGACGGGCCGCGCCAGGTCGGGGGTGAGGGTTCCGCAGGCAAAGTACTCAAGTCCCGGGTGGTTATCGAGATACTTCTTCATCTCCGCGAGCATGTGTTGGATCTGCTCAGGTGAGTTGTCGTGGAGCGTGAAATAGACCATGTGGGCAAGTTTCGATGCCATGCGCTCAACCTTTGTCTTAGATCAATAGGAAATGGGCCGCGCGGCAGGATACCGCGCGGCCGCATTATAGTGATCTCTGGGCGAGGGTGAATCGGTGGCAGCGAGAAGCTCAGTCGTCGTCATCCAAGTTCCGATTGGAGAACTTTTCTTCGTCGTCGCGGCGATCCAAACCGGCGCGATCGAGTAGACCACGGCGCAAGACCTGCTCGATTTGGTCGTCGTCGGGTGGTGGTGGTCCGAAGGCGCCTAGCTCTTCTGGCGAGTACTCAATAATGAACTCATGTTTGGCAACCGAGATCTTTGCACCTGGATCGAGTCGCTTGCGACTGATACGATAGCCGTCCACATTGGTACCATTGCGACTGCCGAGATCTTTCAGGAACCAGTAGCCACTTTCCAGCGTCATCCGCGCGTGCTGACCTGAGACGTTTGAAAATCGCAAGACAATGTCACACGATTCCCGGCGGCCGATCAGCAGGCGATCCTTTTTCAGAAAGATGGTGTCGCCGCCGCCGGTTGGTACGAGTTGACCATATTCGGCCATGAGGGCGTCTCCCACAGTAATGTGTTTAGTTTGACAAGATAAAAATAATAATTCCGGACAAGTTTTCGGATATTCCGCACTTCCAATCTATGCTGAACTCATGAATCCGTCAATTTTTACGCCAGGAACCCCAGCTACGCACCCGTCCCCGGCGGCGGTCGAAGCGACGGAAACGGTTGCGCCAGATTGGCGGGGGCTCGGGCATCACTACTATCCGCTCAGTCTGTTCCTGCGTCAAAAGTTTGGATGCAGAGTGCAAAAAATTAGTCTCGACGGAGGCTTCACCTGTCCAAACGTAGACGGAACCGTTGCCACGGGAGGCTGTACTTTTTGCGATAACCGTGCGTTCAGTCCTAGCCGGAGGGTGAAGCGGGATGCGATCACGTTTCAGATTCAACGGGGGATCGACGGTCTGCGACGGCGGTACGACACCGAGAAGTTCTTGGCTTATTATCAACCCGCTACCAACACCTACGGACCGCTCGACAAGTTGCGGACGCTTTGGGAAACCGCCTTGGAGGATCCGCGGGTGGTGGGACTGGTCATCGGAACGCGTCCCGATTGTGTTGGGAACGAAGTGCTCGACTTGGTCGATGAGTTCGCCGAGCGGACGTACGTTTCGCTGGAACTGGGAATTCAAACCATCCACGACGCCAGCCTCGACTGGATGAATCGGGGTCATCGCCATGCGGCGGCTGTCGATGCCATTGAGAGGGTCCGTGGGCGCAAGTTCGAGGTAAGTATTCACATCATGTTGGGGCTTCCCGGCGAAACGCCGAGCATGATGCAAGAAACGGCCATGCAAATCGCCGAATGGAACCTGGCAGCGGTCAAAATACACAACTTGTATGCGGTTGAGCGAACTAAGTTGGCTGAGCAGGTGCGGTCCGGGGAGGTAAAGCTCATGGAGCTGGAGGAATACGTCGAGGTGCTGGCCGATTTCCTGGAGCGTTTGCCTCCCTCGATGGTGATCGAGCGAATTTCGGGCGACGCACCCCCCAAGAATCTAATCGCCCCTCAGTGGTGCCTTGAAAAGGGGTCGATCAAAAAAGCGTTGCTCACGACCCTGGACCGTCGCGGTACCATCCAGGGCTCGCTCTACCCAGCTCGTCCGGTTCCAGCTCAGCCTCCCTGCTAGTTGAACAATTGCCGAGAAATGTCAGATATTCGCGTTTGCATTCCGGTCCAATCCCCCGATATACTGGGTGGACAGCGATACCGGGCCGAAAGCGAGTCGCTTCACCATCTACGCAAAAGGACTGGACTATGGATCAAATCTACAAGCAATCGCGGATTGCTCGGCGACGTTTGGTGAGCGAACGCTTTCTCAAGTTTTTGCCCCGGGCTCTGTCGATTGTTCTTGGAATCGCTTTTATCGGAGTGATGCTTCCCAAGTGGATGAACTTACCGGTTGACCCGACGATCTGGTATGCGAGTTGGATCGGTGGTGCTCTGCTGGTTGGAGTGATTACGAGTCTTTCCATGACGTTGGTCGGCCGGCCCACATTGACCGATGCAGCCACCGAGATCGATCGACGCTTTGGTTTGCGTGAGCGACTCTCGAGTGCGATGTGGCTCACCCCCGAAGACCGGGAAACCGAATTGGGGGCTGCCTTGGCTGCGGATGCAAACCGCCGTGCCGCAGGACTTGACGTTCGTGACCAATTCCAATGGGGCTTCACCAATCGTCTGCTGTTGCCGGTAATTCCCGCTCTGCTCACCGCCTTGTTCTGGCTCGTACCCGACCGCGTCGCCGCGCCGGTACTCGCCACCGCCGAACAGGCGTCGTTGACTCAAGTCAAGAACTCGACCAAGCCGCTCATCGAACAGATCAAAAAGAAACGCGAGTTGGCGGAGAAGCAGGGTTTAAATGCCGCTGCCGATATGTTCAAAAAACTGGAATCGGAGTTAGCCGATCTACAGAAAGATACCAAACTGGATACCAAGCAAACGCTGGCCAAGTTGAACGACATCAAGGAACAGTTGGCTGAACGGAAAAAAGAGTTAGGGAGCTCCGAAGCGCTCAAGAAGAATTTGCAGAACTTGGAAAAGTTTGAAGCTGGACCGGCCGAGAAACTTAGCGACGCCCTCAAGCAAGGTGACTTTGACAAGGCCGAGCAGGCATTGGAAAATCTGCTTGAAAAAATGCGCGATGGTGAAATGACCAAAGATGATATGGCCAAGCTCGAGAAGCAATTGGAGCAACTTGAAAAGGCGATGAGTGAAGCGGCCCAGGCCCAGGAGCAAGCCAAGCAAGCTCTCAAGGAACAGATCAAACAAGCTGAAGCGGCGGGCGATATGCAGAAGGCCGCCCAGCTACAACGCAAGCTCGAACAAGCCGAAGCGCAGGCTGCCAACACGGCTCAAATGCAGCAAATGGCCGACATGTTGCAACAAGCCCAGCAAGCCATGAAAAATGGCGATTCCAAGGGGGCTCAAGAAGCGCTGGAACAAATGGCCAGCCAACTGAGAGACATGAATCTGTCCGACAGCGAGCTTCAAGACCTGGACGAATTGATGGATAGCTTGTCGCAAAGCAAATCGCAGATGATGTGCAAGCAATGCACCGGCGATGGTTGCAGCAGTTGCATGGGAAAAATGCCTGGGCAATTCCCCAATCGTGGCAACGGCCTGGGTGAAGGTACGGGGGCCGGTGAGCGTCCGGAAGAAGAAACCGATGTGGATTTCTTTGATTCCCAAGTCCGCGATCAAATGAAACTGGGGGAGACCATCAACGGCGGCAAGGTCGGTGGCGATAATCGCAAGGGTGTTACCAAGGTTGAAGTCCAGGAGGCCGTGCTCACCTCCATGGCGGAAGAGCCCGAGCCGCTCGATGACACCCCGTTGCCTAAGGCCCAGCGCGAGCACGCGCGAGGTTATTTCAATTCGATTCGGGATGGGCGCTAAGTCGGGCAGCAAGCACTAAGCCGGTCGGCAAGCGCTGCGCCCAACGATCCCTGTGCTTGCGGTTTACCAATAACGTTCGACGATGATCTGCCCCGGGGACTTCGGTTTATTGCGAGCCAGTCCCCGCGCCGCGAGCAGCTCCTCGGCTTCGTTGAGCATGTCGGGATTGCCACACAGCATGACACAGCTATCGTTGTTAAAGACTTGGCCCCCCGCCGTCTCAAGCGTTCCGTTTTCGATGCAGGTAGTGATCCGACCGTACAATGCCCCCGGAAACTCCTCGCGGGAGATGACTGGGATGTAGCGAAAGCGATCGGTGTAGCGTTCGGCAAATTGTGCGAACTCTTCTTGATAAGCCAAGTCACGGCCATGTCGAGCGCCGTGTACTACCACGATCCGTTCGTGCTTGCTCCATGGGGCAGCGGTTCGCAGCATGGCGATGTAGGGAGCCAAGCCGGTCCCGGTGGCCATCAGCCACAACGTCCGCGCAGGTGGGCAATGCTTGAGGGTAAAGCTCCCCGCCGCTTTGGTGCTGACGTCGATCCTGTCACCCACTTCCATGGCCCACAGGTGTGGGGTGAGTTTTCCATCTTCGACCAAGACGACGAAAAAGTCCAGTTGCTCACCGTGCGGCGAGGCGACGCTATAGGGGCGATGCAGGTGTCCAGAGGCGGTGTCGATACCGAGCTGCAGGAATTGCCCAGGCTCAAACGGTTCGACCCCTGGGGCACGCACTACCAAAGTGAACAAACCGTGATCCCATACGATCTTGCGTTCGACAACGCCATGAGTCCATTTCATTGGTGAGGCACTTTCACAGAAGTTGGGGTCTTGGGGGCCGTAGGCGCTAGGCTTGGGCCTTAACTGCCCTTTACGGCGATCGCTGCGGCAGTCGCTCAACATAACGGTCTGCGCGGTGAGTGTCCAGCAACTATCCCCCAAACCGCTCTTGATAGGAATGCAGCCGGGGTGGGCGGGAACGCTTGTCCGCGTTGAGCTGTTGGTGTGGTGCTGGAGCGTGAGACGGGACTATCCAGAAAGAAAGGAAAACGCTTCACAATCCGCGTTATCCCAACAACTCTGCGATGTCGGACCCGCGCACCGCATTATTGCTTGACGAACTACCCACCAGGCAACTACTCTACAAGACAGATCCAGTGCTATTTGAATGGACCTTTTTCTCCTTCCTTCCACCGAGGCGACAACCGATGATCGGCAACTTTTTCTGGATTCTGGCCATGGTCGGATTGGTTGTGGCTGTAGCGGTGGCAGCCTTCCGCGAGAAAAAGGCTCAGGATAAGGCCCGCAAGGCACTGGCCACTCAGCCGCAACCGCTGGACCTTGATCAGAGCTTTGATAACTCAATGTCCGATGGTTTTGGCGAACCCGATCCAGTGGATTCGTTTGGAACCGAGGGTGATTTCGCTGGCTTTGACGACAAGTCCTTCAAGTAACTCGGCGGCGCATCGGTCCTATCGAGCTTCGGCAAATGTGCCTATACTGGCTGAAATTTTGTTGCGCTCTCGAGTTCACGTTACGTCGCACATTGGCCCTCTGGTAAGTCTGCAATCGGTCGCTGAAAGACTGGTTATTTGAGACGAGTTATCTGAGTTGGGTTGGATGCGCTGGCATTCCGCGGTGACGGAGAGTGTTGTTGCGGCCAGCCTTGTGGAGAAGCTCTTTTGTTGCGATCAGATCAATCGGCAGTCTTAGCACTCGCAGATGGAACGGTTTTTCGAGGTTCGGCCATCGGTGCCGAAGGTGAAACGACCGGAGAGGTGGTCTTCAATACCTCGATGACCGGCTATCAAGAGATTCTGACCGATCCGAGTTATCGAGGACAAATCGTCACGATGACCTACACCGAGATCGGCAACTACGGGACCAACGACCAGGATGTTGAAAGCGATCGGCCACAGGTCTCCGGCTTTGTGGTGCGCTCGGAGAGTCGGCTGCACAGCAATTATCGCTCCAATGGTAGCTTGCGGGACTATCTGCGGCGGCACAACATTGTCGCCATTGCTGGTATCGATACGCGGGCGTTGGTCAAGCATATTCGTTCGCAAGGCGCGATGACGGGTGTGCTATCGACCACCGATCTCGATGAAGCTTCATTGGTCACCAAGGCGCGTAATTCACCCGGTTTGGTCGGTCGCGATTTGGTTCGGGAAGTCATCCCGGAGAAAACGCGAGAGTGGAACGAGGCGTTGCATCAGTTGGATCGATCCCGCGGCGAGCACACCGCGGCTGCTTCAACACCGCGTCCCCACGTCGTCTGCCTCGACTTCGGCATGAAATGGAACATTGCCCGGCATCTGTTCGAGCGTGGCAATCGCGTCACGATTCTGCCTGGAATAGCCACGGCCGCTGAAGTGCTCGCGCAGAAACCCGACGGGATTTTCCTCTCCAACGGCCCCGGCGATCCAGAACCGCTCGAGTATGCGATCAGCACGATTCGCAAGTTGCTTGGCCAGCGTCCCATCTTTGGCATTTGCCTCGGCCATCAGTTGCTCAGTTTGGCAGCCGGAGCCAAAACTTTTAAGCTCAAGTTTGGTCACCGCGGCAGCAACCAACCGGTCTTGAATATCGAAACCGGACGCATCGAGATCACCTCGCAGAATCATGGCTTTGCCGTGGAGGAAGCCTCGCTTCCTAGCGAGTTGATCATCACCCACCGTAACCTCAACGATGACACGATAGCGGGAGTTCGCCATAAGACGGCGCCCGCCTTTAGTGTTCAATACCACCCCGAAGCTTCCGCCGGTCCACACGACAGCCAATATCTGTTCGACCAGTTCCAGCAGACATTGCCTTCCGCTTAGCGCGCGCCCCGCAACTGGAAGCTCTATAACCGCGGTTGGGCGGACAGGCTCCCACCGATTAGGAACTCAGCATGTTTAAGCGACTTAGTTTTGCGCTATTCCTAGTGGTGCTCCAGGTAGGAGCGGTGTGGGGGCAATTTCAACTGAACGATCGATGGCGGAGCACGGAGATGCCGCCCGCTGCAGGTTGGGAGCAACCCTCCTTTGACGACAGCCAATGGACCGAGGCTACCGGCGGCTTCGGCACGCACGATACACCGGGTGCGCGCGTTGGCACCGAATGGAAGTCGAACTCGATCTGGCTGCGCAAGTCGATTGAGGTCGCCACCCTACCGCCCCATGCCGCGCTCTACATCCACCACGATGAAGACGCCGAAGTCTATCTCAATGGGATGCTGATCGCCGAGCTGTCGGGTTGGTCAACCAAGTATGAAGTGGTCCCCTTGTCTCCTGAGGCACGAAAGGATCTCCAAACCGGTACCAACACCCTAGCCGTTCACTGCACCCAAACCAGCGGCGGACAGTTCATCGACGTGCATCTGATCGATGCCGATGCCGTTCCGAAGTTGCCTCGTCCCAAGCGAGATTCAACTCCTTTTCAATCCCAATTGCTGACCGAATGGGGAGCTCAAGTTACCGCCGAAAATGTCTGGCGCGAGTATCCACGTCCCCAGTTGGCTCGCCAGCAGTGGGTCAATCTAAATGGGCACTGGGATTATGCAATCACCACAGCTGCTGAACACACTCCGCCTGCAGACTGGACTGGGAAAATCCTGGTTCCGTTCAGCCTTGAATCGAAGCTCGGGGGTGTGCAGCATCTACTGGAAGAAGACGAAGCCCTCTGGTACCACCGCACGTTTGCCGCTGCGCCCACCGCAGATCGCCGTATGCTACTCAACTTCGAAGCGGTTGACTATGCCTGCAAGGTCTTCGTCAATGGCATTCCAGTAGGTGAGCACCGAGGAGGGAATGCTGCCTTCACCTTTGACATCACGGAAGCGCTCGAGTCGGGCGATAATGAACTGGTCGTCCGGGTTCAAGATGCAACTGAGGGCTGGCAACTCAATGGGAAACAGTCCCTCAGGCCACGTGGCATCTGGTACACGCAAGTGTCAGGGATCTGGCAAACGGTGTGGATGGAAGAGGTCCCCGCGCAGTACATCAGCCATTTGTCGATCGTGACCGATGCAGCCAGTGGAACCATTCGGGTCACTCCGCAAGTGGTCGGAAGCGAAAGCGCTCGCGTGCAAATTGTTGTGCTGGATGGCGAAGCACACGTCGCTACTGCCAGCGGTGATGCCAACTCGATCGCATTCAAGCTGCCGCAACCCAAGCTGTGGTCCCCCAGTTCACCGCACCTGTATAAACTCGTGGTGAATTTACTCGACAACGATGGGAGCACGCTTGATCAAGTTGCATCTTATGCCGGGATGCGTACGGTCGGCAAAATGCAAGATGCCGATGGGCATTGGCGATTCACTCTTAACGGCGAACCGATTTTTCATTGGGGACCACTCGATCAAGGTTGGTGGCCCGATGGCTTGCTAACTCCCCCTTCGGACGCTGCAATGTTGTTCGACATCGAGTTCCTGAAGTCAGCCGGTTTCAACATGATTCGCAAACATATCAAAGTTGAACCCCGCCGCTATTATTACCATTGCGACCGTTTGGGGATGTTGGTGTGGCAAGATCAGGTAAGTGGCGGGGCGAGTCCCGCATGGACCCATCTCGCCCCTGATCCCAAAGACGCAGAGTGGCCTCGAGAGGCGCATGCGCAGTTCATGCTGGAATTTGAAAGTATGGTCGAGCAACTCGAAAACCACCCGTCGATTGTGGTCTGGACTCCGTTTAATGAAGCCTGGGGGCAACATCAGACCATCGAAGTTGGGGAGTGGATTCAGCAGCGCGACCCAAGCCGTTTGGTCAACATCGCCAGTGGCGGGAACTTTTGGCCCGTTGGCGATATCGTCGACCAACACAATTATCCCGATCCTGATTTTCCCTTTGATCCCGCACGTTACGCGGACTATGTCAAGGTCGTGGGAGAATTCGGTGGGCATGGCTTGCCGGTTGCGGGCCATCTCTGGGACGCTAACCGCGACAACTGGGGTTACGGCAGCTTGCCCAAGGATACCGCTGAGTACCACGCCCGCTACGTTCGCTCGCTGGAGAAACTCGCCGCGCTCCGCAAACAAGGTATTGCGGCTGGAGTTTACACTCAGACGACCGATGTCGAAGGTGAAATTAACGGCCTGATGACGTACGATCGAAAAGTGATCAAGATTCCCGCCAAGGAATTGTTCGAATTGCACCAGCGACTCGAGTAGACGCTTGGCGATTTTCGCTTGCCCGTTGATTAGCCGTAGCGCGTTCGCTTGGATCGATATCCGCTTGGTTTCTTGCCTGCGCTCGTGGAGGAACTTCAGCTAGCCGCCAGTAGCCTGGTTTGTTAGTCTGGGGGCTGAGCGACAGCAAACCCCAGGCTATGGGCGACCTTGGCAAGATCCCTGCAAACCATCGCTGGAAAATGCTACATGCATTTGTCACATTCGCATTGCGATCATCAGCACCATGCGGCCCCGATGCGGCTGGATCGCTCGTTCGCGCTGGCGGTGATTTTGAATGTTCTGTTAGTAATTGGCGAGGCGCTGGGGGGCTGGTGGTCGGGCTCCATCGCCTTGCTCGCAGATGCAGGGCACAACTTGGGTGATGTGGCAGGGCTAATCTTAGCGTGGGGAGCGCACTGGTTGCGCGGCCGAACTCCCTCGGGACGTTGGACTTACGGTTGGCGAGCCTTTACGATGATGGCCGCCAATCTCAACGGCTTACTGCTGATCGTGGCCATAGTCGGGATTTCGATCGAATCGGTGCGGCGATTGTTTGTGCCAAGTGAGATTGCTGAAATCTCGGTGATAGCGGTGGCTTCTTTCGCTGCGGTGCTGAATTTTGGAACCGCTTGGTTACTCGCATCGCACAGCCAGCACGACTTGAATGTGCGGGGGGCATATTTGCACATGCTAGCGGACGCGGCGGTATCGGTAGCGGTAGTTTTGGGGGCGATTGCCATCATTTTCACCGGTTGGTTTTGGTTAGACGCGGTGATCAGCTTAGGGATTTGCGTGGTGCTCGCCATTGGGACATGGCACCTGCTGCGCGAGTCGACGTCGATGCTTATGCATGCAGCCCCAAAGGGGATTTCGCTTGCCGAAATTAAGAGTTCACTGCTGAGCCATCCGGAGGTCCAGGGCGTCGAGGATTTGCACGTGTGGTCGGTAAGCACCACCGAAGTTTTGCTGACGGCTAAGCTAGGATGTGGGGAGTTGCGTTGGGAGGAGCAAGCTGGCTTGCTAGAGAGAATCCACGCGGGTTTGGCGCACGATTTTGGGGTCCGACATGCTACTTTAGAGCTGGTGCCGGCCACCAAATTACGTCAGGCATGCGCCTTAGACAACAAAATGAGCAATATATTGACTTAAAGCATCAAAATATGGGATACTTGTACGCACTATGCAGCCTACCCCGGTCGGAGTAGGCTAATCTTCTGGAAGGTTGAACAAGCGGGCGCTCGTCGGAGGGTGCTGCGTCGAGGGCCGTTTAGGTCGTCAATCGTCCAATTTTATTTTTGAAAAGGGGTAACAACACCACAGTGGCTCTACCAGGAAAAGACCGTAGAAACGAGAGGAATTCGGACCAAACCAGGATTAACAACCATATTCGCGAGCGGCAAGTTCGAGTGGTTAGCGAAGAGGGTGAACAGCTTGGCATTCTTGAGATCGATGCGGCCCTCGATCGAGCTCGCGATGCAGGCTTGGACCTTGTCGAAGTAGCTCCCACCGAAAAGCCACCCGTTTGTCGAATTATGGACTACGGCAAGTTTAAATATGAGAAAAGCAAAAAACGTCATGGCCAGTCGTCGGGCCACCATGGCAAGCTTAAAGAAATTCGGCTTCGTCCAAAGACGGGCGAGCACGATATCGATTTCAAGGTGAAGCAAGCCGTGGGCTTCTTGCAGCACAAAGACAAAGTGCAAGTGTCGGTCATTTTTCGCGGTCGCGAGATGGCTCACATCGAAGAAGGTCGACGCGTTATGGATGGCGTTCTACAGGAACTGCTGTTGCATGGCAAACTCGAGTCGAGCCCTCAACAAATGGGTAAACGGATGATGTGCACTGTTTCTCCGAAGTAACCGGGTCGGCGCGTGCTGGGCAAGTTTTCGACTTTTTTTCAATTTCGAGCGCAAAGCATGTCCTCCAGTCCTGATCGTGAACCTCTCTCGGGCACTATTCGTCAAGACGCGAAAATCGTCGGGGCGATTTGCCTGCCCGAAGAGGATGTGCAGGACTTTATTGAGCAGTTTAACCACTGTTATGGACCGCTCGGGATGCGCATCGAAGCCCCGCAGCACCTCTCCACCGCGCCGGGGATTCTCATGCCGGTGGGGGCCGCAATTCGCAGTCCCTTGCGTCCCCCCTCCAGCAAGCTCACTTATTTCCCGACCGAGCCTTAATATTCCAGTGCAAGGTCGCTCAGTCGTCGAGCCGTCTCGGCCATCAAAGCGTCCTCGGCCGCTTCGTCCTCGGCCACATAAGTCACTGAGAATCGCAGGCAGGGCCCCGCGTCGTCCCAGGGAACGGTCACGATCGATTTTTCAGTAATTAGATACTGACTGGCCTGTTCGGCGTTCTCAAATCGCTGACCACCGCGCACACCTTTGGGTGTAGCAGTGTACAGAAAGTAAGTCCCGCCAGGCATCTCGCACTGGAAGCCAGCAGCCTTTAGCGTTGCCACCAGCTTCCTTAGCCTGCGTTCGTACTTGCTGCGAATTGAGTCGGGAATCGCGTCGTTATCCAAGGCCGCTGCAGCGGATTGTTGAATGGCTGCGAACTGACCGCTGTCGCAATTGTCCTTTACATCCGCAAACGCCGAGACAATGGTCGGATTGCCGCAGACCCAGCCGATCCGCCAACCGATCATGTCGAAGCCCTTGCTCATCGAGTGCACTTCCACACCGACATCCATCGCACCTGGTACTGAAAGAAAGCTCAGCGGCTCACTGTCGAACGTGAGCAGGATGTGGGCTGCATCTTGGATCACGATGAATGCATGCCGTTGAGCCAGTTCAATGACGCGCTGATAGAAGTCGACGGTGGCTGTCTTGCCGGTCGGGCTGTTGGGGTAGTTGAGGACCAACAGCTTGGTGCGCTCCCAGATTTCAGGGGTGATCGCATCAAAATCGGGATAGAAGTTATTTTTAGCCAGCAGTGGCAGCGGATGGACCGTCCCGCCGTAATACTTGGTGTGAGTGCCAGCCACCGGATACCCCGGAACGGTCATCAACGTCACATCGCCTGGATTGATGAAGCAGGCGGGGAGGATCGCCAGGGCGGTCTTGCTACCGATGCAGTGGTTGATCTGAGTGTTCGGATCGAGCTCGACTGAAAATCGACGCTGCATGAAGCGAGCGACAGCTTGTTTGTACGCCGCAATACCGTTGTCCGCATAGCCGCGATTCTCCGGTTTGTTGATCTCGCTGGCCATCCGCTCGCGGACGCTGGCCGCAGCCATGCTGTCGTTCTCGCCGATCCCAAAGTCGATCAGCTGGCGAGCTGGGTAATCGGCCAAGGCCTTGCGCTTGGCCCGTTTAATCTTTTCAAACTTGTAAATCTCCGTACCTTTGCCATAGTTAGCTCCGCCGATACGCTGGGCAAACAATTGTTGAAAATACGGTTCTGTGATTACACCCGTGGCCATAGCTACCTAATTAAAATGCGAGTAACAACTGATTTTTGACAATTCCAAAGCTAACCGAGATGCCTCCGATCGGCAACGGGCCCGAGGCGGTTGCCTGCGGCTGACCGTGACACAATTTTCATTGACCCAGGGCAGCCCCCTTTTCAAACGAAGTCCAGTCGCATGAACCAAGAAACGCGTGGCGGAAACAGTCGGCTGTTGGCCAAGAGCCTTGATCAACTCGAGCAGCCCATCGCCGTGCTGGATCGCCGAGGCATCATTCTTTTCGTCAACGCTGCCCTGTGTCGCATGGTAGATGCTGCGGCAACTAGCCTTGTCGGGCAATTTTGCAGTTGGCAGATTGCCGATGACGACGCGCCGCTGGCCGCCATCCTCACGGCCCTCGCCCCTCCCGCAGGCGCATTGCAGGGAAAGGTGACCGCGCGGCAGTTGACGACTCCCATCGTGTTTGGGTCGACCGCCACCGGACAGCTCTTTCTCCCCATCTTGGATCACGATCGGTTGGTGCATCAAACGCTGGTGGTGCTCGGCAAATGGGAAGATATCGAAACGCAGCTCCCGCTGAACGCAGCAGTTACCGATCTCCACCGGCGGCGACAGACCGAAAGAACGCTCGTTTCCATCCGAAGTCATTGGAAGGCTATCAATCAACTGACATCACTGATCGGCGAAAGTCCGGCGATTGAACTGGCCATGACGCGGGCGCAGTTGGCCGTAGCCAGCGACTGCCATTTTTTGGTAACCGGCCCTCAAGGCTTACACAAGACAGAGATAGCGCAAGGGATTCTTCTGGGACGGCTGCGACGAGCGGGGATCAAACGTCTTGCCGCGCAGTTTTTGCCACTCGACTGCGCCGTTCTCGATGACAATTTGTTTGCTGGCATGCTGGAAGTCTTTGCAGGGCGACTGCGTGATAATAGCCCCAAGCTCGCGCAACAACTTCACTTGTCTCACATCGATAGCCTAACAGCCGTTGGTGTTCAGCAGCTCTTAGAGTGGTTCGGGCAATACGCAGGCCGCTGCACCCTCAGCGCCACCAGCCTGTTCGAGATGGAACAACTTGTTGCGCGAGGTGGTGCCTGGCCCCGGCTGATCGCGAAACTGGCTGAGTTGCATGTGCACCTGCCACCTCTCAGCCAACGCGCCGAGGATATCGCTCCGCTAGCCCAGCAGGCACTCGCTAGCTTTTGCACTCGCACCGATCGCGCGCAACTTGTTTATTCACCAGCCGCGCTGGACGTTCTGGCTTTGTTCCCCTGGCCAGGGAACTTAACGCAATTGACCGAGGTGGTTCAAGATGCAGTCAAGCATGCCGTGCTTTCTGCCAGTGTGCAAGTAAACCATCTACCCGTTGCGGTGCGGACCTATGCTAGCACCGCCGTGCAAGCCAGCTCAGTCCAAGTAGAGCCGATCGACTTGGACGAAGTGCTTCTGGAAGTGGAAAAGGTGTTGCTGCAGCGCGCTCTGCGGCTTTCCCCTCGCAATCGCGCCCAAGCGGCACGATGGCTGGGAATTAGCAGGCCACGTTTGTTGCGACGCATCAGCCAGCTGGGACTCGGCGACGGACAGGCGGATCAGGCTGAAGACGCATAATTCATTTGTTCTTACCACTTACCACTTACCACTTAGTTCCGTGATACTTGGGCGCTTAAGCCGCGTGTGCGAGCTTGCTCGATTGCCACGGTCAGTGCTTTGTCTTTCGAAGTAACGGCCGGCGAGCGTGCGTCGACCTTGGCAACAAAGTGCGCTTCGTCTTTCAAAACAGGCACGTTGGGCTGAACCCCTTGTTCGCTAATGGCCCGACCACTTGGCGAATAAAACTTGGAAACGGTCAAGCGGATGCCGCTCGCAAGCGATTTGGTATGGAACAAGCCTTGAACACTTCCTTTGCCATAGGTCGTTTCGCCGACCAAGGTACCGCGTTGATTATCGCGAATCGCACCTGCCAAAATCTCACTTGCACTGGCGCTTTGGTTATCGATCAGTAACACCAGGGGGACTTGCCACGTGCCGCTGCGAGTGGCCGAGTAGTTCTGGTTCTCGATCCCGTTTTTGCCGCGTGTGCTGACGATACCACCTTCGGTGATAAAACGATCTGCGACGGCGACAGCAGCGTCAAGCCAGCCTCCCGGATTACCTCGTAAATCGATCACTAGGCATTGCATCCCTTTGTGGTGCAGCCCCCACAAGGCCTCGTCAAGCTCCTTGGCTGTTGTCTTCTGAAAGCTGCTGATCTTGAGATAGGCGATTCCTGCAGCTGGATCCACGAGCTTGACATCCTCAATGCTCGGCACTTCGACTCGACGGCGGGCGATCACTTTATCGACTTGCGTTCCGTCGATTTTCTGAACGAGCAACCTCACATGGCTGCTATCGGGACCACGCAGCAGGTCGGCGGCCCGCTCCGCTCCAACATCTTGACAACGAACTGAACCAATTTCAATAATTAAATCTCCGGCCTCTAAGCCCCCTTCCAGGGCTGGTCCACCCGCAATCACGTTCAGGATCCGCAAGGGAACTTCGTGCGGCTGCAACGCGATTCCGAGACCGACAAAGTTGCCTTCGATCTGCGATTCCACTTCGTTCAACTCGGCCGAGGAGAGAAACGCAGAGTAAGGATCGAGTAGACCGACGGCACCAAAAATGAATTGCATCACGGTTGCGGCTGGCTTAATGCCCAAGCTTGTTTCCGCTGCCTGAGCCGCACTGGCCACTACGGTCCGCGCTTCATAACGATTGCTGATCTTATGACCGAGTGTCAGCTTGTGAATCGACGAGCGAAATTTCTCAATCCGCTGCGGCTCGACGTCAGAAATATGCTCTTTAACAAAACCAGGCTCAGTCAATGCAACTTCGAGGTAGGCGGTTCCGCCACGCACGACTTCGCTAATCTGCAACGGCTCGACGTAGCTCATTTCCAAACGGGCGAGCACTTCCGAGTAAAGCTCAAGGGCTTGATCAATTGACACTTCTTCGATCAATTGCCGAACGGCCGTGTCTGTGCTACGACGGACCACATCGTAGTGCAAGCGGGAAATCAGGAGGCGACGTCGCAACTCGGCGTGATCAGGTAATGATCGCGTCGCTGTTTCGTAGTGCTGGATTGCCTCCACCCACTGTCGCTGCTTCTCCAGTTCGATGCCTGCCTGAAGAATGTGTGCCGGATTGGTAGAGACTAAAGAGGGGGTGGCATCGAGGTATTGTGCGCGGGCCACGGTGGCAACCGTGACGCAACAAAAAGCAAGGCTAAAAACTAGTGGTCGAACAAGGGATGTCATTAGCTCTCTTCCGAGGAGGTGACTTCGTGCATCTTGGAAAATCGCATCCAATTCACTTCGCTCCCGACGATTGCCTTCGTCGCGACTCGAAACGAACCAGAATTTGCAAATGGGCAATCACCTCGAAGCAGTGTCGCGACTCATTGAGAAGGGGCTTGGTCAATCGCTCCTCGTGAATCTGACAACTTGCAACCATCCATGCACGAAGTCGGCCCAGGCAAATATAGGACGGAGTTAGCTGACAGTCAAAAAATATGATTCAAAATTTTGATGTCAAAACCGAAACAACCCATACGATCCCATGGTTGCTCGGCAGTCATGCTCTCTGTATGGATTCCAGCGTCCCGCGCGACTTTTCTGGACTTCAAACTGAGAAACTGAGGGAGCGTCCGGATCGCGTCGGGACACGGACAGAGGCTTAGACAGAAGCATTACGTGACGAAGTGCTGGACGCACGTAGGGGGTAGCGGGCCCGCTAGATTGGATCTGTTACTCTGAGAAGCGG
Source organism: Pirellulaceae bacterium (assembly GCA_041751975.1). Taxonomy (GTDB): domain Bacteria; phylum Planctomycetota; class Planctomycetia; order Pirellulales; family Pirellulaceae; genus Aureliella. Next base: position 42,734 of record JBGSHW010000030.1, read on the forward strand.
GGTGCTTTGGCCCGCATGAGTTCGACGCAGACGTTGCGGGCTGGTGAATCAACAGCCCGCGCGGAGCAGGTGGCTAACTTGCGGTTTACAAAACCGCGCTGGGGTCAGAGGGAGCGATGCGACCCGGATCGGCACCTTCAAGCGTAAAGAACTCCGCCCACACGGGCATATGCTCGCTTACTTCTAATGCGCGTTCTAACGAGAGATTGAACTTCTGCAGAAAATCAAAAACTCCAGCTCTTCCGGTAAACTCGGTTGTTCCGCGAGCGGAAAAAAGGATACACGAGCGCATCGACTGTCCCATTACATCCGTGGGAATATCGCTAAACGCCAGACGCACCGATTCGCGATTGAGATGCGTCAGCTGCGAGTTGCCGCCATTCAGGTCGCCGACTATGAGCCAGTCATCTTCATGGCGCCCGTCATTCTCGATTGCATGGATCAAATTGGGGAGCAGTTCACGCTCTTGGGCACTACGGCTGGGATCGATGCGCAGGTTGACAACTGAGAAGGTAAAGGCGCGGTCTCTGGGGACCCCCTTGCAGCGAAACCAAGCCACTAGTGGATCATAAGTGATCAACTCTTCGGGATCTTCGACGGTGTAAAGTTGATAGCGATCCGTCTCGACCCGGCTTGTATCAAACAGGAATGCGAACTGTTCTCGAGCATTCTCGCCCCCAACGCGCGGACCAACCAGATAATCGTAGCTTCGCCCCGATTGATTCAAGCGTTCGACGAGCATCGGGAGGATATCATCCCGCGAACTTTGAATCTCTTGCAAGGCCACGACCTCGTACTGACGCAAGATGCGCACCAGCAACTCCACCAACTCCGGCTTGGCTAGCTTCGCAGGCCCCAAGCCTTGCAGGTTGAAGCTGGCCACGCGCAGACGTTGTGCCGCCGGTTTGTCACTAAGCTGCTGGCGTCCGCCAAAACCTACGTCCAACGTCGACGCTTGCGGTTGCGAAGAATTTAATGAAAAGACCGTGTCGGGAATCGTACTCGGTAAAAATGGACCGGCCGCCTGTGAGGTCGAGGCGCTTGCACCAACCGGTAGTCCAAGCGAAGGGGCGAAGCCCGGTGGCATTGAAATCGGTGTTGAGGTGGGGAGCGCGGGTGAGGCTAGCCCCCCGGGCCCAGACGCTGCCGCGGATGGACGCTCGTCTGTCGTCCTATCCTGCCACATCGCGAATTTCTCCGCCAAGCTCAGTTGATGACTCCACGGCGGAGCCTTGCCAACGCCAGCGCCAGAGTACGCTTCGGAAATCGGTGCAAAACCCTCAGACCCAAAAACATCGGTTCCAAAAACATCCGAACCGGAGGGCCAAGCGGATGTGTCGTAGGGATTCGCTGCGCTGGGCTCCAGACTCGCCGAGCGTGTGCGCGGCTCAATTCGGAGTTGTCCCAAGCCACCGATTTGGTAGTGGTTGGCACCATAAGCCACGACGGCTGCAACGGCGGTCAGGGCAGGCCAGCGTTTGCGTAGCTGTAACATACAACGGGATCCTTATCTGTTGGCCTCCTATTCGGTCGGCCGAACGATCGTCTGCAACCGCAACCATGCAGTCCCAAACGCGTGGCACGCACGGTGGCGTGACTGAGCTAGGATCCCTCCCAGCTACCTACAGTTGGTCGACATCGGCACCGCGTCGCAGACAGACTCAGTCGTTTAACGAAATCGCCGCGCAGTTTCCGGAACCTTCCGTGCGTCAGGACAATTACGGCATGCTTCGCGGTCTGGCAAGAAATTCGGCTTAGGAGATTCAATTCGGAAGATCTCACGGCGCCGCCCCACTTAATCAACGCTCAAGCTTGCTCGATCGTGAGCGAGCCGATCTTCAAGGGGTGCATGGCAAAGCAGGAAATCAACATGCAGATTCCGGCGACCACGTAAGCGGTATCCAAGCCCTGGAACTTAGCCAACCATCCCCAACTGGCCGAACCAATAGCCATCCCCAGGGCAAAAAACATCATATAAGCCGCCATCCCCCGCGCGCGAAACTTGCGAGGTAGATAAACTTGTGCCGTTGCATTCAAGGTAGTCATCGATGTCATCCAACAAGCTCCGACCAAGAGCAAGGCAGGCATGATCAACCAAGCCGAGTCGCTCAGACCGATCAAAATACAGACCGCACCGTACAAAACTTGCGCGCCCAGAATAATCGCTTCACTCGAATATCTTGCCCGAATCGCTGGAAGAAACCAGATCCCCGTAACCGCCCCGGTCCCGATCAACGCCAAGCAGAGTCCAAAACCTCGCTCGGCGTACATCAGCTTCTCGATCGCCACCAGCGACAGAAGGCTCCACAGAATACTCGCCGGTATGGCGAACACCAACACACGCAACAACACATTGCGGATGTTCGTCGAATTGCTGACCACAAACACCCCTTTTCGCAATTCGTTCATGAACTCGGGACTGGCCCGGTGATCATCACCATCCAAGTTAGGACGCCAGGCGAGCAACACCGCAATCACACCTAAGAATGACAAAGCATTGAACAGAAACGTCACTCCCACTCCAAAGTAGGCGATGAGCAAGCCGGCGGCGGCTGGCCCCAGCGACCTCGCTAGGTTGAACGATACACTCCCCGCCTGGACGGCTGAGGGTATCATCGCCGTCGGTACCAACTCGGGTGTAAGAGCTTGCCAAGCCGGTTGATTCAGGATCATACCGATCCCCATACAAGCGGTAAGAATCAACAACGAAACGGGGGTGATCAAGTCGAACATGGCCATCACAGCCATCGTGGCCGCAATCACCAGCAACAGACTTTGGCTGGCAAGCAACCAATGGCGGCGATTGAAGCGGTCAGCCCACACGCCAGCCGGTAGGGCCAAGCAAAACACGGGAATGGTCATCACCGTCCGCACGGCAGACACCATGGCTGGACTGGAATCGAGCGAAGTCATCAACCACTGGGCCCCCGTCTCGTGCATCCAGGTCCCCAAATTGGAAAACAGACCGGCAACCCAAAAGCTCCGATAGGCAGGAATCGTCAGGGGCGCCCACGGCTTTTCAGCTTTGCTCCGACCCAGCCGCTTTGAGCCCGCTGCTGCTGAATCGGCTGCTGCTGAATCGGCCGCTGATAAATCGGCCGCTGATAAATCGGCTGGTAACGCGGACTCGGCTCCGCTCCTCTTTTCCAACTCCGGCGGAGTCTCGTCTGCTGAATTCAATTCCGGGTTTCTTCAATTTGGGGGGAGCGAGCTTTTCAAACGTTGCAGCCTCTGCTCGACGTTGACTGTATCGGAGGCGGCAAGTTTTTCCAAGGCGAGCGGTGAACTTAAAGGTTAATCAACTGTGTCGATCCGCTTGAGGAAACCACAGCGACAATCTGCTTTACGCCTTGGCTCACAATATGTTGCCGGCTCCAAGTTCCTCTCCGTTTTTGCCCTAAGCCATCGCCAGAACTCGTCTGGGAGGATTGCAGCGATCGGTTATACTGAGGCCCATGGTAAACCGCTCCACACTCACAATCGCCAAATCCACTTCGACGACCGACTGGCCGGATGCCGCTCAGCCCGCCCCTGCGGACTCATGTTCACTTGCCAATCCTCCGCCGGCACTCGAAGTTAAACCGCTGCATATCAAACCGCTGCATATCGGCCCGTTGGTGATCGACCCGCCCATCCTGCAAGCACCCATGGCGGGCTTTACCAACTTCGCTTACCGCCAAATTGTCCGCGAGTATGGCGGAGCCGGTTTGCAAGCCACCGAGATGGTCAATGCCCGTGGCTTCGTCTGGCTGGATGAACATGAAGCCGAACATCCCGATCGTTTGTGGGGTGTCCGCGACGAAGCCCGTCCGCTGGCGGTGCAGATTTGGGACAATGATCCCGCCACGATGGCTAAAGTGGGACGTCGCTTGGTCGAAGATTATCAAGTCAGCGTGGTCGACATTAACTTTGGTTGCCCAGTCAAACAGGTGACTCAGCGAGCCCACAGCGGCTCTTATCTGCTCAAAGACCCGCTGCGGATGTCGCAGATCATTAGTCAACTGGTGGCCGCCTGCGCGCCGACACCGGTCACCGCCAAGATTCGCCTCGGGTGCACGCGCAAGTGCGCGAACCCCGCCGAGATCGCCAAAGTGGTCGAGGAATCAGGGGCCTCCGCTCTGACCGTTCACGGGCGCACCGCCGAGGACTATTTCAAAGGAAACGCAGACTGGGATCAGATCGCAGCCATCAAACAGCATTTGGTTAAGATTCCGCTGATTGGCAATGGCGACCTCGATAGCCCCGAAAAAGTGGTGCATGCGTTTCGCCAATATGGCGTGGACGGCGTCATGATCGCTCGTGCCGCCCTCGGGCGTCCCTGGTTGTTTGCACAAGCTGCGGCGGCGCTGCGTGGCGAACCCATTCCTCCCGAACCATCATTGGCCGATCAACGCGACTGCATGCTGCGTCACTACGATCTGGTTGTTAGACGCTTTGGCGTCCAAAAGGGAACTCACTTGATGCGCAAGTTTGCTTGCTGCTATGCGCAAGGCAAATACGGCGCTCGGCTGTTTCGCACGCAAGTCGCTCACGTGGAGTCGCCCGAAGAGTTTTATCGAGCGGTTGAAGAAGCCTTTCCGCGCGATCCTGCCCCTGCCTCTGCCTTAGACGTCGCCTCTGCCCCTAACTTCAGCGTCGCCATCGAAGACAGCTCGCACGTCGAATAACAACGCCAGACACCGTACAAGTTGTACAGCTGCTTAGCCTCGCGCACCGTCATTCGCTCTGAACGCGCTGGAAATCAACCACAAAGGTGCGCTTGAGACGTGTGGGACTGTTCGGTTCGGAGATGATCCGTTCGGTTGCGAAGGCAATGCCGCTGGGCGATCTCTGATAGGCTGCGTACTGGCTAACAATCGTCTTTTCGTTAGGCCCCATCGCGAAGTTTGCGAAATCGGGTTGCACCACGATTGACTTTACCAAACAACGGCTGTGCTCCAGTGAAAGCCAGTAACTGGCCCGCTCTTTGGCAAAGGGGCTGTCGGGAGATAACAGCCTCAAGCGGAGGCTGTTCGCAGGTCCTTCAGAACCGCTTGGATCAATGTCGAATCGCAAGCTGGGATCGGTCGTGATCAGCATCGGACGGCAGGCGTATTCCGGCCAAATCGAGGGCCAGATGGGAATGGTCGCCGTGCCTGAACCATTCTTGACGCGCACCGCAGGAAACTCGGTCGCCTGCTTGACGCGGGGTTGCATGTCGGTTGCTAGGTCAAGCGATGCATCATCGACCGCATACATGGTGCACTGAGTGCCGTCGCATTCCGCCAATGGGTTTGTTCTAAAAAGATGACGCTGCGACCGCCACCATGCCAAATCAAGAGTATCCGGGAGCACGATATCGCCGTCGATCGCTGTTAACAAGTGAACACTGAACCGCTCACCCGTACGTCGAACTTGTCGCAGCAGAGTCGTGCCACTCACGGCCCCTGTGCGATCGAGTGATTGATCGACAACGAGCGCTTCATAATCCTCAAAGCTATAGACCTGTTCTTGAAATTCGCGGGCCAACTCCATCACGTCACTGCTGGCCACCCGATCCACAACATTTGCGTCGGCGCTCGCCCCCAGTGCATAGATATCGCTGGGACCGTCATCCGGATAGTCAAACAACGTCACGATGTGCGTGCCACTCGAGTGTACCTCCTTCCATGAATGGATGAGACCGCTGTCAGGAACAACGTTGACAAATGTTTCCCAGTGGACGGAGGGCTGCGACTTGAGTTCCGTGCGGAACACATAGCGCACTTGTGGTTCCCCTTGCGCCACGATCCGCTGCTTGCTCACCGCACTCACTTGGTGAAAAGGGAACGAGGCTTGGAGATCGCCGTCGGTCAAAAGCGCGTTGAGGAACGCCCGCCCAAACTCCTCGGTGTTCGCATCTGCCCGCCACCGCATGATGGAGTCGCTGCGATCGGAGTAACTCGTTTGAATACCCGCTTGATAATCGATGAAGTGGAGCATGGCCGGTGAACGGAAGGCGGCGACACGCTGGTGCGGTGAGCACCAAGTTTCAACTTGCACCGTTTCCCCTTCATACTTGATCGTGGTCGCCGCATGGATCCAAACGCTCCGGCGCGTAGCGTCAAGCACCGTTCTTAAGTTGGCTGCGGCCGTGCCAACCAGCCCGCGTGAGGCCAGCACGACGATCGCAATGACCGCGGTTGTGGATACCAATTGAATCAACCACCTCAGTCGCTGCTGATGCACACAGCGCGGCGGCGATAAGCCGACAACTGTGGTGGGTTGCGCTTCGCTCGCCGTCGACGTGGCGCGCAAGCGGAGACGGAGCTGGGCGACATGTGCAGCGGATGGTTCGGGGACGTTGTCCGCTTGGCTCAGTGCCTGAGTTAGTTCCTCGTCGGTGAAATTTGGTTCAAGCGACATCATCGGCTCCCCCATCGCGCGTAAGGACAAACAGCTCGCGCAGTCGCTGGCGGGCTCGCGAAAGAGTGGATTCGATCGCTTTGGGTGTCACACTCATCAACTCGGAAATCTCTTTCACACTCAAGCCCGTTTCGTACTTCTTTCGCAACACATATTGCCAGTTATCCGGCAGCGACTCGATCAAGGCCCGTAGCAGGGCGAGACGTTCGCAGAATCCATCCTCACGTTGTGGCTCGCTACGCTCCTCTGGCAAATTACTGTACGACCCGACAAACGCAAGTCGATTTGCGTAGCGTTTGCGCAGGTAGGTTAAACCCTTGAAGCGGGCGATGCCAAGTATCCAATCTTGAGCCGTACCGCGCGTCGTATCGAAGTGCTCGATGGACTCGATAGCCGATAACCAGACTTCTTGGTTCAACTCCTCCAGCACCGCTGGCGACGCGGCGGTCACATGGAACAGCACCCGGTAGGTGCGCCTGCAGTTGGCGGTGTAGAGCGTGTCCCAAGTGTGTGCGTCGCGGTCGCGCAGCAACAGAATATGAAGTGAATTGTCTGGCATACAGCTAATTCTATCCCATTACAGCGTCTGAAGATAAGCGATCAGATCCGCAAGTTGCTCGGCGGTGAGGCTGGCTGTTAGTCCGTCTGGCATCGATGATACGTTCTGCCTTGAACGCAGTTCGATCTCGTCACGTACGAGCGTGTGCGTTTTGCCTTGACTATCCCGCAGCAGAATCTGGCGCCCATTCTCACCAACCACAAAGCCTACATAAACTTGGCCGCTGTCGAGCAAGACCTGCTGTGTCTCGTAGCCTTGAGCGATTTTTTCGCTGGGCTTTAAAATCGACTCGACCAACTCCTCCGCTTTATAACGCTTGCCGATATCAGCCAAGTGCGGTCCAACCGGCCTTTCCCCGGCGCTTGAGGTATGGCAACTGTTGCACGACCGCGCTTGGAATAGCTCTCCCCCACGCGTTGCATTGCCGGCCACGACCAAGGCCTTTGCCAAAGCTTGTTGGTAACTCATGTTACCGATTTGATTCACGTTGGTGGGATCCACCGGGTCGATCACAATCGGTTTTGTGTCGGCGATCTCCTGCGGATCGTTCTCGGATGCAATGCCTGCCAACACCACTTGATGCCGCGACAACTCCGACTTTAATCGCGCTGCCGTTTCAGAATCGGCTTGGTTAATCGCAGTGGCCAGTACGGCTTCAATCCTGTCACTTTGCTCCCAACGTTGAGGTGCGTAGTAGGGGCCGGTGGTATCCGGTCGAATCCCCCACCACGAGCCGTCGTAAGGTGTTTCTTGATGGCTGAGCCGAATCAGAGTGACCAGTATCTCCGTACGACGATCGGTGTCACGCACCGTTTGCAAGCGAGCCAGCAGTCCATCCACAGCTGCCGCAGAGTGCATTGAGCGCAGTGCGCGAAGTGCGCCGCGCCAATAGTCCCCTTCAATCGCACGCAGGCAAGCATCGATTGCATTGAGTTGCACCAAACTGCGAAGCGCCAGATGAGGCAGAACTTGAGCCGTGTTGGGCTGAGCCGGATCGGGTAACTCCCAGCTCCCCGACGCAGCCTGCGGGAGCAACGCTTCGGCAATTGAGGCGTCCCCCAGCCGTCCAAGCGCGATCAAAGTTTGTGCTTGAACGCGTGGTGAGTCGTCGTTGAGAAATGGGATGAACAATGCAGCGGTAAGCCCCGCCAACTGCGACTTGCGATCGGTTAAAGCCCGCATGGCAAACTCGCGTAACTCTCGATCTGCCAGCCGTTCCAGCATGAAAGACTGCGAATCGGAGCCCTCGATTTCCTTGATGGCAAACAGCGCCGCAACACGGCTGTTGAGCGGTAGCTGCGGGTTGAGAACTAATTGCCTTAAGGCTGGGAGCGTGGCTGGATCTTCTCCACGTTGAGTCAATTCTCCCTGCACATGAAACCGCCAGACTGCTTGGGGTGTGAGCAGCCCTTCGATCAGCTCAGGCAGAGTTGCTGATTTCAGAGATGCGGTTGCTAGCGAGGCCGTTGTTAAAGCTGACGCAGCGAGTTGCGGAGCTTGCCGCTGATGGCTGTTGGTTGGTGCGATGCGCGTCACAAAGCCAACTTGTGGTCCGACATACACCGAAGCTTCACCACTCCACCAACTTGCTACATACAGATTGCCCTCGGCATCCATGTCCATTCCGGTCGCGCGGGGGACGGAGATAAAGGGGGCTTGGGTAAGTGCGAAGGTGGGACCGTCGGCCTGCAAGGGATGATTAAATACAGCACTCCGCCCCCAGTCGCCGGTGAATAGTGAATGATTGAAGTGCTCTGGCCACGCGGGGTCTTCGATATACAGTCCACCTGTGCCGCCGCCACCCCCAAAGGCGCCCAGTGTGGGCATGATCTCGTCGGAGAAGTTCGCAAACAAGCGGGGATAACCGTACTCGGCCGACATGAACAACTGACTGACCCTGGTGTCCCAACCGCCACCGTCGTTCGTGTTGTCCCGGGTGAACATGTTCAGTTGCGGATCGATGGCGATGTCGAACGGGTTCCGCAGGCCCGAGCAGACTAATTCGAGTTCGGTTCCATCGGGACGAACTCGTAGGATCCCACCACCGCGCAGCACAACTGTGGATCCATCGCTGCCGGTCGCGTTGGGCACTCCATAATCCCCATCACCGATGTAGATCCAGCCATCGATCCCCATGCGGATACCGTTGGTCGTATGGTCGCCGCCGCGGGTGTTGACCATGTCGGTCGTTAGCGCGCTAACTAATTGCTGTTGTCGATCGGCGATGCCATCGCCATCTTGGTCTTGAAAGACGGAGAGGTAAGGTGGATGACAGACCCAGACTTTTCCACCGCGGTACAACACGCCGCGAACGTGATCGACGCGACAAAAAGTAGTTGCGGTATCCATTACACCATCACCGTCCTGGTCAACGCATCGCAGAATTTTTCCGCCGTTCTTGTCGGTCCCCAACGAACCTTGCTCATCGCTGGCTACGTAAATGGCACCGCTTGGTTCCGCGGCGATCGCCACCGGGTAATTCACTTCGGGAGCGCGGGCGAAGAGTGTAGCTGCAAATCCCTCCGGCACTTGCACTTCGTCGCGAAATTGCGAGTCGGTAATGGGCGCGCGAGCGGCCGGGCCTCCCGCTCCACCGAAGCCACCTCCACCGAAGCCACCTCCACCGAAACCACCTCCACCGAAATTTGGGAGACTGGGGACATAACCTGGCCCTTCGCCGCTCAGTTGCCGAGCGAGCGACGCATGGCGCTGTTGGATGAAGGTCCGCACGTCCATTGGTGGCGGCGGGACTGGCCCACCGCCAAAGCCCCCTGGCCCACCGCCAAAACCTCCAGCAGGCGGAGCACCGAATCCTCCTCCGGCTGCCGCATTGAACGCGGCCGCTGCCAGCTGTGCGCGCTCCTCGGCCGCTTGCCGATCGCGCTCGCGGGCGGCTGCGGACGACGACTCAAGCGAGTCGACGAAGGCAGTCATCGTCGGTCCGCTGAAGTTGCCTGCGGCAGCCGTTCGCACGATTTCCAAATAAGCTGCTTTAATTTTCGTATCATTGAATAACCTCGCTACCAATTTGCACTCGCCCGCATACGGCTGCAATAAGCTCAGGTCAGCCAGTTGTTCTGGTGTGCCCGACAAGGCAGCTCCGCCTAGGGCCGTTTCCATTTCGGCGGCCACCAACTGAAACTTGCCTGTGGCTGAATTCAACACGAGGTAGTCATTGGTACCCATTGTTGATAGTCCGGTCACATTGCTTGTCAAGGCAACCGCCGCTATGTAACGCAGGCACGCGTCGACATCGATAAACTCGGTGATCGTCGAGGCAAACTCGGTATCGCTGGCGCTGCCGATGAGTTTGGCGAAGGCGATGATGCGCTTCTGTTCGCTTTGGCTCGGGACGCGCGTTGATCGAAACAGCGGTGCATAGGGGGTCCATTCTTCGCCGAGATACTGGAGTGTATTGAGACCATTGAGCTGAGCGTAGTACGCATCGGCTGGCAAACCATGTTGCGCAAGCAAGTCCGGGCCCACTGCCTGCAACGTAGTGTACAAGCCAACGTACCGCGGAGGCTGCTCGCCAACCGCGAACTCCACTTCGGTGTGGAACGCGTTGGGTACCGGAACCTCGAGCGACTTAAAGACACCAACTGAAGTGAGCTCCCGCAGCTGCGTAGGATCGAACAACAGACTGTGCAAGCGAAATGCACGGCTCTCAAATAACTTGTGATCGTCCAGCAGTTCGATGGCGAGCGGACGCTTAGGACCGCCGACTGATAACAAGTAGGTGAAGTCGCCGTCGTATCGCACGCGGCACTGGAGACGCTCCTCCCCTTGCGACGACTTGACGTTGAGCTCCCCCGTGACCCACGGGAACTGAGTGCCGAACATATTCGAAGCGGTTTCGCGGTGGTTGGGTGGGGGTGGTTGGCCAAAACCGGGTGGCGGTCCACCGAAGCCTGGGAACTGAGCCGGTGTTGGCTCGAGCGCAGCAAACTCGGCCTCCGATAGTTCGATGCGAAAAGAGAGCACCTCCGCCATGTTGTGTGCTGGCGTTGCTGGCTGCTGGGCTGCTTGAAGTGGAGCTGCGCGGAGGTTGGTGAAGGGGGCGAGCCATGTGGCAATTGACAGGCTCCCGAACAACAAGCTGGCGACGAGTCGCGAGCGCGGGGGGAAACGATTGGGTCTCATGCTACCGTCGATTCTCAAGGGGGCCGCTGGGGCGTGGGCAAGGGGGAAAGCAGCCGGAACGGATGTTAGCCCTCTGCTAACTATTCGCGTGGTGTTAATGAATCCTTCTCGGCGACGCACCATTTTTTGATGTCATTTGTTGCTGTGCAGTTACTTGGCTTGCAAAAGACTAAGTTTGCGATTCAAGCCAAGGCTTAGACAGAGTCGCGACAAGACAAAAGCAAGAACTCGCAACAAACGCTGGCAATTGCCCAACCCCCATTCACTGGATGACACTCCGTGCTGCCAGGGCAAATTGAAAAGGACCTTCTTCAGTATCTCGCCCCGAACTTTCATTTTCCACGGTGATGCTTATGATCGGCACAAGCAATACGAGTGCAAATACGACTGCCAAAGCGGTGCAGGTGAAACTCGATGCCCAGCGAAAGCCCAAACGGCCACCAGACCAACGCAGCTTGTCAAACGATCTGATTATTGGCTATCAGCCGCCAACTTCTACCGTTTCGGGCGGCTCGGCGAGCGGTGTGGCTTGCGAATTAGCAAAATTTCGCGAAGATCTGTAGTTCGATTTTACCGATTCCGTCGCTACCCAACCGCCACCCCACCCGCTGGACTCCTGATGCCGATCCTCATTGCTCTCGAATGGCACTCGATCGGTGTGATTACCGCTTATTCTGCGGCGGTCATCTTGGCTTCGGTGATTGGCGGGTTACTCCCCGAGTGGGTTCGTTTGACGCACACGCGCATGCAACTGATGATCAGTTTTGTGGGTGGGGTGATGTTGGGAATCGCCGTGTTCCATATGATTCCGCATTCGTTGGCGGCCCTCGGACCGGCCAAGATCGATCAAGTAACTTGGGGGGTGATGCTCGGCTTGCTGGCGACCTTCTTCCTACTGCGTTTCTTCCACTTCCACCAACATGGTCCTGCCGACTTCGGTCTCCACGCGACCGAACAATTAGCGGGCGAGGAGCACGACTCGCACTCGGAACCCACTCACATCTGTACGTCGCATGAACACGAGCCTCATGCACATGCTCACCCGCACTCGACCCATGTGGCTCCGACCCGTTGGATGGCTGTGCTCATTGGACTCGGGTTGCACACGTTTATGGATGGGATCGCGATGGGGGCTGGGGTCGCTGTGGAAGATGGTCACGGGAGCATGCTGCCTGGCCTAGGGATTTTCCTAGCCGTGTTATTGCACAAACCACTGGATGCCGTGTCAATCACATCGCTGATGCACCCAGTGACCACCGCTTCCAAACGCTTGTTGGTCAACGTCGGTTTTGCCTTAATGTGTCCCGTGGGAGCCATTTTGTTTCTCTGCGGTACCAATCTCTCGACCGGTTGGTCCGCGAGCCTAACCGGCTGGGGCTTGGCTTTTTCCGCCGGGGTATTTCTCTGCATTGCTCTGAGCGACTTGTTGCCTGAGATGGAATTTCACTCGCACAGTCGCGTTCCGCTTTCGCTGGCGCTGCTGCTGGGAATCGCCGCTGCCTGGGCTATTGGCTTGGCCGAAGGGGAGCATGCTCATCATCACCATGGGCCCGCAACCAGCGAGGCAGGTGCGCATGCCGATCATGACCACCCACACTAAGCTGGCCAGCTGGCTTTGGCGGTAAAGCGGGGTTAAGCAGGTGTCGCGGCGCACGTCACCTTCACTGTTAGCCTGAAGCCTACGCATCGGTTCGTTTGACTCTGGTGAGGTCACTGCTCTTCCAAGGGTAAGCATTGAGGATTGAGTTGCGAGGTTTCTCTTGGGTGAAGTGGGCGTAAACTGGAGGCAATATCTTACGATACAATTACGGGATGCAAATATAAGATCACCAAGCGATACCGAATCTCGGAGTTATCTTAAAAATGCTGACACGGTCTGCAATCTTCACTGTTTTCCTATTTCAATTGTTGCGGATGGAAATTTTGGTCGAGCGGCCGCCGAGGTCAACTTTCCTTTGGACTCGCTTGGAAGCCTGTACTGTGCTCCGCCTGTAAGGGTCTACTTTGGTGCCGATGCGCACGTCGCTGGCCGTGTGTCGGAATGGGAGTATTTCGCTGCCGCAGCTGGCAAAGTTCGATTACCAGAAGGAATGTTGATGCGGCTAAGTCTTAAAGATTCGCCGAAGGACAGCAAGTCAGTCCAAGATACCAGTTGGGTGAGCAAAGCACCCTTTGTGACAGACAAAGGCAAGTTGAGCGTTGCCAAGCCGCTGGATGATCATCTCGAGGATGTGATCCGGTATCTGATTGAAGAATAGGCAGGCTTGCTGTACGCGTTGAACGGAGGTGCGCTTTCCGCTTGATCGCAAGCAGAGTAGGTGAGGGCACTGACACGGAACAGAGCGGTAGTCAACAATGACCTCCGCAAATTCGACTTTTGACGCTTTGGTCCGCATGCTTAGGAAATCGCAGAGCCTGTTGTTCATCGAGGGAGCTTGGGTTTGAACTGAATCAGATATTCTAACTTATCGCGGCAAATGCAGAGCTTTACGAATTTCGAGCGCAGAGAGTATTGATACGAAAGGGGTTGCGCTCTGCTATACTTCTCTGTGGGTAGTCATTGCGCGAATCACAAAGAGTTGCCATGTTAACAGTCCGACACAGTTTGGGGATGGTTGTTGTTTTTGCTTGCCAGCTTTGCTTGGCTGACGATCCGTATTCGATTGAAGTCAAGGATGTCGGAGATTGGGCCGTGCATGAGGAAACTGGCCGTGTGTTCGCTTCGATCCAATCGGGAAATGAGGTTGTTGAATATCAACCGAAAACGGGTGAAGTTCGAAGGTTTAAGGTTGGCGAAACACCAGAAGAAATGATCATCAAACGCGATCAGTTGATTGTGGGTTGTAAGAAATCGCCAGCTCTGTTCGTTATTGATTTGAATACCAATCAAGTTGCGGGTAGTGTCAAGCTTATCGGCAAAGGGCCACACGCCCTGTTTTGTTCGCAAGTCGATAACAACTTGGTGTACTGCTTGTGCAACACCGGTGCAGCCTTTCCGGACGGGGAAGTCTTTCAAATTGACTCAGAGAATCTGCAAGTTCGTAAACAACTGAAGACTCAGACGTGGGGGCATGATGTGAGGCATGTGGTGATGGCAACTGACGGCAAGTGGATGTCGCTTGATGCTCGCGGTGCCAGTTCACCCAGCGGAGCCTACCTATTGAAGGTAGACGAAGATCAGGGGACGTTTACGCAAATTTTTGGTCATCACGACAGCTTTGGCGAATTGGTTGCTGGTCCTGCGAATCGTTATTGGACTTTAGGAAACCACCTGTATTCCCTTGACATGACTCAAAAGATCCGCAGTTTTACCGGCTCGCCCGTTGCGATTCACCCCACTCTGGACTTGGCCGTTTCCTATGTGAGCGGAAAACTCGTCCTGGAGAAATTTAGTACGGGTGCGTCCATTGCAGATGCGAAATTCCCATCAGCACAGGTCAGCTCACCATCGCGATCTCATAGCGAAACTTTCGATCCGACCATCAAGTACGATTTGAGGAATGGCTACGCTGTTGTTGGCTTGGAAACGCGTTGCTGCTGGGTTGACTTGAAAGACTTCACAAACCTGCAACCTCTGCGAATGCTGGTCGCTCCCAGCGGAATCTCGACGCTGGTGGAGGAAATGTTTCGAATACCCATCAACGTGACCAACGCGGAACTGGAACCCAAAGCGATCATAGAGATTGAGAGCGGCCCCAAGGGGGTGATACTGGAAGAAGGCCATCTGATTTGGAAACCAAGCGTCGAAGATGTTGGCTTTTCAACGATCCAGCTCGCGGTCAAGGATTCCATGTCCCAAGAAACCATCGATTCGGTTGCGTTAAACGTGCATGTGACCCTTCCCGAGATTGAACTTGGCTTTCATGCCAAGTCGATGGAAGTATCACCGTCGGGGAAAGTCTTGTTGGTCTGGGGGATGGCGGTTGGTCAAGAAAATCGACATCCTGCTCACCCAGGTCCTGACAAGCTGATGGTCATAGACCTTTCCACGCTGAAGACGTTGGCTGTACAAGAAGTGCCACAGGGCATTCGTTTCGCTACGATCGATGATAAATATGTTTTTCTGGCACCTAACTCCGGAAACGTTTTCTATCGGTTGGACCACACACTCAAAGCAAGCAAGCGACAGTTTTTGAAGTCCGCACCCCTGCGTCTGGTCAAAATCTCAGCAACGGAGCTTGTCGCTCTTGGTGAAGTTATCGAGACGTTTGATATCGAAAAAATGCAGGCAAAGCCGACTGATGTGGGCGCGGGCCACTCCCACATGCCCTACATCGATCTAGAAGGCGGCCTACTTCAGAAGCCTTATAGCATCGTCAACACGCACTCCGGTGAAGTGCTGCGATTGCACACTATGTCGCAACTGCCAAGAGTAGAGACGACATCGGGCGATAGCGGCATGCACAACCAGAGGAACGATCAGAGTAGAGGGTGGGGGCGAATGGTCGTCAATGGCAATTCGCTAGCCAATTTTAGGGGCGGCCAAATTGCATCGTGGCCCCAATCGCAAACATGTTTAATTTCACACGCATGGCCAATGGCCGTCGTGGTTTCCGCATCAAACAACGGGCGGATGCTTGAGTTGAGTTTGCAATACTGCAATCTCACCGAAGGTACTGTCATGCATTCGTCCGTCTTCGATGTCCGTCCGAATAATGGTCCTTCCCCAAATTTTTATGGTGAACGCAACCAGATGCGGATCGTCGGCAACAAGATTTGCCTTATTAATAGGGACAAAATCATGATTGCACCGATACCCGAAGCAATTGCAGAGCAAATGCCGCTTCCCATTTGTTTTACAGAGAAGCAAACGACGGAAGTCGAAGTTGGTGGTAAGAAACGGGTTCTGCTGAACGTTGCAGGCCAAACAACGGGTGTCACCTTCAGCTTAATGGCCGAAAGCCCTGGGATCGATCTAGAGGCGGACAGCGGCAATGTTACCCTCGATACCGATGAATTGTGGGCCAGCACAATTGCTGCGGCAAGTGGCGAGCACCCTCATTCAATGCACGACGGTGCTGTACCCCCCTGGCAACATGACGAGAATTCGAAATGGTACAAAGCGATGACCGGAAAGGTTCTGGCGGAGGACAAATTGGCTGTTCAACTTCAACTTTCGGTCCAGGTCCGCGACAGCGAGGGTCAAGAAGACGCGTTGCAGTTTATCGTGTTGCTGGTCGGGCCTGCGGCTGATGTGTCAAAAGCCCAAGAAGATAGAAACAAGCTGCTTGTAGAACAGCAAGAGCAAGTACAAGTGCTGGCCGAGGCGGGTCGGGAAACGCGGTTGAAGTCGGCTCAAGAGGCGAAGCTAGAAGCAACTAAGCCGCAGGAGCGACTTGATCAATTGGAAGCAAGAATTCGCCGCATAGAAGCCACCCTGGACGCCATTTTGCAAAAACTTGAGGACAAGCCACGCTGAAAGTGCCATGGACCGCTGCGGTTGCATCCGGAGGGCGAAACATCAGTCCACCTGCCATAGATTCCCCTGTGTCGCCCTCCAAGCTGACATGCCTTCAAAGCGTTCAGGTTCAGACGCAGCGCCTGCGGACCTATTTTGCGAGCTAGTGCTGCCCCAACGGTGGGTCACTTTGCAGCATCGCACACCATCGCGGGTGATGAGCTTCTGAAGCTTGGCGTGATCGAGCGGACTCATTTCATGGACGCTGCCTCCCGCCGTCAGGTAGCGCAGCGCGTTCCCGGTGAGTGGCTCGACATGGGTATCCGTCAAGTCCTCGGGCTTGGTCCACGGAACCCTCTTGCTCGACTCGACGATCAGCAGCGTCGGGGACGTTCCGTCAGCGATCGCTCCGCGTTGGGGACACTCCCCAATTCTCGCCTTAACCGGAAGTGCATTTTCGGTCGCAGCCTCTAACTCAGGGTCTGACGTCAAGATATTAGAGGCGATGTCTTGTGCCTCAGATACATACGTCTGATTGCTTGTCGACTTACCGCCCGAACAACCAACCGCAACCAGAAGAAAATAGACAGCGAACAGGCCACGACACATTGGTCATTTACCTCAGCAGTATTTGGGTATGTATCGGCGATTCCAGGAATCGAAGCGTGTTCGATTCCGCAACCAAACCTCGCCACCGAATCCGATCAGCTTACATCAGCATACCCATTTTCAGTTCGCAATGCTCGCATAACTGCTGGGCAAAATGCGCAGTGGCCAGCGCATGCGCCGGGGGCAGCCCGTGTTGTCGGTATTAGCGAGTACTCCCCGTGTTGTCGAACACCGAAGACAAGGTCTGACCCCGGCGCAAGGCCCCTCTAACAAAAATTGAAAGTCCCGGCAACCTCAGTATCGGGCAAGCGTCATCATGGCTCGGCAGAAAAGTCGGACGGCGTAGTCTGTTTGTAACCCTTTAACAACGGAACTAGTATCGCTCACGGTATCATCGCCAACTTTTTTGCCTTCGGCAGCTTGGATGAATTCAATTAGCGCGGGCTCGTTCAGCGGAGCTGCACGAAGCAGCAATATCAAATCATGCCGAACGTGCCCGTAGTGCATTCGAGATTTTCGCACCCCGTAATAGGCCACGATCATCGCAAGGGGAAGGCCGAGCACCACGCTGACAATCGCTAGACAAATGTCCCAGAAGCCCTGAAGCATGCCGATATCCATGAACGACCGCACGCTGCGAACCAAGTAACTGACCGTAGCCGTCATGATGAGAATTGCCTGGATAATACCAACGAGAACAATGAAGTTTCCTTGACGACTTGTAGACGTCTTCGCCCAACGTATGTTGGCACGTATCAATGTGTGTTCCATTTTGTGTTGAAGTTCCCCCGTCGAACCACTGAGTTCGCTGTTGTCACCAAGACGATCATGAACCTCGCTGAGAATCTTATCCCAAACCGCGAGGAACAAATCTTGCCGCCCGCTGTCCGCTGATTGGTCAGGAAAATCCGATATGAGAAAGAATCCTCGCTGTGAAATTCGACTTTGGCATTGCAACACTTGCCAGTCACCTTCAGATTCTGGTGAGAGGCAATATCCTTCAATCACATGATCGATTTCAGCGGCCAGCGGACAAATCGAGGCAAACTCACTACGACACTTCTGGTATTGCCGAAGATTGTCGGCGAAATCCACCTCACCCTGCTCCCAATGCGGCAGCTTAAAGAAATTGTCATCTAAATGTTTCCAGATGCCTTGCCACCAATCTTCGTCCGCCTTCCACACACTGCTTCGCAACAGATAGACGTAGAAAATCAACTGACTCATGTCGGAATGCGCACCCAATCGATCTTCACATTCGCCCAGCAGCTTTTGAAATTCAGAAAACGGCAGCCGATCGATCAGTCGCCCCCAGACACGTTCGGTAATGTAGAAAAAATCCTCCTTCGCAAGTTCCGCTAATCGCAGCAGCAAATTTCTCGTCGCGGGTCGGTCGTGATACTCCAGCAGGAGTTCCCGCAACAACGCGATGAGTTCGCTATTGCGAGGAAACGCCTGCAACCCGCGAAGAATCCAATCGGCAAAACCAACCCTCGCCGACTTGCTCGACTTGTCCCTTGCGGTGACATCCGCCATGAACGCTAGCATGATATAGTCTTGAGCCGAGTGACAAGGTCCATCACCAAGTTCTCGATACAGCATCGCGATCGGTTCACAGTGAAGTCGATCACGGAACGAATTGACAATCGGCGTTTTGTTTTCCAGACCAGCGGTATCGGATGACGTTGTCTGACCACAGTCTGGGTGGACACCCTCTGGTTGAAAGGTCGAGGGCGATGGCGACTGTGAAACTGTGCCGCCGTATCGCAACCATTCGCTGAGAGTCTCGTAGGCTTCACGAATGCGTTGAAATTCGCCAGGAAACTTCTCTGGCTTGTATTGACGCAGTAGTCGATTGTAGGCGCGTTTTAGGTCGCGAACATCACTCGAGTTGCTAAGCTCAAAAAACTGGGATGGATTATGAGGTAACAAGTGCCAATTAGGTTCAGAGTCCAACATAAATTCTCAATCTCAGAGCGGACCGTCGGATATGGCAGAGATAATTGCACTGAATGCCCCCAGTGCAAAAACGACTAAGGCTAAAACCGCACAACCTAAAGCCATATTGCCTTCTTGCAAGTCGAGATCCCAGTTGGGTTGATAATAGAAAAGTTCGTTGAACCACTCAGGTTCCAGTGAAAAAATAGCGGGATAGGATTTTCTTAAACGGTCAACTGCTGATTTTATCGCATGGTTTGCAGAAACGTACGCATCGTTGTTGAGGGGTCTCAAGTGCGAAAACTGGAGTTCCTTGATCGCGTTAGCTTGGGAAGCTGGCAAAACCACAATCTGTTTAATGGCATTGCGGAATGCGGGATGAATTGCAGAGTCTGCCGCAAGCCGAGAAAATTCTGTGTGGTTCTCTGCGACTTTCAACAAACGTGCCGCTTTGATTGCGACTTCTGGATACTTCGAGCTTGCCAAGCGAGCCAATTGAGTGGATAACTTATTTTTTGGAAGCTGCCAGAAATTTTCACAGATCTCCGCAAGCTCGCTCAATAGTTCAGGCCGCGATACCGCAAGGTGAAGCGATTCATCTGTCAATGTTCGGGCCTTATCGTCTGCGGCAAAAAATGCTTTTCGCAACTTTACTGCCTCTTCGTGTTGACGATTGTCACACAACTCCATCATGCGAAGTATGTAATCTCGCGCTGTGCCACTATTGCTCATCGGATAGTCCCTGCGGGTCGAATCCCAAACTGGATAGTTTCAGCAACAGCGCCTCACGAACGGCGTCAAAGAACTCTGGGTCGCCCGATTCCATTGCCGCTTCGAAGCTGTCAACCATTTCCTCCAACTCTAATCGTTGAAAAGAACTGATCTCCCCGATGGCGCGTTCTGCGAAAAGAAGTAGTCGTTGGTTTTCAATATTTTCGCGAGGGTAAAACTTGATCGCTTGCATTCTTGCAACGGCGGCGCGTATTTGGACATCGGTCATGCCCTGTGCGTGGTTTGTAAGTACGGCTGCGAACTTAGTTCCAGAGTCGGGAAGGTAAGCTTCAACTTCCAAGATTCCGTTCAAATCATAAGTGAAACGCAGATGGATAAACTGCCCCGCCGCTCCCGGCGGGATGTTCTTTACTTTTAATTCACCCAAGAATAAATTTTCAGCTACCTTTCGCGACTCGCCTTGGAAAACCTTGACCAACACTTCACGTTGATTGGGGAGTGTGGTAGCGACCAGTTCTTCTTTCGAGACGGGAATCGTTGTGTTGCGATGAATGATCGGCAAGTAGTAACCAGTGACTTGCTTGGACCCGAATTCTTTCGCAATTTCAACACCAAGTGTGAACGGACAGACATCGGTCATGACCATATCTTCGACCGCTTGGTCATCGGCAATCAATGCAGCTTGGACGGCAGCTCCAAGGGCGACCACATGATCCGGATTGAATTTCACTTGCGGCTCCTTACCGAGCAACTTTCGAACAAATTGTTGCACTTCCACCATCCGTGTCGCACCACCCACGAGAATCACCTCCGAAATATCAGAAAGCTGGAGCTTCGAGTCACGGATCGCTTGTGAAATAGGTCGCGACAACCGCCTTATCAACGGACCATATTGCTCCGCCGCAACCTTTCGCGTTAGTTCCACCACTTTTGCATGGTCGTCAAGGGTTCCCTTTTCGGAAGGAATTCGGATACTAACGGTTGATTGTTCGTTGAGCTGGCGTTTGGCGTATTCACATAGTTGACGTAGTCGCGACACTCGCAACGGGTTCTTGATCTCCTCGGACTCATATTGAAGATTGCATTGCAGCAGCACCCAACCGACCAAACGTGAAGTGAAATCCTCACCGCCTAACATGGTTTCGCCAGCGGTGGCAATAATTTCCAAAGTGCCTTCGAAGATATCCATGACGGTGACATCAAAGGTTCCTCCGCCAAGATCGATGACAATCAGCTTTCTCTCAGCGGTGCGATCGTGAAAGCCGTACGTCAGGGCGGCCGCTGTGGGTTCGTTGATAATGCGGCTGCTACTTAATCCGGCAACTCTTCCGGCGAGCTGCGTTGCCTTGCGCTGATTGTCATTAAAATACGCCGGGACGGTAATGACGGCGTTAGATACATCCTCACCGAGAGACTTCTGGGCATCTTCGATGAGTGACCTTAGCATAAAACTTGATAGCTCGACGCTGTTGAACTTCCGATCACCGATTTTTAGTTGCGTCGAGGAACCCATGGAACGCTTAAAGCAAGAGACTGTCCGATCGGGCGAGGTTACTCGCAACTCACGAGCCGCCTGCCCAACGACAATCTGTCCGTCCTCAAGAACCCCAACAACAGAAGGGGTCAACAACTCATTTATCGCGTTGGGGACTAGCACTGGCTGTCCATTTTTGAATACAGCGCAGAGGGAATTGGTCGTTCCCAGATCAATACCAATGGTTGGAGAAGTCCCCATGTTACTTGCTGAAAATTAGGGTAGGAATTATCTATTGAATTTTAATGTAATTTCTTAGTTCGTTCGATTCATTAGAGCGCAATATTGGGATATAAGACGAGGGGCGGAAAAGCACTCACGAACACACCGGACGGCTCGCGCCCTGCCGCTAATAACATAGCGGAACGGTGCGAGCCGTCCGGTATGTTCTTTTCTGCCGCTCGCCTAGACAGCCTGCCGTGCAGCCCATGGCCAACCGCATTCTAGCCACGGATGATCCATGGAACAATGTGTCATCGGTATTCACGAAGCGCAACGGTCTGTTTGCGATCTTCCCACGTTGTTCCTACCGACGCTAAGCGGAACGCTTTCGTTTAGGAGTGCGATCGCTTCGCGTTGGGGACAGTCCCTCAGCGGCTTCATACGAGCACCGGCCTGGACGGCGAAACGGCTGCGCGGATGTGGCAGGCGTTTTCAAAAGATGTGACGCAAGCTCGAACCGAGTCGGGCTTGTGGGCGATAGCTGCTAATGAGTTCCGGGATTACCGAACTTCAGAAAACTTTTAAAAACTTTTGATTTTTTTGTAAGGAGTACCCCTCGTTCTCCGTCAATAGCCTTAGAGGCAAATTCTTTTTTGAATCGTTGATAATCGAGGAGTGCTTGCTATGGCGCGCAGAAATCGGTCGGAAGTGTTCGTGCCTTCAGAAATTGCTATCGTACATACGATCTGCAAAGTCATCAGGCGCTGCATGTTAATGGGCTATGACCCAGCCACGAAGAAGAATTGCGATCACCGCAAAATATGGATTGAAAATGA
>JBGSHW010000031.1:0-2252 GCA_041751975.1 Pirellulaceae bacterium
AACCGACGCAGTAAACCGTTGTTCGGTTGCTGAATCTGAGCCAACAGATCGACTAAAGAAACTCGCACGGCTTCGGCCGAAGCAAGTCGCCGAGCTGGCTGCTTTTCCAACAGTCGATCGATCAGCACCGACAACTCATCGGCAATATCGGGATTGGCTTGCCACAGCGGTCGCTGACGATCATGGCAAATCCGGTGCAGCACTCCCATGGCTTTTTCGGCACGGAACGGCGGATGGCCGGTGGCCATGAAGTAGAGTACCGATCCCAAACTGAACAGATCGGTACGATGATCGGTCGAGTCCCCATTGGCTTGCTGAGGAGACATATAATGTGGAGTCCCTGCGACGACGCCCGTATGCGTTAAACTCGCATCATCCACCGTGCGAGCCAATCCAAAATCGGTGATCAAAGCTCGCTCGACGCGATCTTCCAGCAGGATGTTGGCTGGCTTGATGTCGCGGTGGACAACTCCTTGTTCGTGGGCCGCTGCCAAGCCCGATGCAATCTGAATCCCAATCCGCAAGATCTCCTTCCCATCGAGCGGCCCCTGACGGTCGATACGCGCTTGCAGCGACTCCCCACTTACAAACTGCATGACGAGGAACGGTAGATCGCGATCTGCTTCGACATTGTGAATCGCTACCACATGTTCGTGCACGACCGCCGCAGCCGCCTTGGCCTCGCGAGCGAACCTCGCTTTCGCTGCACCGCTATGTGCCAGATGCCGCGCGAGCACTTTAACGGCTACAGGACGATTGAGTTCCGTGTCGTAGGCCTTTAATACAATCCCCATTCCGCCAGATCCAATGACACGCTCGATTTCGTAGCGCCCCAGGCGACCAAGCATCTCCGGATGACTCGGAGGCGAAAGGAAGTCGAGCTTTGTCGGTTCGGAGTGAACGCCTGCTGGATTCGTAGCGATAGCTGAATTGTTAGACGAGCCGCCCAATGAGTCGCTGGACGATTTGCTCAGCATCGAACTGACGCTGCTTTCAAATTCTCCTGGAGCAGCCAACTCATGCAATCGATGTTGGCACTCTAAGCAAGTCTCGACATGCCTCGCGGTGCGACGAAAGTCATCACTCTGCTCATCGCCTAAAACCAGGATCTGCAACGATTCATCGTTCACATGTTTCGAATCGGCTTTCATTCTTTTCCCTCTTGATCTTTTGCATTGCGATGGAAGGAGCCGTTGCATTGCTCTCGCTCAAGTGCGACTACTTCCAACCGAAGACGACCAAGAACGCGACTGCGAGCGATGTGAACTGCACCTGTGCTCATGCCTAACTCGTCGGCCGTCGCGGGAACAGCTTGCCCCTCGACAGTCGTCTTCCAAAACGCCTTCCATGTTTGAAGTGTGACTTGCTCACGCACGCGGTCTGAGGCCCACAGAAACATTTGGCGGCCATATTCCAAGTCGAATAGTGCCGATTGCTCGCTTGCCGGATCGATCTTCTGCTCCAGCAATGCTGCAAAATCTTCATCCCCGCTGGCAATGGACTGGTGCTTTCTGCGAGTCATGAAATTGATCATCAAGTTGCGAGCGATTCGAAAGAGCCAGTCGCGGAATCGGCCGCGATTCTTGTCTGGCTCCCAACGATGGACTGCTTTTGAGACGGCTAGCAGTACTTCCTGAACCAGCTCTCTGGCGTCAGCGTCCTGAAACCCCTTCATTCTTGCCAGCCGATAGATCAGCGGGTCATAAATAGCCACGAATTGTCCCCATGCGTCTTGATCGCCCTGGTCGGGCAGCCGTATGATCAGGCTATTTCGTGTTTCGGGATCCGTCGATTTCATGTGTGTATTCTCGCTCTCTACAAGTAAACACACACGCGGCCGAGCAGATTTTCACGAGAGTAGAAACAATTTTAGAAAAAGACGGAGTGGAAACGAGTTAAAACAACAATGGCACAATGGTCCCCTACCTAGGATTCCCCATCGTGATATCCAGCAAGGTGAGCGCCCATTTGCGGTCAAAGATCCGATCGGCGGTAAGTCGGTGTTCTGGCTCGAATGCATACCGATTTTCTGCGTCTCGAAAATTGAGCGACAGGTGCGGTTGGTTGCCGCCACGCTTTTGTGCGCCTTGATCACGCCATTGCTTTGCCAAAAAGTTCTTCAATGCAGTCAATAAGAACGACCGAAACCTTCCACGCGCTGGGTCAGCGACACTGAAGCTGTTCTTTTCCAGGATCATCGCAAAGAATGCCTGAGTAAGATCCTGCGCTTCGGCCGAGTCATATCCTCGTCT
>JBGSHW010000032.1:0-60007 GCA_041751975.1 Pirellulaceae bacterium
CCTGCGGAAATTCAAGCAAAACGCTTGAATTTCCGCAGGGAGGGTAAGTTGCGCGTCACACCGCAGCGGTACTGCTTCATCCTCGGCGGAGCGCTTCGATCGGGTCCAGTCGGGCCGCTTGCCGGGCCGGGTAGATTCCAAAGACGATGCCGACCGTCAACGACACGCCAGCCGCAATCAGAATCGAGCTAATGGTCACCGATGTTTCCATTCCCGAAAAATAGGAGACCAAGGCGGGTGCGGCGAGTCCCACCAACACGCCGATGGCCGTTCCAAACAACGACAGCGACGCGGTTTCAATCAAGAACTGCAGGATGATATCCGCCTGCTTCGCTCCCAATGCGCGGCGAATGCCGATCTCCCGCGTCCGCTCGCTAACGGTTGCCAACATAATATTCATGATGCCAATGCCGCCCACCAGCAAGGAAATCGCGGCGGTAGCGCCAAGCACGAAATTAAAAATGCGTTGGGTGGCTTGCGCCTGTTCAAGCAGATCAAGCGGAACGGTGATCGCAAAGTCGCGCTTCGGGTGGAACTTGGAGAGCAAGCCATCGAGCGCCGCAGCGGTCGCCTTGACCTGATAGCGATCAACCACTTCGATCGTGATCTGGCTCAACTCCAGCCGCTGGCGCGAGAAGCTCCCTTGTTCCATCCGCTCGATGACATCCCCGATGCGGCTGCGATCGGTAGTCAGTGGGATCACCACATCTTGGTTCAAATCTTGAGCGGAGAGACTTGAACCCACACCTCCCGACGGTGTCTTGTAGCCTTGCACTCCCACGATGCGAAAAAAATGTTGATTGGCTACTTGGATGGACTTCCCGATGGGCGAAGTTCCTCGAAAGACCTTTTGGGCGAGTGTGTCGCCGATGACGCATACGTTGGAACGTTGCTCGAGATCGAGAGTTTCCAAAAACCGACCGCGTGCGAGTGGAATACGATTGGCCTCGAAGTAGCTCGGATGGACACCCACGAGTCGTGCGTTGAGCGACGCGGCACCGTAGCGAGCTTCCTGCGGGAATTCGCGAAGCGGGGTGATCCCTTTCACCTTGACCAACGTTTCAGTAATCCGCCGCAGATCCGAGTAAGTCAGGCCGAAACTTTCCTCGAAGCTATTGACGTTCAGATTGTTGTTGGCCGCCACCGGCTTCACACTGCGGACAATGATATTGTTGACCCCCAGTGCGGCGATTTGCTTCTGAGCCTGTTGGCTCGCTCCCTCAGCGACCGCTAACATGACGATCACGCTGGCTACGCCAAACACCAACCCCAGCACGGTCAGCAGCGATCGGAGCTTGTGCATCAAGATGCCGCGGATGGCCATATTGAGCATGGCCTGAAAATGGACGGCGCTAACCATCGGTGGGAACCTGCAGATCTTCGCCGCCCATCACAGGTGCATCGATTTGTTCTTCCTCCCGTTCCGCATCGGCAAAGTCGATCAAGCCGCGTTGGTAGGCGTCGAGTGCCACTACTTCCCCGACTTGCAGTCCCTCCGTGATCTCTACGAAAGAATGTGTGACCCGCCCCGTGGTGACGCTGCGGCGCGCGGCTTTGCCACCTGTTAGAACATAGACGTAGGTTTGCTCGAAGTGCTCGGTGATCGCTCCGACTGGAACGCAAATGACGTCGGCGTAGGTCCCCACCAGGATATCGACTTCGGCCGTCATGCCCGGTTTGATCGCCAGTTTTTCGGGAAGCTGATCGATGAGGATCACTGTTTCATAATTTTGTACGTTGGAGTAAGTGCTGGCCGCCATCCCAGCCACGGAGGAAACCGTGCCCGCAAGTTTGGTATCGGAGAACGCATCCAAGCGAATCGTGGCTTTTTGATTTACTTTAATGCGATCGACCACCGACTCATGCACGTTGGCTTTGATCTGCATGCGGCTCATATCGGGCAGATAATAGACTGCCCGGCCAGGGTACATCTCCGTCCCCTCGCGGATCCGATCCGAGGCGTCGTACCACCGTTCATTGGCGTAAGCCACTGTTCCATCTTGCTCGGCGAATAGCGTGCATTTTTCGAGAACCTCTTGCAGTTCGGTCAATTGTTGCTCAACGATAGTGACCCCATTCTTAGCGTTTTCAACCGCCGCCTCCCCTTTCTTAACTTCGGCTTCAGCGGTTTTCTTGGCGCGATCCAGCTTCAGTTCTGTCTCGGCCAGTTTCCCCTCCATCTCGATCAGTTTCTTCTCTTTATCGTAGGTCACCAGCACCAGCAGTTTCTGTTTGTCCCGTTCGACTTGGAATTGAAATGTATTTTCCCGAAGTTGAATTTCGCGAAGCTGTTGCGGGGTGCGGTAACCCTTTTTAACCAAGATTTGAATATTGTTCTTTTCATCGCGGACTTTTTCGAGGGCCGCCTCAGCCTCTTTGATCGCCCGCTCCAGATCAGCCTTGTCGGCTACGAAGTCTCCTTTTTCGTATTTCTTGAGATCAATTACCGCAATATCGTTGGCCAGCTTGGCAGCCGCGATATTGGTTTCATTCTCATTGCGTTTGATCTCGAGCGATTGCACCGCCTCATCGAATTTGCCCCGCGCTTCGTTGACCTCGACCTCTTTGGTTTGAATCAGCTGTTCGGTTTCATTGGTTTCAAAGGCAGCCACCTTGTCTCCCTTTTTGACCAGCGAACCTTCGGGAACAATAAAGGTGATTTTGCTTCGCCCCGGTGTTTCGCAGTTACCGTAGACCGTGTTCTGACTTTCCACCGTTCCACGCTCGACGACCCGATCTTCTAACGTGCGGCGCTGAACGGTATAGCTTGATCCTTGTGCCGAGTCGAGTTGCGCGTTGCCGACGTAACGGCTAATCGCCAAAATGCAGAAGCCTACCGTCGGAACGGTCAGGCAGAGGATGAGGATGCGAGCCAGCGATTTCATGGGGCGGAGCGATCTTACGCTTGAGATAAGGGGGCTCCCCTAATTGTAGTTCATTTCGGTCTCACTTTGAGCCTTGAAGGGAAGAGCCGTGAGGTGTAGAGCCGTGTCTAAGGGATGAAAATTGCAAGCGGGCCAATAATTGGCTAGCATGGCAGATGCTGACCATTCCCATTTCCTACCCCGCCGGTCACCCGCCATGAGAATTTCCCACCCCAGCCGCCCAACGGCTACCGCTCAGCCTCGATTTCGAGTTTTGCTCGTTGGGTTGACGTTGGTTTGTCGGGCAGCCATGGGGCCAATTGCCGCGGGCGATGAACCCACGGTTGCTGGGGGCGAAACGCCTGGAGCACGATCGACTGCGTCGGCAAGGGAAATCGAGTTCTTCGAGAAGCGGATCCGTCCGTTGTTGGTCCGTCGGTGCTATGAATGCCATGCGGATCAATTGGAGGAGCAGTCTGGCTCACTGGTATTGGACAACCAAGCCGGATGGTTGCGCGATGGTGACGAAGGACCAGCGATGATCCCTCTGATCCAGTTTCAGGCAAAGAGCACTGGGCATTTCGGCCGCTTGAGCGAGTTGAGCTTCCCAAGGCACCTGGCTCGAGCTGGGTAGACACGACAATTGATGCATATATTTTTTCGAAACTCGCCCAACAGGGGTTAAAGCCATCCGTCGCTGCCGACCGCCGCACACTCGCCCGCAGACTTTACGTTCAGTTGATCGGTATACCCCCATCGGTCGACGAACTGCACGCTTTCCTCAACGCTCCCTCTCCACTGGCCTATGAGAGCATGGTCGATCGGTGGCTGGCGTCTCCTCGTTTGGGAGAGCGTTGGGGGCGGCATTGGCTCGACCTTGCCCGTTACGCGGACTCCAATGGACTGGATGAGAATTTTTTGTTTCGAGAGGCATGGCGTTATCGAAACTGGGTGATCGATGCGCTCAACGCCGACATGCCCTTTGACAGCTTTGTGACGAAGCAGCTGACAGGCGATTTGCTGCCTTACGAAACGCTGGCTCAGCGGGACCAACAACGCATCGCGGCTGCGTTTCTGGTGATTGGGCCCAAGGTGCTGCTCGGGAATGATATTCAGAACCAGCGGATCGAAGTGGCGGATGAACAAATCGATACGATTGGTCGAGCGTTGCACGGACAGACGTTGGGTTGTGCTCGTTTCCATAATCACAAATTCGATCTAGTGCCCACCGCCGACTACTACGCGCTGGCGGGTATCTTTGCATCCACGCGTGTCATGGAACGTCGCCACATGTTGGGCGAGCAACGGGTGATGAAGCAGTTGATCGGTTTGGGTGAGGCCGGTCATGAGGCAGACGAGGCCTATGAAAGGTATTGGCGCGAGCGACTCGACGTTGTTAAACAAAAGATGGAAGCGGATGACGCGCTCACCTTGCTGATGCAGAACCCGGTCTGCGACCGAACATGACCGCTCCTACGCAAGGCCTGTTCAGGTTGAACGACGAAGCGGTGATGGACGCAATCATCACCCTCAAGCCTTCACCATGTGGCTGGCAGGCGGCGGCGTGCGCGGCGGCTTAACCTACGGCGCGACCGATGAACTTGGCTAACGACCGGTCGAAATTTCAGTGCACATGCATGACTTGCATGCAACATTGCTCAACGCACTGGGGATGCACCACAAGCGACTGACCTTCCGTCCCGCAGGTCGCGACTTCCGCCTGACGGATGTGCATGGAAATGTGGTACAATAGTTGTGGATATGAGGCGATCTCAACAAACTCCAATCGACACTTTGAAAGTACCACAGTGCGCAAGCGATTCGTAAGCTGTTTTGTATTTGTCGCTCTCTGCTTATCGTTAGAACCACTCCACACCTTCGCGCAGGATGCGAACAGGGATGAATGGCCACAGTGGGGTGGCCAGAATCGGGATCACAAGAGTTTGGCCACGGGGTTAAAGCCGAGTTGGCCAGAAGATGGCCCGCCGTTGGTATGGACATTCTCTGAGGCTGGTTTCGCCTACTCAGCCTGCGCCGTCGTCGACGGCAAGTTGTATACGCTGGGAAGTGCGGACGAAATGAATTTTGTGCTGTGCCTGGACGCAACCGATGGCAGCCTGCTGTGGCGGACCGAAATTGGGCCGGCCGCGCCCGAGGAGTCTTATCGGCAAGGCTGGGGGGGCGGACCACGCAGCACTCCGACCGTCGCGGGGGAGCAACTGCTGGTACTCGACGATGCAGGCCAGGTGGCCTGCCTCGAGCGGCATTCGGGAGTTGTGCAATGGAAGGTCCATCTGGTTGACGACTTCGGTGGGCAACTGCCCAAATGGGGCTACAGCGAATCGCCACTCGTCGATGGCGAGCGTGTGGTTGTGTGCCCCGGCAAACAACAGTACCTGGTTGCCCTGGACTTGGCGAGCGGCAAGCCTGTGCTGACAAGCACCGGCATCGAGGCTCCCGCGCATTATGTTTCAGTGATCCAACATGAAGTCGATGGTGTGTCGATGTATATCACCGCCACGGTAACGGGCTTGGTCGGGTTCTCCACGACCGACGGAAAAGTGCTGTGGCAGAATGCTTCAAGTGGCAATGCCACCGCCACGATTCCAACTCCCATCGTGAAAGGGAACTTGGTCTATCACACCAGTGCCTACTCCACCGGCTGTGTCTTGCTCGAACTCTCGGTCGTGGAGGGCACAGTGCAAGCCCAAGAGGTTTACTTCAACAAGAACCAGCAAAACCACCACGGTTCCGTCATCCTGGTCGATGAACATGTGTATGGCATGCGAAAAAGTGGTGGCTGGTTGTGCCAAAACTTGATGAGTGGCGAGATCGCTTGGAGTCACCGTATCAGCGGTGATAGCAGCGCGTCGGTGACCTTTGCCGACAATCGCTTTTATATTTACGGCGAAAACAGCGGTACATGCTATTTGGTCGAACCCAGCCCAACCGAATGGCTCGAGCACGGTAAGGTTAGCCTACCGGCACAGTCGCAACTGAACCGCGGAAGTGGCAAGATTTGGACCCATCCGGTTGTGGCCGAAGGAAAGCTCTTCTTGCGTGACCTCGACCTGATCTATGCCTTTGATATCAGTGAATAGGCTGAAGAGCGGATCGCATTGATGGTTGTGAGTGATGGGAGAGGGATTCGTAGCCTCATCCACTACGGGAAGAGGGGACATCAATTGTCGGACCAATAGCGATGCTGTGCCGAGGCGAGTATGGTGCAGGTGGCGTGCTGCGCGACCAAGTGCGCGAGCTGGCTTTCGGACTCGATCACTCCCAAACCCATTTGTTCGACCACACCCCGTGGTAATTCGGATGTAAGGTAGACGTGGTAGTCCGCGGTGGCTTCGAGCACGACGGCGGCTGGCAAGGCGTCATCGGAGCTATCGTGTGACAGTTTTTTGGCAATCGCTTCCCGCGAGTGATGGACATCGCTCAGCCGTCTTAGCCCTTTACCAACCGCTTCTCGCAGTTGTGTGCAGATGACAATCGCGCCACCCAAGCAGGTGAAGCGCGTTGCATTGCGCAGCCCACGGGCTACTTCGCGCCAGTTCTGTTGCGATTGACTTCCATCCAGCAACGCAATCACGATATCGCTTTGGCTGCAATCGGTCCGCCACAATTTCGCGAATACCTCCTGACTGGCTGCTTCGAGCTCATCGGTTAGCCCCGAAAGAACTGCGGCTACGCGATTTCCTTCCGCAGGAACGACCTGAACCGCAGCCAATAACCCCAGCCACCAAGCGGCTTGATCGGCCCACTGCTTGAGTTTTTCATGGGCGACCGGATCGTTCAGTCGCGACAGGCTATAGAACTCTCCGAGCGTCGCGCGATTGGAGAGAAGTGGAAATATTCCATAAGCCCCCAGATAGTCCAATGTGTTTGCGTGACGCGTGCAGACGAGAGGAATCACGACATCTGCATCCACCAAGGTGCGGTTCATGTAGATGGGATCCGAGTCTTCATTGGCTGCCACATAGGCGCTGCGTTGTGCATCGTCGGGATCGTGCGCCTCGATGACGACCGTCGTCGCATCGTGCGGCGAGTTCGCAAAACAACGCGTGACCCCCTCTTCGACTTCATGCACCATTTGAGCGTCATGGCTGGCCAACACGATTTTTAGATTACTCGGTTCTGTCCCTTTGTCGCACAACCAGCGGGCAACCAGTCCCACGACTTCTGCCAGTGCTGGCAATGAAGGGTCGATGGCTAAAGCGACGGTATCGCCCGGAACGATGACTTGGTCCAAACTGGGCAAACCTCGCGGCGACTCCAGAGCGCTGAAAATTGTGGCTGGCAGATCTTCGATAGCCGCTACGGGCGAGGCCACGCTGGCACTGCGTTCTTCGTTGGAAAGCGACCATTCTCCGTCGTGTCCGTAGCGAAGGCGAAAAGCATTCAGTAGGTGCAGGGGCTCTTTAGCTGGCATTTATCGATCGGACCGGGAGCAAGGAGGTTTGGGGAAGCCGCATTGCCATCGAAACCAAAATTTTGGTACTCAGCAGGCTCGCAGTCGGTGACTTGGTATCCAGCAACCTGGAACTAATGGCACCTTATTCTACGCCAATCAGACTCGATCGGGCAGGACACTTAGCGCCATGAGTTGTTCGAGGCTGAGGGCTAGCGGGCTGTTGATTGAAGGTGATTTATCGGCCGAGTCATCAGCCGCTCGTGGGCTACGGTCGGCAAACGCAGTGATTTTTAATCCGCACAAGGTTGGGTACGAGGCGAGCGCCTGCGGCCCAAGGGCAAGAAAGTAGATTTTGCATGACTCGGCAGCAACTTGCACGACTTCTTCGGGTGGGCCCTATTCCAGCTTGTTTGCTCGCGGGCTGTGGTTTAGCTTTGGTTGGTTGCGATTCCTCAAATCCGCTATCGGACGCGACTTCGACGCGTGAGGGCAAGCAGGTGCTAACCAGTGCCAACGTCTCGCCCCGCAGAGTGCTTGAAAATTGCGTGCGGACCTATCAGCAACTGACGAGCTACGAAGATCGCGGGTTCGTGCAGCTCAGCTATCGGCTTGACGGAGAGCCACAGGTCGACCGTGCACCGCTGGCCATCGCCTGGGACAAGCAGGGAAGACTCGGCATGCGCGTCTACTCGGTTAGCGCCGGGCCGTCCGACCAACGTTGGCAGCTGAGGCTCGCAGCACGCGAAGGCGCAGCACTGGAAAGCGCCCAGTCAGATGCGCAATTTCCGGATACGCAGTCCCAGAGTGGGCAGGCTCATACCGCGCAACTGGCGAACTCACTCGAGCGGCAGGTAATCAGCCGGGCTGTGCCTGAGCAAGTGAGTTTTGAGTGGTTGCTCAGCGATCCGCTGGTAGCCGAGCAATTGGCGGCGGGTCTGGCTGGCTTTCCACCGCAACTCGATTTGTTGCTTAGTCCCGAGCCCTTGAGTGGTCTTGCGGATGCATCGGCCCCGCTCAGCTTTTCTGAGGCCGAGTTGATTGAGCAGCAACTGTGTCACGTGATCAATGTGAATCGCCATGGAGCTGAATACCGCCTGTGGATTGAACAAGCCACCGGTCTGTTGCGGCGCGTGCAAATTCCCAATCAGAACTTGGCATCAGAAATCCAGCACGATCGCCGCGTGTCTGAGTTGCAGCTAACGATCGAATTGCAACAAGTGCAGGTAAACAGGGGGATCGATTGGGAACGCTTTGAGGTGCACGCACATCCGGGAGATCAACTGGTTACTCATTTTGTCCCGCCCCCGCCAGTGATTGAAACAGCTGGGCTGGGTGTTAAGATCCCGGCCTTTTTCCTGAACGATCCCGCTGGAAAGCTGGCCTATTCGTCGGTCGGGCGTTCCAAACGCAAAGCGACCGTGTTGGTTTGGCTCGCCGACCATCCGGCCTGCAGACTTGCGGCCGAGCAGTTGTCGGTCGTTGAGAAAAAATTGACTGCCGCAGGGGTGAAAGAAAGCGTTGAATTTGTGGCGGTGTGGGCCGAGCCAACGGCTCCCTCGGGCTTGAGCTTTGCGACGCTGGTTGATTCATGGAAGCTGCCGGGCAAACTTACCGTCGATCGCGATGCACTTGGGCGGGATTTCTTTAACGTTAACGAGGCGCCCACCGTGATCGTCCTGGATGCCAACAATCGGGTTCAGTTGCGCGAGTCGGGAGCGAACCCGATACTGGACCAGGTCTTGCCACAACTTTTGTTACAAGTCGCACAAGGGGAAGATCTAGCCCAGCAGTTGGTTGAGCGCAATCGCGGCGCTGCCACGCGTCACGCAGCCGAAATCGCTTTGTCGGCAGCCGTCGATGCCCGTGCGGACGACATGCCCGAGAGCTACGCTCCTGGAGTGGTGCGACTGACCGAACTGGCCAGAACAACGCAGCGGCGGGGCAATATGGCCGCCACGGTCGACGCTTCGCAAAGCTTGTGGTTGCTATCGGATGCAGGGCAATTGGAGAGCTTTGCCCCTTTGTTAGACACCGCGACTGAATCGCTGCAGACCCCCTGGAATTCCGAAAGTGGGGCGCTCATGTTAACCGCCTCGCCCAACGCGGATTACTTTGCTTTGCTTTCGCAATCCGGCCGACGCTTACAAGTCCTCAACCGACGCTCGCTGCAGAACACCGAGTTGCAACTACATCCTGAGGGCACTGTGGTGGACATGCAATGGCTAACGATAGGTGGCTCCAAGGCGCCGCGACTGGCCGTGATCGACAACCGCTCGCAAACGATTCTGTTTGATCCTTCCAACCATGAGCAGCTGAGTGGTCGTTGCCCAAGCCCACCGGTAGCGATCCTTGGACAGGACAGGCTGCCGAGCTCGATAGGTGGTTTGGTGGTGCTGGCTAACCGCAACCTTGAGCCACTGGAATTGGACGATGAATCGACGCTTCGACGCACGTTAGGTCAGCCGGCTTCGCACGCACGCACTGCCGCGCTCCCTAAAACGCTGAGCTTTACGCCAGCCGCTGGACCTTGGAATGTCTGGGAAGACGCATCCACTCGCTGGGTGCTTGCCCGCGGTTGGCTGGCCTCCGACGAGCCAGCGCTGTTCTTGCTCGACAACACGCTCGCACCGCAGTGGCATTATCGGCTACCGAGTGCCACGACGAAGCCTCGCGCTGCATTGAGCTCAGTTGCCAAGGATCCTGGGACAGGACAGGCTGTATGGGCGATTTCGGAGCTTAACCGCACCGTTCACTTGGTGCGTGCCGACGGAGCGAGTGACCACTTTCGTGTTCGAAAGCCCATGGTTGGCTTGGCGCTCACACCCTCCGGTGCACGCCTTGTTCTGACGTTGATTCACGCCGACGAGACGGTGCGGTACGATTTGCGGTGGTGATGGCTTTACGTAGGATCAAATGCGGCGCCGCAACTGTGTTGGGTCGCTGCGCAGCATGTGGGGCGGATGCAGAACCGTTTTTGGAACTTCATCCGCCAGCTTGTAGTCGTTTTCCTCTGTAGCGGAGTGTTGCACGGAGGCTGTTGAACCCGCCAAGACCGAGTTTTCAGCGAAGCTGGCATCGATTCCGGGCTGCAAGTTTGCCGAGCGGTTCGATCCGTTACGAATGGTGAATATGCGTCCCAAAGGGCTTGCCAACAAAGCAGGTAGGAAGATCAAGTCACCGACGAGTGCAGCCGCCAGAAGTGCTAACATCAGTGTGCCGAAGCGTTGTGTGGGGGTGAACGTACTGAGCGCAAAGACACTCAGTCCAATTCCGCCAATAATCGTCGTTTGCGTCATTGCCGGCGCCACATGCTTGTATGCCACAAAAATGGCTTCACGGCGGTCGAGTCCGCGGCGGAGTCCATCGCGGAACCAAGTGAGAAAGTGGATCGTATCATCAACGGCTACTCCCATTGCAACACTAGCCGTCATCATGGAACCAATGTCGACCAGCGTGCGGCAATGTCCCATGAATCCAAAGATGATGACCACGGGGAAGACATTGGGGATCATTGAAATAGCTCCGCAGCCAGCCGCTTGCAATAGGTTCCGCGGGCGCAGCGCATCGAGAAAGTTCTTCCCTGGCGAGAGCAAGCAAGCCATCACGAAGGCGATGAGCACAAATGCCCAGGCCACGCTTTGTATCAAGCTCTCCAACAGCGTGCGCTGCGCTTTGTAGACAACCGGCACGATGCCCGTGTAAACGACGTCCATCTCACCTGCGCGCGTGCTTAACTCAACCGGCTCGCCCGTCGCAACACGGGGTGCCAAGCTGGCCGCGCGAATATCCGACAACATTTGCGCCGCATCGATAAAATTCGGGTTGTGCTGCCGAATGAAGTCCAAGTCGTAATCGGGGTGTGGCTTAAGCAGCACGACACACGCGTATTGCTTCACGTAGGCGGCCCATTGTTCGGAATTGGCTTTACCCGCAGGCAAGGGACGCTTCACTGGGTCGTGCCAGTCGGTTTTGCGGATGGTCTCATTGACCAAGCACGACGAAAGTGTTTCAGCCAGGACGCGGGTGTCGTTAACCATCAGACTTTCCGTCGCTCCTGCGGCTGCTGCCTCCTTGTTTTCAGAGATTGCCCGAGCCGGATCGGCTTTGTCGAGCTCACCTGGCGGGCCGTGGCCTAGGAACAAAACATCGCCGTACAAACCGTCGACCTCACCCGGCCGCGATGCAAGGATGCTTTCCATGATCTCCGAACGGCAACGATAGCCTGCCACAACCGGTTCCACGGCGGAGCGCAACGAAGAAACGAACTGCCCGTAATCGACGTCGTTGAGCGCACCCAGACGGAGGCTGATCCGCCACAACTCAGTCCCCTTGGCCATCTCCGAGGTTTCTTCCGCCAAGTAGTCCGACTGCAGCAATTGATCGCGTGACTGCTCCAGCAAACGATTGGCAGCCGAACGCTGCGGATTGAAACCACGCCAAGGTTCGGGCATGTCCTTCAAGAAGGTGATAGCTGACATTCCGCGACCAACGATGTCCTGTCCTTCGTAACCAAATTCCTTTTGTAGGACATTCTGAATGCGGGCCACCGCGTCGGCCCGCTCAAGCAAACTCAACTGGGTGCGGGCAGCCCGCAGTTGTTCATTGGTCGGCGCATCAACAAATTCGGTCGGTCGCTTAAGCGATTCGGGAAACCGTACGACCAGCTCCATGGGAACCAAACGACCGAAGTTATCTTCGAGCCAAGCGTAGTCTCGGATGATCTGCGATTCGGAGTCGAACAGCTTCAGCAACTGCACACTGGTCTTGATTTGCAGCAAGCCGACTCCGAGACCGATAAATGCGCACAGGCAGACCGCGTTGACCCACCAATGACGGCGAAGAATGAAGGCCCCCATCGCTTCCCAGAAATTTAAGATCGCTTGCGTGGCTTGATGACCAGATTGCTTTAGCTGCTTGGTCTTCGGAGGGAAGATGGTCAGGGCAGCCGGTAGGAAGGTGTACAGCAAAACGAGTGTGGCCATCACACCCATGGCAGAGAAAATGCCGAACTTACGAATCGGCAAAATGTTGCTAGAGCAGAGCGAGAGCAAACCGATGGCGGTGGTTACCGCAGCCAGCGTACAAGGCAAAACGGCGTGTGAAATGGCTCGTTCCGGCGCTCCCTCAACGCCCGCTTCTGATACGGCATCCCGGTAGTAATTGACGATGTGGATGGCACCTGCCATTCCCAGAACGTAAACCAGCGAGGGCATCGTTAACAAAATCGCATCGATCGAAGCGTTGCCCCACCACACCAAACTCAAACTGGCCATAGCGCTGACGCCACCAACGAAGAAGACCATCAGCATGAGCCGCACCGAGCGGAGGCACAAAAATGACAATCCCAATCCCAAGGCAAGCGAGTAGCCAATGAGGCGAACCAAGGTAATGGTCCCTTCCTCATCGATCGCTACATTGTCTACCGGAGGGCCACCAATATGAATTTGCGGTTCGACGACCGGTGGAACTGCGGCCATCCATGAGAATGGAGGAGGGGCTGTGGTTGGCGTTGGTGGCGGGGCAATTCCACACTCTTCTCCGATATCAAACACGCGGCCGCGAGGTTGACCGAGCATGCCGCGACCAATGACTCGTCCCAAATTTCGTCGTGCGGGCTCCGAGAGGGTGAGCACCACGCAGGTTTGGCGTGCGGGCTCATCAAGGGCAATCGCATCAAAGAACTCGTACCACGCCGCGGCTTGATCGACCGGGTCTGTCCGGCGAAACGCCTCGAAGTCTCCGGCAAATTGTTCATCGACACGGCGCTGGATGATCAAGTCCCAAGTCGACTTCCAGTCGTCGGGCAGTTCAGCCATTTTCTCGGCTGGCAACACACTGGGAAGATCAACGCTCTTCCACGAAAAACCAGCAGGTACCGCTGGGCCAAACATGGTGCCGGTCAGCCGTGCTGTGGCAACGCGCTCACCCGCCACAGGCTCGCTGGGGGTTGCCAATGGCCCCCCCTCACCCGCCAATTGCTTGACAAGGTCCGGCCCAGTTTCGATCGTTTTGAATAGAGGTGCGGTAAGCAGCCGCGGGTCGGCCCAAAATGGGTTCGGTTCTGCGTCCGTTCCCATGTCGCCAAAGGCAGCGACAAATTGCCCCTCGAGTTGATAACTGCCAATCGAGCGTGCAAAACCACGCCAGGCGGCACTGACCACATTGGCGTTACCTTCCCAACGGTAGAAACGACCGTTGGGGGTGATGAAGTAATAACGTCCATGCTCGTCAACCAGCCACTTCTCGTCTTTTCCACCCCAGTTGCGAAAGTCGTCGTCCCCTAAGAACAGCGCGTAGTCATAACCCAGTTGCCGGGCGCGGAAGTCATCTGTCGACTTGTCCACATCGCCTGCCGGGTTCACTTCGTTGCGCAGCTTGCTGACAAACATTTTTAAGCGTTGCGAGTCCTCAGCGCAGCCTTCCCAGGTCGCAACGATGAACTGCTCACTAACAAAACGTTTGGCGAACCAAGCCAACTCCTCGGTCTCACGGAAATCGCTGGGCAACCAGTCTTTGACGTTGTTTTCGGTCTTTTGCAACGCCATGCGGGCGCCGCGGCCCGCGAATGGGACGAAAAAGAACACGATCATCAGCAGAATGAGAGCGTTAGGAACACCCAAAGCTGATTTCTTCGAGTAGAAGCCGTCCTTCATTCTTCAAACCAATTCGTTGAATTTTTTCAATGAGCGCTCGCTTCAACGCCCAATTTCCGAGACAGCTTAGAAGCTAACTTTGCCCTCAACTACTGTCCATGTTAAGTTGGCCTTCGAGTTTTATCGGTTGAGCTATCGACTGTTGTAGATAACGATCAGAAAAGATTTTCCGATTGGCACGGGTCGATTGATATCATCCGCGCGGTAAAGCCACCTGAACCTCTCGCTGGCTACGCAAGTCCGCACAAATTCGTTGCAACGCGAAGACCGACCTCAAAGAGCGGCTGGCCTGATGCTAGCTTGGCAATCCGCAGAAATCGAGGGTCGTGCTCTCTTGTTGCTAGTCCTTTGAAGCTGCAATCAAACGAATGAATTCTTTATTGGATGGGAAACGGGCTAACTGCTTGGTCAGCTGCTCCATCGCCTCCACGGGATGCATGGTATTGAGGGTGCGACGCAGCATGGTGACCGCATTCAGTGTTTCCTCGTTAAGTAGTAGTTCTTCGCGACGGGTTCCAGACTGCGATATATCAATGGCTGGCCAAACGCGTCGGTCCGCTAAGCGTCGGTCAAGCACCAGCTCCATATTGCCGGTACCTTTGAACTCCTGAAAGATCAAGTCGTCCATACGACTCCCTGTATCGATCAAGGCGGTGCCAACAATGGTTAGCGAGCCTCCCTCCGCAAAAGCGCGGGCCGTCGCAAACAGCTTCTTGGGGATATCCATCGCTTTGATGTTCACCCCACCCGTCATGGTTGGACCATTATTGCCCACCCACTTATTGAAAGCCCGGGCCAAACGGGTGATTGAGTCCATCAGCAAGAACACGTCTTTACCCATCTCGGTCAAACGCTTGCAACGGTCGATGACCAGTTGGCTGAGTCGGACATGGCTCTCGACATCCATATCGAGACTGCTCGCGATCACCTCGCCGCGCGTCACGCTGCGCCGCATATCGGTGACTTCTTCGGGGCGCTCATCGATCAAAAGAACGAGCAAATGCACATCGGGATGGTTTTCGGCAATGCCGCGGCTGATGTGCTGTAGCATGATCGTCTTGCCGCTCCGCGGCGGAGCGACAATCAGCGCCCGCTGACCTTTGCCTAACGGAGAGAGTAGGTCAATCACGCGATTGGTCAACGGTTGGGGTCCCGTCTCCAGCTGCAACCATTGTTCAGGATTGATCGGTGTCAGTGCCTTGTCGTCGTCGAAATTGTGGACATTGATGTAGTCCTCCGGCTTCATCCCATCGACGTCGAGTATCTCTCGCACGCGAGGACCTTGCTGGCGGCGAGCCTGTTGCATCATCGCCTTGATGCTCAAACCCTGCCGCAGACCAAATTTCTCAATCATCGTGCCTGGGACGAATGGATCGGTACGTTCCCGCGAGTAATTGCTATCAGAACTCCGCAAGAAGCCGTAACCATTGGGATGCATTTCGAGAATTCCGGTGAATTCCAGCAGGGGAATGTCACCATTTTCGTCAATTTGTGGCTCCGGGTAAGGTTCATTCGCCGTCGTCCCGCGGGCCCCTCCGGTATTGCGTCGACGGCCACCGCTAGGGGGTCGACGACTTCCACCGCGCGATCCTCCGCCACCACCTTGCGAGTTAGGGTAATTAGATGCCCCTCCGCCCCCACCACCGTTGCTGTTGTAACCGGTTGAACTGGGAGAGCGTGGGCGAAACCTCTTTTTCTTTGGCATGCAGTAGATCCAGCATTTAAAGATGCGCCGCCAGCGAAAACGTAGAACAGCAGAAACGAAGTGCCTCAAGCTGATTACGGTGCGTGGCAACAGGCCTAGAGAGACGAACAAATTTGGAATCGATGACTGCTGATGCCAGAGTCCCGAAAAACCACGCGTCCTTCCTCGAACGCTTTTGCTCCAAACAGAAACTAAAAATAAACAACAAATAGGAGGTGACAGGCTAGTTCGATCCGCTGAACCTACCTGCACCAAGGTGAAATCACAGACGTTACTTCCTCAAGCACCCGCCAAGGTACGCTCGGCCGCTTGACCGGAGGAAGTGCATAACCACATAGAGCTACACCGGATTCTGACAGCACGCAATTCGCAGTGGAAAGACGATTTGATGGAAGTACCAACTGGTAACTCCCCAAACGCTGTTTCACACACCGCTGAGCGTAAGTGGGCGAACGGAGTCGGCCCTACTTTGTTCCTGAGCCCGTCTTCGGTTTTGGAACCATCTTCGGTCTTGGACCTTTTGTAGTCCTGGGCCCTTTGTAGGTCCTGCAACTGACGATTCCAAGCTCAGAGCGGCCACGCCGCTGGAGAATCCTTTTTTATGAATCGTCTAAGAATATTAGCTTGCAACGCTTGGGTGTCAAGCCAAACATCAGTGCACTAGCCCGGATTTTCGGAATTTTCGGAAACTTCCATACAGAAGGTTTAAGTGGCCATGCGGCTAAAGCCGAATTACCGATAAGACTCGGTTCTCGCGTGCCGAACGTCATCCGATCTCCAAAGGGACCATGCCTGTGACCCGTCGTTTAACACCCATCCTGTGGCTCGCCTTGGCACTCGCCTGCGGCACCGTCTTCGCACAAGAATCGATCCGCTGGGCACCCGACATCAACTCCGCCCGCAGAGCTGCGGCTGAATTTAAAGTCCCGCTGCTCATCCATTTTTACGGCGATGGTTGCCTCCCCTGCAAAACACTCGAGCAACGCGTCCTATCGCAGCCCGAGGTCATTTCGACGCTCAATAAGTTCTTCATTTGCGTAAAGGTCAACGCGACTCAGGACCGCCAGCAGGCGGCAGAATTTCAGGTTCATAGCTGGCCGACGGATGTGTTCGTCAGTCCCGACGGCAAAACACTCTACCAGGGTGTCTGCCAGCAAGACATCCGGGCTTACAGCAACGTCCTGGAAAACGTCAAGGTCATGAATCGCGATCGCAATGTGATGCTGGCAGCCTCCCAACCCGTTCAGCCTCAAATCTCGATTGCTCAACAAGTGGCACCGATCGGCAATCAGAACTTTGCACCCGGACTCCCGCCGCCAGGCACTAATTTGGCAACGCGTTCGACCACTCCGAGCTTCTACGGCAATCAGGACAGTGGCACGCAGGCTGGCGGTCAGCAACAGCTGCCCCCAAGTATGCCGCCAACACAGTTTGTACAAAGCGGACCGCTGCTAGCCAATACCCAGCCTCAAGCTATCGGCGGCAGCACTCCCGGAACCCAACAACAACTGCAACAACCCGCGGCCCCTAGTTTCATGGCCTCGCCCAACGGGCAGTTGCCGATAGCGATTGCTCCCCAGGGACGCTTGGCTTCTCCCATCGACGAACGCATCGTTGCTGCTCAACGTACCTCGCTGCCCAATCCATCGGCTACCAACCAAATGTCTCAATCTCTTGGGGTGCCACAGGCCTCAACAGCACCGCTTACCGGAACACTGACGGCAGCCACGGTAAGCCCCGGACGAGCCACGACGATGGCAAACACGACGATGGCAAACCAGTCAAGTGATTCGCGGCGATCGCTGGTTGGCAATTCGCAGACCACAACGGGTCAAGCTGTCGATAATCCCTATTACGAAAGTTCAGTCCTAGGAGTGGCAAACCAGACTGCCAACATCAGCCAGCCTGGCGCTCTCACAAACGGTCGGTCAAGCGAATGGACTCCGACGGGAACCATCCCGGCCCAGCAAATCTCCTTTCAGCCGCGAAACACTGACGCAGCAAGTGACAGATATGTTGCGCATGCGCCAACCGCCGAACAGAATGCAGTAGAAACCGTTGCCTCGAGCAGCCCGCCGGCGACAACTTCCGAGACAGGCAAACCAGCTATCGAAGGTTATTGTCCAGTGGTCCTTCGCAACTCAGGAAGTTGGGCCCACGGGGATCCGCAGTTCGCCGTTCGTCACCGGGGACGCGTTTACTGGTTAAATAGCCAAGAAGCGCGGACTGAGTTCCTAATGGCCCCTGACGAACACAGCCCAGTCCTGTCGGGTTACGACCCGATGCTCTTCCTAAACGAGGGCCGCTTGGTTGAAGGGAGCGTGCAGTGGGGCTTGCTGGAGGAAGTCAGTGGTACGTTCCTGTTCTTCAGCAGCGAACAGCTCAAACAAGAGTACGAACGGAACTTCGATAACAACACCCGCGCCCTAATGCTCATCATCCAGCAGGCTGGCGTAAAGTAGAGGCGGGCTGAGTTCGCCAGGGTAGTGGATCTTGCTAAAGATCCCACAATTCAACCGGAGTGGATCTTGCTAAAGATCCCCTAAGCCTTTGGATTTTCTAAGAAAATCCACGACTCCGTGCGGATTGCAATGTTTCAACTGCTTGAGGATAGCGCGCAGGAAATTTTAGGGAGTCTATCTCTCCCCTCCGGGGGCTTCTCACAGCGTCATCAGTCCAGTGACGTAACCTTTACTTAATATGAGGGAAGGTGTCTCAAATTGCAAACGGTGGTTAGAATAAGCAAGCGAGACCCAGAGAAGTTAACCCAGCAAATGGACTAAAAATGGACTTCAGGCAAACTGAATCGGAGCTGAGTGGAGAGGTAGAATACCTCGCTGCTCTGTTTGCTTTTAAGGACCAAACGTTAAGTGCCGATGATTTGCAGCTTGCGATGGCTCGACTCGTGTCCGGTGAATTTCCAACAATTCTCGCCGCAATTCGATCGCTTGGGGTAGTGGAACCGGTGCGTTTGGCGGCTGCCATCAAAATGGCTCAATTGTACTGCCAAGTGAATTCACCAAGCCATCCTCCCCCCCGTAGGCATCGCAATGAGTTCAACCAAACCGAGTCGCTCCCGCGTTTGCAACATCGCTCCCTGGGAGATGACTCAGACGATGAGCTTGAATTTGAGGACACCCCCGAGCGGCAGGCAGCCCCCCCGGCTCAAGAGTTTGAGTGGCAGCCAACCAGCGACTGGGCGAGCCACATTTATTACGTGGAAGACATCTTGCGTGGCTACACCGGTGGACGACTCGGCATTGTAAGCACTCTGGCGTTGTGCATTTGCCTGGGAGTTATCGTCTGGGGCGTTATCGAATCCAAGATCTTTGAGCCTCAAACCGATGAGGTTCGGACCGAACGTGGCCAGCAAAGCCAAACGCTTGACTTGGCTGAGGTTGATCCCTTCAACAATCCTACCGTCAGCTCGCCAGCCTTAACGCCGACCCCAACACCTGCCTTAACCTCTACCGCACCAACTTTGAACCCTACTCCACCAGTCGACGGGACACAATCGATTGGAGAAGCGCCAAGCCCCGATCAGTCCGGCAACCGGACCGATGATAACTTCCCAACCCCAGCCAACTCGCAAGTTCCCGTCGATGAAGAGTCGACTGACGACTGGCTTTCGATTCCCATCTCGTCGCTGACGACCACGGCTCAACCATCGGTCGAGCCCGATGCGGCTGCCAATTCAATCACCGGCAAATCGGAAACCGATTTGCTTGACGAAGAACTCATGGTCGCAATGACCGAGATTATCAGCCAAGACCTTACCAGCGCGCGGACACGTCTGTCACGCATCTTCGAGGGGAAAGGGGCGGATATCGATCTCCAGAGAGATGCGCGTTGGCTGCGAACCGGGATCGGGGTGATGCTTGAGCAAGATACGCCAGAGAGCATTGAAGCGGCTAGCAAATGGCTGCGCTTGCTCCAAGCCGACAACCAACCGCTAAATCACCTACTGTTTGCTCGCTGGCTGTTGCGTACGTCAGCCCCACAGAAAGTGGCATTGGTTGAGTACTTCGCATCCACCCCACCGCCGAAAAGCAAACTCAATCACTGGTTGCTAGCCGCCAGCGGAGACCACAAGAACGCGATCCCCGCACTCGAGACCGAACTCACGTCCGACTCACAGGATCCGCTAAATCACTTCTTT
Source organism: Pirellulaceae bacterium (assembly GCA_041751975.1). Classification (GTDB taxonomy): domain Bacteria; phylum Planctomycetota; class Planctomycetia; order Pirellulales; family Pirellulaceae; genus Aureliella. Next base: position 19,799 of record JBGSHW010000032.1, read on the forward strand.
TTGGCCATTGCCTATTGGGTTGCCAATCGGCCCAAAGACGTTCTGCAACAACTCGATCAATACCACGAAGCGACCGTTTCACCGCCGGTAGCAGAAACGGAACTGAGCGATTCGGTTGCCGCGGAGACACGGTGGCTCAAAGATGTCTCGATGAAAGCGCTCGACGCCGCTGCGGCTAAGCTGCGTGACCGCGCCTCTGGAGTCCGCTGAACGGGTGCTTTGCTCCAGTTCTTTTCGATTGGACGTGGCAGCACTTTCCGACGGTGCCGTCATCCTGGGAACTCATCATCCTAGGAACTGCATTGCCTCATCCAGACTGTGCAAACCTAACGTACAGTGCGAACAGTGCACTAGTCATTCGGAATGGGCGTATCCCTACGAACGACTCCGCCTTCCCAGATCGCCTCGTCAGTCGCCGGGTTGTAGGTCAAGACACGGTGCGCGCTTCCTACGGCTGGTTCGACATCAACGGCCGGCAGCCATGAGATGTGCTGCTCAATGACATCAGCCAACGCGGGGTTTGCAACCAAGTTGGTCCACTCGTGAGGATCGGTCCGCAGGTCGTAGAGTTCTTGCGAGCCATCCGCATAGCGAATGTAGCGCCAATGTTCGCTACGAACAGCATGGTTCCCTCGGTTATGGCTGATTATCGCCGGACGCTCGCGGCGAACAGCAGCATCCTGCAACTGAGGCAAGAGACTGATCCCTTCCAAATCATCGCGGGCAGGAAGATTGCATAATTCCAAAAGAGTCGGGTAGATATCCAGCAATTCTGCGGGCTGAAGGCAGCGCTGCTTCGGGGTGATGCCCGGCCCAGCGAAAACCAAAGGTACGCGGGTGGCATCATCCCACAGCGTGTTCTTACCTGTAATTCCCTTTTCGCCGAGGTGAAATCCATGATCACCCCACAGCACCACAATCGTGTTATCCGCTAGCCCCGCTTCGTCGAGGGCTGCGACCATGCGACCGATTTGTTCATCAACGAAGCTGGTGCAGGCCAAATAGCTGCGAGCTAAGTTTTTCCATTGAGCATTGTCTGTGACCCATTTCAATCGCGGCTCTGGCAAGTTCCAGTGCAGGTACCAGGAGAACCGGGGTGTATCGTTGCGATCATCTAGTTGGATCAGGGGCAAGACCTGCTCATCGTCCGGATAAAGATCAAACCACTTTTGGGTTGCATAACAGGGGACATGGGGTAAGAAGAAACCGGTCGCCAAAAAGAAAGGCTGGTCACGGTCGGCGCCGCGAATCTGATCGATGGCCCAACTGGCAACTTGATAGTCCCCTTTGTCTTCGTCGTTATGTGGAAAGACTCCCCAATCCATCAGCGGATGGTTTCCCATGGGAGTGGGCGGAATCAGTTTCTGATCCGGTTTAGCCCCAATCCCGCCAGCAGGTCCCCACTCATCAAACTCCACCTGTCGCGCCGCATGATCTCCTACGCCGCCGTGAAAGATCTTCCCTGCCGTTAGCGTACGATAACCGTTACGCTTAAAGTGTTGCGCCAGCGTTACCCGGTCTTTCCAGTGGTCCAGGGTACGAAACCAAGGAGCTAAGCCGTAGATGCCTGTCGTGGTCGGACGCAGACTGAGCATGAGGCTGGTCCGCGAGGGATTGCACAACGGCGCCTGACAATGCGCGTTGAGAAAGGTAGTTCCTCGTGCGGCCAAACGATCGATGTGCGGAGTTTGTGCAAGGGGATGCCCCCCCATATGCCCGACCCAGTCATTTTGATCGTCAATCGCGATGAACAATACGTTGGGGCGACGCGTCTCACCGGTGGCGGAGCTGGTGAAGGTCGTTTGTACTTTTCGCTCGTTGACTGGCCACCACGCTTGAAGCATTTCGGCCAGTCGGGCAACCACCTCTGGCTGGACGCTCGCCAGATTCTCTTGTTCATGCGGGTCTGCCAGCACATCGAACAGCTGCGGACGCTTCTCGTTCAGCGGATGATGCTTGGCGTAGCGGCCGAGTTTACCATCGTAGGTCAGCAACAGTTTCCACTTGCCGTCGATCACCCAGCGGTATAGCAGCGATGCCTCGGGCTTATCGATATCCGCGATATCGTGTGCAAAGCTCTCACCAAAAACTTGCTCCCTCGGCGCAGGTTCTCCGGACATCAAGCTCGGTAATAGGTTGTATCCTGGGAGCTCCGGCGGGAGGTGGGCGCCTGCAGCGGCCAGGGCCGTAGGCACCACATCCACGGACGAACAAAGTTGTTGCTGGCGATCTCCAGGCTGAATCATACCAGGCCAGCAGAACATGGTTGGCTGGCGTGTTCCCCCTTCATTCGGCGATTGTTTCGAACGCGCTGCAAAGCCACTCGAATCCGGATCTTGTATCCAGCCGTTATCACCGATGTATACGATCAGAGTCTTCTCGCGGATCCCCTTGGTATCCAAGTGTTTAACCAACTCCCCACAGGTCTCGTCAAACCACTCAACCATGGCGTAGTAGCGGGCCACATGCTCAGACTCGATCCCCTTGGCCTTGTACTTGGCCAGCAGCCGCGGTGGTGGATTGTGGGGCGAGTGTGGGAGAAACGGTGCGTACCAAGCGAAGAAGGGCTTGTTATCAGCAACGGAGCGATCGATAAAGTCCAAGACAGGCTCCATCCCTTCGCGGCCGATCTTCAAGCCATCATCGCCATGCCGCCCACCTGGTTCCGGGAACCCACGCGTCATACCTTCGGTAAAGCCGCCGCGCCGGAAACTTCCTTCCCACCATTTGCCCGACTGATGACTGCAGTAACCTTGGGCTGCCAAGAGCTGCGGTAGGGTGTCTTGCCGATCGATCTGTGCAATCAATCGTTCGCGCAGTTCGCCATACTCCGTTGGATCGGCAGCTCGCGCTGCAGGAGCAGCCATCGACGGCAAAATGGCGGGATCGTTTCCACTGATCTTGTGCTGATGGGCGTACTTGCCGGTGATCAACGTTGCCAGAGCGGGACGACAAAGGGCCGTCGGCACATAACCTCGAGTAAAAACGGCGCTCTGCTTGGCCAGCGCATCGAGATGGGGGGTCTCAATTTGCGCATGCCCCATAAAACCATAATCGGTCCAAGCATGATCATCTGAAACAATAAACACGATGTTGGGTGGTTGCTCAGCCCACAACGGCGAAGCATGCATCGTCAGCCAGCACAACGCGAGCAGCATGCATCTTGCGACAGACTTCATCTGTTGAACCTTGAAAGAGAGTGATCGATCGGTCTGACGATCTTAACCCATCAAGGCGGCCCGTTCACGCACACTTCACGTTCCCGTAGTCGAATCCTTCAGAACAGAATGTAAAGTTCTTTATGGGACTTAGACGGCACTTCCCTGAATGCTCGAGCGATGCCAAACGACTCTGAGCGTGCATCAAAGGAGAGCGGTCAAGCTACGCGCAGTGAGCGTGATCCAGACGATTAGACGCGCTAGAACCGCTATCGCTGCGTCCATTGCGTAAAGCTCTGCGTGCTCCCAAAGTGTCTATTCCAATGCAAGCTTGGGTTGGACCCGAACCAACCGTAGGCATAGCCGCTCTTTTGGGGCATCTGCTGCAGGGGCGTTGAGAAGCCGTTGGACGGCCCGCGCGGAGCTAGGGTTTGGTAACTGGGGGAGCTCGCAGCCGCAACGGGGGCTGCGTGCCCGTGGGGTGGACAGCCCCAAGGAAAGGTTACCTCCTGTGAAAATACGCGGGAGGAGGCCACCACGAACAAGCCAATCACCACCACAGTGGTTCGGAAAGCGCAGCTGGCGCGTAGAGTTCTACTTGCGATCTTCACAATCCAGCCTCATTTTTCGGGATTTTGCGGTTCAAGTCCTGCACTCAAAAACCGTAGCTTATGAATCCTAGGCTGGTATGTTCCTAGGGGGCATTATTCCGCCAAAACGCTGGACTTAGCGCTAGCATTCTGCGAGAATGGAACCGGGGATGACAGGACTTCACTCGCTCTTCGCTCAAACTTTCAAGGGGTACAAGCATGCGTCGCACTCTACGCACCGGCTTCACGCTGGTGGAATTACTTGTGGTCATCGCCATTATTGGCGTTCTCGTGGGACTGCTGCTCCCCGCCGTCCAGATGGCCCGCGAAGCAGCCCGCCGCACCCAATGCTCAAACAACGTCAGGAACTTGGCACTGGCCCTGGCGAATTTCGAGACCGCCAAAAAGCAGTTTCCTGGCTACCAAAACGAATTTGCTCGCAGTGGAAATTCTTTCAAGGTCGGTAGTTGGGCTGTAGCACTTTTTCCGTTTGTCGAGCAGCAACCATTAAGGGACGAGTGGGATGACGCAACTCTCAATCTAAACTGGTTTACGAACGCTGCACCCCCTACGTTCAATCCAGCGGTCAGTCCCAATCCGATGATTGTAGACCGCTTCTACGCGAATGTGCCGCTATTCGTTTGCCCCAGCGACAATTCAAACTCGGATGAATTTCCGGCCAACAGCTACGTTTGCAACGCAGGTTTTGCTCCGATTTGGGCTTCGGGAAGTCCACCACCGCCATACGCCGTTTATAACGACGCTGCATCAGTTCGCTCTCAAAGGAAAGAGAACGGGATCTTCGTTAACAAGGTGATGGGAACCTTCGGCTTCAATCGGGATAAGGTTACTTCGGGTACGATACACGATGGCGCTAGTAACACGCTGGCTTTTTCAGAAAACCTTCAAGCTACTTCCTGGGCCTATGTAAGCATGGACGACAGCGTGCGGGCCAATGTTGGTATGCTTTGGATGTATCGGTTGGAGAACGCAGCAGATACCACAAACACGTTACTTGGCCCAGCAGAGCAAGTACAGGTTGTTAACCGAATTAACGGTAACAGACTGCTTGCAACGAAGGGGGACGTTGAAGCGGCAAGGCCCTCCTCAGGCCACACCAACTTGGCAGTCTGTGCGATGCTTGATGGCTCAGTCAAATCCTTGAGTGACGATGTTGCATACCATGTGTATCAAGCACTGATGTCGCCAGCAACCAAAAGAAGCGACGTGCCTTTCAATCTTTACATGTTGAAATCAGATGACTTTGAGTAGGAAGCCAAGTTAAACTTGGCGGCAGGAAAAAGCTCCGCGAGTAAAGCTCGCAGAGTTTTTGTCAGTCGTGTGAGCTCCTCAAGTCACCCAATTCGCGCGAATGGGTCCCATCACCATGGGACCCATTTTTATTGTTCATCCGCAATGGTTTGCTGCGGCTGGCCTGCCGTGTGCCCTCGTTTTAGAACTGCCACGCGAAAGAGCGATCCCATGCTCGTGCGTCAGAGCGCCCCAATGGGTTGCGTTTTGCCAATCAATTGCTACTCGGCTTCACATCCCTTGACACACTCTTACCAATCCTGCGACGCGCATCAACGTGGCTACCATCCCACCCTTTGAACGCACCTGCGGATTCGGGGATTCCCATGTCGATTCCACATGGTTCTTCTCCATGTCCCACTCACCTGCGTCCACACCTACGGGAAGCCATCTTTTCTGATTGAACGTTCACCCAACTGCCTGTATGATGTTTGGTTTTATGTGGCACTGCTCGCGCCTATCGGATTCATGAATGGATGACGTAGGCAAAATTCTGTCCGGCCTCTCGCAGGGTGATCCGACTGGATCGGAGCAGTTGTTTCTGCTGGTCTATAAGGAACTGCGGCGGCTGGCCGCCCAGCGGCTCGCCAACGAAGCGTCAGGACAGACCCTACAGCCAACCGCCTTGGTTCACGAGGCTTATCTGCGGCTGACCGGTAGAGATGGCGCCGAGCAGACCTGGGATGGCCGTGGTCACTTTTTTGCTGCTGCGGCTGAGGCAATGCGACGAATTCTTGTCGAGAATGCCCGGCGCAAGCAGCGGGTCAAGCGTGGCGGAGGCCAGCAGCGCATCTCGCTCGAGGCAGCGGAATCGATAGTGCAGGCCCCGTCTGAGGATCTCGTGGCGATCGATGAGGCACTTGAGCGTTTGACGGCCCACGATCCGGTCAAAGCTGAGGTGGTCAAACTACGCTTCTTCGCTGGCCTGACGATGCGCGAGATTGCGCTGACTCTCAACATCTCTCTGGCCACTGCCGAACGGTACTGGACCTACGCCCGCACCTGGCTGTACGCCGAACTTTCCGACGTCGATCCGGATAATTCCCTAGAAAAAAATGGGCCGGCATGAGGGGTTTCGGTTCGATTTGGCGCGTTGTAGACAGACAAACAATCACTCGCGGGAACCGTGCCATCAGTAATTCATCGCAATTGGAAGCCCTGTTCTTCGCAGCTCTGGATACCTACAACGTGGCCCAGCGCGCTGCATTTCTCGATTCGGCTTGCGGCGGCGATGCCGAGCTGCGGCGGCAGCTTGAGAAGATGCTCGAAGCTCACCGCAAGCTTGGAGATTTCCTCAAAAGACCGGTGGTGGAGCAGTTGGGGGCAGAGCAATTGGGTGCGGCGGAGCCATTGGTCGCGGAGCCCGGTAACTCGGGCGAAGAAGAAAACGTTGGCCTCGATTTTCTGGAACCTGCGACCAGGCCGGACTCGCTCGGTCGCCTGAGGCATTTCGAAGTGATGGAAGTTCTGGGCCAGGGGGGATTCGGCATCGTCTTTCGCGCGCTGGACGAATCGCTGCAACGCGTGGTCGCGATCAAGGTACTGTCCCCGCAGTTGGCCACCACCTCCCCGGCGCGGAAGCGTTTTTTGCGGGAGGCGCGGGCCTCCGCCCAGGTGCGGCACGAGAATGTGGTGCAAGTGTATGCGGTTGAGGAAAAGCCTTTACCTTACTTGGCGATGGAATTTATCCCAGGGGAAACCCTGCAGCAGCGGCTCGACCGCGTCGGGCCGCTGGAAGTGCCGGAGATCCTGCGCATCGGCCGGCAAATCGCCAGCGGTTTAGCAGCTGCCCACGCGATGGATTTGATTCATCGTGACATTAAGCCGGCCAACGTGCTGATCGAGAACAACCCACAGGATCACATCAAGATCTCGGACTTCGGACTGGCCCGCGCCGCCGACGACGCCAGTCTCTCCTGCAGCGGCGCGGTGGTCGGCACTCCGATGTATATGTCCCCCGAGCAGGCCCGGGGCGAATCGTTCGATCACCGGGCCGACCTGTTTAGCCTCGGCAGCGTGCTGTACGTGATGGCCACCGGTCGCCCTCCGTTCCGGGCGAGCAACACGCCCGCAGTCCTGCGGCGCGTGGTCGAGGACCAGCCGCGGCCGATCCGTGAGGTGATCCCAGAAGTGCCAGAATGGCTATGCAGTATCGTGGCCAAACTGCACGACAAAGACCCAGCGGCGCGCTTCCAGACCGCCCGCGAACTCGCTGAACTTCTGGCCGATTGCGAAGCAAAGCTCAAGGCGCAACAAGAAGTGCCCAACCTTCTCCCGGCTCACTCACTCCAACCGTCCAACCAGCTCGCCGCGAACGGACTCACTAGCCCGACGCGCGAGCCACGGATGACCGGACTCAAGACATGGCTGGCCGCAGCCGCCGTACTGCTACCGGTCCTCGCCCTGGCAATGACAGAGATCACAGGGGTAACCCATTGGTTCCGCGGTCGGCCACCGTTGCCCGACTCGATCCAGCCGCTTGTCGAGCCGAAGCCGTCGCTGGCCGTTGCCCCCTTGGACTATGCCCTGCTGGACGCGGCCCCGCTGGATGCCGCTCAGGCTCAGGGACATCAAGCCGCGTGGGCCAAGCGCCTGGGGGTGCCGATCGAGACGACCAACAAGATCGGCATGAGGCTAACCTTAATTCCGCCCCTGGAAGCGGAGTTTCCCACCGCGTATTACTTGGGGAAATACGAGGTGACGCAAGGCGAGTGGCAGCAGCTGATGGCAGACAACCCCAGCCATTTTGGGCCAGAGAATCCCATCGTGTCGGGAATGGACACGAGCAAACTCCCAGTCGAAAACGTGAGTTGGTTCGATAGTGTGGAGTTTTGTATCAAGCTGAGTGAAAGCGACGGTTTGCAGCCCTGGTATGAACTGTCTGTGACGCGGCGAAGCGGCGAAGCCATCGAGGAAGCAGAGGTGAAAATACTGGGGGGCAGCGGTTATCACCTGCCGACGGATTCACAGTGGATTCAGGCCAGTCGGGCAGGAACGAAAACAAAGTACCACTTTGGCGACAGCGACGAGGATTTGCTGGATTATGCGTGGATCAACGAAAGTCGAACGCATACGGTAGGGACGAAGCAGCCCAACACGTTTGGGTTATATGACATGCAAGGGAATGTGTGGGAATGGTGTAACGACGAATCAACGGTCGACCCCGCAGACCCACAAGGGGCCTCGCGGCGTGTGTTCCGGGGCGGCAGCTGGAACGGCAGTTCCGAATACTGCGAGGCATCGTACTTCTTCATGCGCATGCCATCGGATCGGATCCACGGCATGGGCCTCCGCGTGGCCCGAGCGCCCTGAGATCAACAGCTTTTTTTCCGCTGAATCAGGAATAGTTTCCGAAACGATGCACGCGAGTGAGGGGTTTCGGGCCGTTTCGGCGCATTGCTAGTAGAGAAACTGGCGACGTTGGTCTTCAGACCTGACGGCAGAGTCCAACAGAACCTCCCTTTTTGGCGCTTGGCGAGCTCTGGTGGGTGCACAACATTGTGCGAAGGGGTGGCGAGGAGTGACTCTCCTCTTTCTCTTGTCACCCGGCAGAGATTTTTTAGAGCTCTGCAAAGTACTTTGCAAATGCTGCTGAATTTTCTACCCCTAGATGGATTGGGCCAAACCACCCTCTGTAACACATGAGAATTTCGAATGACTCGTCGGAATTGTAGTCGAATGCGTCGTCGCCTCGCGAAAACTATTTCTCGCGGAATGTTCCGTTATTTTCTTGGTACCGGTGCCAAGGGGTCGCGTCCGCTGCGGACAGAATTGTTGGAAGACCGGCGTTTGCTCTCGGTCACTCCGCTGAGCGCAGCGGAGGTGGGCGCGCTACGTGACACCACGGCTGCCGTTAGCGGATTTAGTTCACGCTTAGTGGACTTTGGGGCCTTCAAAGAGTCGCTTCCTTTGCTAGACGGCGGGATAGGCAACTACGTCAATATTGACGCGGCTTTTGCCGAGTCCTTCGCCCTGCCCATGCAAAACTATCTCGCCCCGACCAACACAAATCCGACCGTGGAAGGAGTCAAAGAGGTCATCGACCGGGCCATTGCCAACCTGCCCCACCTGTCTGGTGACGTTACCATTCAAATCGATCCACTCGATCCACGCTCAATCTTGAGCTTTACGATCGATGCGACCTATCAGCGGACCGTCGATGTCAAATACGACTTGGCCAACGCGATTTCTGACAACGAAGATTTGCGCGATTTGATTCAGATCGAAGGGGATCTGTCGGCCAAGCTCAACTTTACACTCGATTTTAACATTACGATCGGTATCGATCGCAGCAAACCGAGCGCAGTTGCTGGAGCGTTTGTGTCGTTCGCTGATAATGAAAACACGCTCAGTGCCTCGATTGACCTAACGACCGCTAGTCCAATTAAGGCGAGTGTCGGATTTCTCGGCGTCGAACTCGACAACCCTACCGCAAGTTTAAACCTGAGTGTTGCGTTTGACACGATCCAGCAAAGCGTTAACCTCTCCGAATTGTCTGCAGCAGATCTTTCCACCATTGCAAGCGTCACTCCATCCACGGCGGTCGGCGCTAATGAGTTTGACTTACACCTGCCCATCACAACGGACTTAGCCGGATTGGGTTCGATCACGTCGAGTATCGATTTTGACGAAATCGATATCTTTGGTGCTGCCGCAGCACCAAAAGTCAATACGGAGGAACTTGCGGCGTTTCGAACTATCTCAACCGATGGATTCTTCAACGCGCTTCAGCAACTACAAAACACATTCGGTGCTATCAATTCGTTCGATGCTGAGATTCCGTTAACCGGCGGCAAACGGCTGAGCGATGTCGTGAGCATCGCAGAGGCCTTTGGCGCAGAGATCATCGGCGCTTCGGCGAATTCAGGTGCAAACAATGAGCTGATCGCTGCCTTCAAGAACGCTCAAGAGTTTGCTGACAAAGTGGCTAGTCGTACTACATACGTCGCGGCCACTTCGACATCACCCGCCGAACTTCTGTTCGATGTCTCGTTCGATCACGTATTCAACATCGCGACCTTTCCGATGGATTTCGGGACAGGTATCGGCGAGCTGAGTATCCAATCCGACTCAACGTTAAAGGTCGACGCGGGACTTGCAGCTGCACTCGAAATCGGTATCAAATTGGAGCAACCGGGGGCGGGCTTTGGTTTTGGAAATCTCACGTATCTTTCCGATCTCAATGGCGGCAAAGGAATTCCAACAGAGGCCGCGAGGACCGATCTTCGGATCACCCTGAGCAACGGCAAGACCAAGGACCTGGATCTCAGTTCGGTGACCACCATTGAGCAATTAATTACCGCGCTCAAATCTGGCGCTGATTTTACGAACGATCTGGTCGTGGAGTTTGACACACAAAGGAACTTGATCTCTGGCAGCACCTACAACCAAGGCCTAATCCTGATTGACAAGTCCACCAGCGTAAATGGTGGCAAGCTCAAGTTCGAGATGCTCAATGGCTCGCTGGCTGGTCCAACGCTGGGTCTGTTCGGCACTGGTGTGAACGGAATCAAGCTCGGTTCAGATAATCGGCCCGACGAGACCACTCACGGTCTGCGGACTGGACCACTGCACGGTCAAAGCCTGGCCAACCAAGTCTTCGTGCGTCGCAAAGCAGGCGTGCCGATGTTCTCGGCAACCGCTTCGCTCAGTTCGGACATTGACGGTGCGGCGCATTTGGGCTTCGTTGAAATTGCGATTGCCGATGGGACTGCCCTTGGTCTGTTGAGGGCCGAGTTCACTCCTTCGTATCCTTCGACGACGGCAACCGATAGCCGTATCGATGGAGCGGGGATTATTGACTTGGCAAGCTCGGCGAAACTGCGCTTGCAAGCCCAAAGGCCAGTCAAGTTCGGCGAAGCTTATTCGGGTAACTTGTTAATCGAAGTAACCAAGGAAGATGGAACAAAGTCCGAAGCAACCCTTGGTTTCAATATTCCCGCTAATTCGACCAGCGAAGAAATCGTTCCTCTGGTTCTTGCGTTGAACGCGCAGTTGGTCCTTCAAGGCGCGTCGAAACCGGAAGTGAATGCAGTGCGTGTTGTCTCGAGTGGCGGCAAACTGAATTTCTTCTTAGCCGATGGTATTGGACGTTTCGTAACCGTCAAACCGGCCACTTCCGTCCATGCCGCTGCTGTTTCCAAGCTTGGCATCAAGGAAGACTTAATCGGCTACGTTGCATCGCCGAAGATAAGTGCATCTGCCCACTTCGATCTTCCATTCACGGTCAATCTGAAACTCGGATCGATTACTCTATCGCCACTTGCCCGAGTCCTGTCGTTCAGTGTTCCCGACTTGACCCTGAGCGACTTGAGCTTGCCGGAAAACTTCAATCCGGATGCACTCGGACTTGGCAGTGTCGACGACTATCTACAACGCCTAAAGTCACTTAACAGCGATACGATCATCCAAGCGTTGAGGGACGGACTCGATCTTCTGCGCAAATCCGTCGCTGAGTCAGCTTTGTTCAATCAGCAACTGCCCATGCTGAATATCAACTTGCGAGAAGTGCTCGATTTCACCGACAACTTTGCCGAAATCATCGCCAACATGAATGGCTCGACGGCCAGTGGCATCGGCCAGTTGGATGAGGTGTTCGAGGATCTCTTCGGTGTTGCGGAAAGCAACGGTGGTGGACCTGATTATCCCAATTTTGCCGTGTCAATCATTCCTCAACTTAATCAGGGCTTGGAGTTTCCCGCTGGCGTGAAACTCGATTCGATCGAGGCCTTTCCGAACGAAGTGGTGTTTCGTGGTGAAACTTATACCAACCTCATTACGTATCTCGGCGCTCTGCAGGCGGACAATCCTGCGTTTGGATTGTCGCTCGATGAAACCGGCGATGACCTTGCACTGCGAATCGATTTACCGTTCGATATCGGACGGACTTTTGGTGTTCGTAATCAAGTGCAACCACTTGGCTTTGAAGTACCCATCAACGTCGATCTCTCCGACTTAGGCGAATCGGCCTTGTCGCAGTTGATTGACGCGCGGGGAAGTGCCATTGTTGGTGCCCATGCGCTGGGTCAAGTGACCTTGTCGGTCGGAATCGATTTGCCCGAAAATGGCCGTCCAAGGCCTTTTCTTTATGACGGGGTAAATGATGGAACGTCGTTAGCCGTACTCGTGCGCGCGGCGGGAGCAGATATCAACTTCGACGTATCGCTTGGGCCCATCGGTGCATCGCTGACCGGCGGTGGATTTAACTTTGGCGGTGCAACAACCGCTGATCCGCTCGGCAATTCCTATGCCAGCTTCAGTGTTGGTATCGCGGATAACAATGCTGACGGACGGCATTATTTCAGTGAAATCGTTGAAACCGTTCAGAACGGGTTGGACATTAGCGACTTTACATTTGCAGGTTCGCTGAACGCATCGCTGATCGGACAACTTTCGTTCCCAGGCTTGCCACTCGCTCCCTACACCTTCGACGCGAGCATCGGTGGCACGAATCTCACTGAGCTGGCTAGCAGTATTGACGTTCAGATCTATCAAGGGACACCGGCGACACCGTTCAGCTTTACTGCGGTGAAGCAGTCACTCAGCGAAAACTTCAACATCCTGGCCCTAGTCGGCGGCTGGGATGGCGCATTCGACTTGTTGATCGATGCGATGGAAGGCCAAGTCTTCGGAGTCGAACTGCCGTTCATCGGCGACAAGCTGAAAGATCAAGCCAATTTCCTGCGCGATATCAAGGACAGTGTTTCCGCCAACTTCGCCGACAACGCTGAGAACCAAGCGAACGGTACGTTCACCAACTTGTACGAAGACGTTCGGCAGGATTTGCTCGATGCCATTGGTCCCAACGGTATCGATCTATTGAAAGATCTGACGGGAGACAATCAAGTCACGATCGACGATATCGTGATCGAACAATTGAACCCAGGCATCGGTTTTCAGATTCTGCTGGGTAATGATCTGGGGCAACTTGATCTACCGATCGACTTCGATCTTGGCATACCTGGTTTGAATCTGGATATTGATGCCAACGTGAGCGGCACCCTCGGTTTCGAATTGGGCTTGAGTTTTGGTGTGAGCCTCGATCATGGCTTCTTCATCGACACGATCGACAGCTTTCTGAATGTGTTTGTCGATGTGGGTGTTCCAAGCCTATCGGCCAGTGGTGAGCTGGGCTTCTTGCGCTTGGATGCCGCATTGTGGAAGGACGAACAGGGGAATCTTGCCAAGCCAGTGGCATTGATTGGCGAAGGGCAGTCGATCCATTCTCAGTTTACGATCACTAGTAAAACCGGTGGAAGTACCAGCAACTTTGATGTCCGTATTGTGCAGAAGACGGCTCAAGACACCAACGACTTCACTTACGATGTGAACCGCAGAGCGCTCACGTTAAAGGTAACTGGCGCGACTACGGCACAGAATGTCGTGACGTTGATCAATAGCAATCCAACGCTCAGCCGACTATTCACTGCCACACTAGCAACCGATGGTAACGGTTCGGGGCTAGTTGCCGACGGGCAACGGGCTGTCGGTGTAGCCAATAGTTTTGCTGGTCGCTTCACCGTCGACATCCTTGATCCAGGACAGAACGATGGATTGTTGACCTTCTCAGAAATCCTCGCGATCAAGTCGTACAAAGATGTCCTCAGAATCGACGCGACAGCCAACGCCGCCCTAGATTTGCATTTGCTTGCAAGTTTTGGTGGCTCGAGTTCGTTTCCATCGCTTCAATCCGATTTGTTCATCGACTGGGATTACAACTTGGGCGACGACGTCCAGTTGCCAATTGTGGAGTTCACGGACATCGAACTCGATCTCGGACAATTCTTTAGCGGCTTTGCAGGGACGGTACTCGACGAAGTCAACAACATCCTGGAGCCAGTCCGCCCGATCATCAAATTCCTGAGCCAACCGATGCCGGTCGTCAGCGATTTGGCTGGCGGTAGCATCACGATGCTGGACTTGCTCAAGTTGCAGGGAGGATCGATCGCCAAGGCGGCCGCGTTCATTCAATCGGTCGCGGATTTTGACAAGATTTTGCAGAGCATCCCAGACTTCGGCAGCGGCAAGCTGCTGAACATGGGTGGAGCGATCTTTGATCCTGTAACACGAACCTTTTCGGCAACAGGAACCGCAGCCGACGTAGCTAACGCGGTGAGAGCACTCGCACCCGCAGATCCAGCGAAGAATTTCAATCCAAATGATTTCCTGAAGTCGGCTGAGACGTTAGAAAGCGAGCCCGACGACAAGATCAAATTGGGCTTCCCGATTCTCGATCCATCGAACTTGATGGGCTTGCTCAGCGGGAACGTGGTCAATCTCTTCACGCTTGAGTTTCCAACTTTGGAACTTAATGACAGCATCAAGAAATTCTTCCCGCTCCCAATCTTCCCGATCGTCGGTGTTGAGTTAGCGGGTGCGGTTGGGGCGCGGATCGACTTTGCATTCGGCTTCGATACCTTTGGCATTCAACAGTTTCAGCAGACCAGCGATTTCGAAGATGTCTTCAATGGCTTCTATGTTTCCGATCGTGAAAATCCGGATGGTACGGGAGCTGATAAAGATGAAGTGGTCTTGACCGCGTCGATCACGGCTGCGGCGGCACTCAACGCCGGGTTTATTAAAGCGTCGGTGGGTGGTGGGCTATTTGCGAACATCAATTTCAACCTGCATGATAATGACGAAGACGGCAAGGTACGCTTAGTCGAACTACTCGATAACACCCTTTTGGGAGCTCAGGATGGCTTCGGTCCCGTCCACATCTTTGACATCGACGGAAAATTCGATGCAGGCCTGTTCGCAGCCATAACGGTAGGTATCGGTCCGTTCTCCTATACCAAGGATTTTGACCTGGCGCGCGTGACCCTTTTCGAGTTCACCTTCCCGCGACCTGTGGGTGAAGGTGTCCCGTTAGCCGAACTGCAAGGCTCGACGCTGGTATTGAATATCGGTGACCGCGCTCACTACCGCGACCCAAGCGGTGTATTGGCGGCACTGGGAAGTGACATCGGGCAGGATCAAGCGGAAGACTATCGAATCTTCGCTGGCACTGAGCCTGGAATGGTGATTGTCGAGTCCTTCGGACGCCGGCAAATCTACCGCGGCGTCGCCCGTATTATCGGTGATGCTGGCCTGGGTGATGACAAGATTGTGGTGAGCAAAGATATCACCATTCCCGTAGAACTCTCCGGCGGCCCTGGCAACGATACGCTCGTTGGTGGTTCGGGGGATGACATCCTTCGCGGCGGTGACGGGGACGATAACTTGCGCGGCGGACTAGGGAATGACATACTCGAAGGTGGCGCGGGGCGCGACTACTTGATGGGAGAGGCGGGCGACGACGTGCTGCGCGGTGGAGACGGCGATGATCAATTGTTCGGCGGAGATGGACATGATTTTATCTATGGCGACGATGGCAACGATGTGATCCATGCGGGCAGTGGTAACGATGTAGTGTACGCAGGCGCCGGCTTTGACACGATCTATGGGGACGGTGGCGATGACGAGATTCACGGTGGTGCCGATGGCGATCTGATCTATGGCGGCGACGGTAGCGACACGATTTACGGGGACGAAGGGGACGATCGCATCTTCGGCGATGACGGTAACGATATCATTTATGGTGGGATCGGCAACGATGTCATTCGCGGTGGTAATGGCAATGACACTCTGTACGGCGATGTGGGTAACGATCAATTGTTTGGGGAGAATGGCCGGGATATTCTCTACGGTGGGGCAGGCGATGACGTGCTGCAAGGCGGCCTCGCATCCGACGAGCTTTATGGCGGATTAGGCAACGATCGACTCTACGCCAACACCAGCGACCCGACCGAGGTGGATGAAGCGCGACACGTGCTGGTCGGTGGTGCTGGTGACGATCTAATCTATGCTTCTCCGCTGGCGTTTGACAATGTGATCTATGGTGATGGCGTCAACGATGAATTTGGGACGACCGACAGTACACTCGATGGCAACGACAGAATTTTCGGTGGTGCTGGAATCGATGTGATCTATGGAGGTGATGGTGACGATGTGATCTATAGCTATGGCGGTAATGATTTCATCGATGCCGAATCGGGAGATGACACTGTCTACGCCGGAGATGAAAATGACTTCGTGATCGGCGGCTTTGGTGATGATCAGTTGTACGGCCAGATCGGCGACGACGTGCTGTGGGGTGGCTTTGCGACCTTGACCGATTTGACCAAGTTCGATCGCAGCACCGCAGCCCATATCGCAGCTAATTTCGTTTTGCCACTTTTTTATGAACAGACCGAAGCGGCTTATCCCACCGGCTATCTGCCGCTGATGAAAGTGACTCCCGCCTTTGTGGCTGGTCTTTCCATCGCTGGCATTGAAGGGGACGGTCGCGATTCGCTCGATGGCGGCTCCGGGGACGACATGCTCTTTGGTGGAGCGGACTCCGATGTGATCTACGGTGGCGCTGGCGATGACTACATCGATGCGGGCGCTGGCAATGATATCAACGTAGATGGGGGGGATGGAAACGACGTCATTCGTGGTGGCGGTGGCAACGACGTGTTGCATGGAGGAGCTGGTATCGATCACATCCTTGGTGATGGCGGTGACGATTACTTGTTTGGCGACGCAGGAAACGGCAGCGATCAACGCGGCCAGCGACTCTTCGGTGGCGATGGCAGCGATACGCTGAATGCTTACGCGCCGACTAATGGTGCCAGCGAATACGAGCTCTTCGGCGACCAGCTGTTCGGCGGCGCCGACGGTGACACCCTCAATGGAAACGTGCGTCGGGAAATCTTAGTGGGTGGTGCTGGGGATGACCTGCTGCGCGGCGACTATCTAGCTGGACCAAATTATGCGATCAATCCACGTGCCGACCAAGACGGTGGCGGCGACTTCCTGTACGGCGAAGGTGGCGAAGACAAGCTGTTTGGTGGTGGCGGCGACGACATCATGTGGGGCGGTGCGGATACCGACTACCTTGATGGACAGAAGGGCAATGACACCATGTACGGAGGTGGCGGCAATGATTTGTTTGTCGTCTCGGCGATGAACAGTTTGCAATCTGGAATAGACACCATCGATGGGCATTTTGGCAACTTCCCTGGTGATACTGCAGCCGACGACGATGCGACCGACGTGTTGATCATCAACGGATCTCAAAACGATGACATGATCGGGCTAAGCCAAACGATTGCTGGAGTGGGCCAACATCCCCAATTGCGGATCGATTATAAAGTCGATTATGAGTCGGCCGGAGCTGAAAATCGCACAATCTTCGTCAACGTCCGCAACTCGGCCGGAAAACTGTTGGTCGAACAGTTTCAAGTCGCAGGTCTAGCCGGAAATGACATCATTGGATTTGCCGGAGTGCATCCAACCCTGTTGCCACTCAAGGCAAACACAGTTGGCTTCGATGTCACTCAGATCGCTGCTCGCGGCGATTGGACTTCGACATTGGAAGGCAATAGCGGCAACGATATTATTATTGGTTCCAAAGGTCGCGATCGCGCTGCGGGTGGACCTGGCAGCGATACGATCTATGGCTTCGCCGGGGACGACCGACTGATCGGCGACAATGGCGATGGCTTTACGACCGATGTCGACCGCTTGTATGCAGGTCAAGGCAACGACGATTTGACGGGCGGACAAGGGACAAACTATCTGTATTCCTGGTCGCTCGATCCAGGTGCGGTCGGCGATGACTTTGGGATCTTTGTCGATGGCTCGGGTAACCTCGTTTCCGAATCAGCCGGTGGCATACTCGAGCAGGAGAACACTGGGCTGAACCGCATGTTGGGCAATGAAGGTATCGACTACCTGTACGGTGGCACGCTACTCGACTTCATGTACGGTCGTGGTGGAGCCAATACGCTATATCGATCCAATGGAACGACCTTCGAATCGCTGGGCGACACTATACCGGGCGACGAATGGAAAGAGTATGCCAAAGAAACAGGGCAAGTCTGGTACGTGAGCGGCACCAATGCGAATGACGAAATAAGCGTCAATTTTGTGACCGAGCCAGGCCTACTCTCCGATCACCACTTGATCACACGCTTGACCGACAACAACGGCAACGTGACCTTCGATGCCCAAGTGCGATTGGATTTCGCGGCAACGGATGCGGATGGTAACGCGATCTGGACGCCAAACGACTTGCTGGCCGACTATGCAGCGCTGCGTTCACTCAGTGGTAATGAAACGTTGACAGATCTCGACAAGCTCGAGATCAAACGGCTTGAAACCAATCTTGTGAACAAGCTGTTGCCAACCGAAGGAGATTTTCAAGCGATCATCATCGATGCGCTGGCTGGCAACGACAAGATCATTGTCGGCCCCACGGTACAAAAATCGGTGTGGATCGACGCCGGCGATGGCGATGACGTGGTCTTGATTCGCGGCGGCAATGCGATTCTGGCCGACAAAGCAGAAATTGGTAAGACCGGCGGTTTGATCAGTCGTAATGACACCGCCTCCTTTGCTTATCCGTTTGGCATTCCTGCCGGGGGCGTTCAGTTCAATGCCTTAACGTTTGATTATGCGGGCGACATCGATTGGTTCAAATTCACGCTCCCTACGACTGCCGGTACGCTGAACGTCAGAACCGCTTCGCCCATCGACGATCTCCATGTTCAAATCTTCGCCGCCGATGGTCAGACCCAACTGGCCAGTGCCACTGGTTTGCAGTTTGCAGCGTTGAACTTGGAGACTTCTGGTTTGGAAGCAGGTACTGAGTATCTGTTGCGACTTCAAACCAATAAGACGCCCACGATTTACGGCATCGAATTTGACTTTGGCAGCGCAGGCCCCATCCCCGTCGTTGATCTTGGCGTGCGTCGCGATGCGGTCCGTCGCGATATCATCCTCGGCGGACGCGGTGACGACATTCTCATGGGTGGTCCAGGCGAAGATTGGATTTTGGGTGGTGACGGCAACGACGTGATCAGCGGCGGGCTGGACCGCGGAGCGCCCGATTTGCTGATCGGTGGAGTGGGGGACGATACGCTCCAGATCATACCGGATCGGTTACCACTTCTTGGTAATCAGCCGAACACCGTCTTTGATCCGGCGACCAGGACTTTCTTGCCGACGATGAACGACGAGATTGACGGCGGCAGCGGTACCGACCGCATTCTGTACCTCGGAGGGAATCTTGATCGACGTGGTTTCGAGGTGCCTGACTTTGCGGCCATACGTTACAACACGGGGCTGCATCGTTATGAGTTCACCAGTCTGGTGTGGGACATTGGCCAGCAGAAATTCTTGCGTGACTACGTGGATACCAACGGCAACGGTCGACAAGATGCCGACGAACCCGATTTGGCAACTTACCAGCGTCAGTATTTGTTCTATCAAGCTCGCAACATCGAAAACACGAAGATTGAATTGCAAGCGGGCGACGACACCTTCCATGCCGATCCAAGCTATGTCTTCCCGGGAACGCTGGAAGAATGGGGCATCAAGCTCGGCAATTATCAACAAGGAGCCACCGAGGCAGCGCTCACCATCAGCGGTGGACCAGGACGCGATCACCTGTATGGCGGAGTGCTCGATGACAAGATCAGTGGAGGTCCTGGCGATGACATTATCTATGGCTCGCTAGGCAACGACGAACTATTTGGCGATGGCGGCAACGATCAGATCTTCGGTTTGAAGGATACTTCCGCCACACCACTCATACCACGCATACCACGCACCCCGGATCAAGTCATCGGTCGTCCGTCGTTTGGATTCTCGGAAGAGTATCGATACGAATTGGTTGCCCCGTTTTTTGCTTTGCCGGATGCGGGACGAGAAGGAATAGACCTCAATGCGTTGCGGCCTATTGCGCACTACTCGTTCGACTCGATTGACGCTATTGGACACGACGAATCTGGTCGCGGTTATACTGCCGTTCCAACCAACATCACTTATGAGAGCACGGGGCTGCGTGGCGGAAGTGCGCTTTTCACAGACCCAAGTTCCGTCTTCAAGATTGGTACAGCCGGGGTAGATCTCGGATCGGCATGGACTGTTTCTGCTTGGTTTAAGGGGTTGGTAGATAGTACCGATCACAACACTTTATTTCGCGGATTTATGACGGACCACCAAATCATTGTTGCTGGCAATACCAGCAACCTTGGTTATTGGGGGGCAGGTGGGTTTGTTGATAGTGGCTACGATCTAGTGCCAACGGCCGTTGCAGGTGGATGGCATCAGTTGACCGCTGTTGGATCCGGCGGCTCGACCAAGTATTACCTAGATGGAAAACACGTTGGCACATCCAATCAACAGGGCGAGAACAACGTGTACGCAATTGGAAATAACCGGAGTGGTCCCCAGAAATTCGCTGACCAACTGGACGAAGTCTACCTCTACAATAAGGCGTTAACAGCAGCCCAGGTAGCTGAGCACTATACAACCACACAACTTATTGAACCGTCCTTTGAACATGCCGCCTTCGGTTTTGAAGGTACCGGGCAAAATGAACGGCTCTCTACACTGAGAACCATTGGCGACTTTAACGGCGATGGCTACGACGACTTTATTGCCAGCAGTGATACGACGAGTTACATCTTGTTTGGTCCCGTCGCACTTGACAGGGCCGAGCGGATAGATTTGTACGCAGATATCGTTGTCGAAAACAGTATCCTCGGTGTACCTGCCTCTCGTTTTGGCGACGTCGATGGGGATGGGCTGAGCGATCTTGCCTTTACGCTACTTTCTGACGACGTGAATACGGTAACGATCATCAAGGGTGGTAAGCAGATGAAGGTAAACGGTCAACAAATACCTTGGCCGCGTCAATGGAGTTCGAGTTTTGTCGATACATACGTAAATTCATTCGGAGTGGGAAGCTTCGCAAAAATTGACCTGCGCGGCAGCCTTACGTTCAAACAAGTCAACACGTATTTGATGGAAGTCAACGGAGATCAATTTGCCGACGTGGTTGTCATTGCTCCAACAACGCTAGGCGCAAGTTCCATTGAGCATGATTTCTACGAACTCGGCCATATTTTCTCTGGTGCAGTTGTGAGCTCCTTCATTCCACTAGCGGACAGGCCCTCGCTCACGCCTCTGGATCAATATGCGAACATCCGTTCCGATTCCAAAGACACAACGTTCTACACAACCACGTCCAATGACATCAACGGAGCTGGTGTCGACGATTTACTATTCGGGCTTCGATCACCTACGATCAATGCCGCAAGCTCTTACATTCAAACTAATGATAATCAATTTGCAAGTGCGATTCATTCATTGGGAACCGCAACAGAAAGTTCATATCCATTATCGCTGGTTCTGAATGGCAAGGCAGCAACTATCAGTGTTGAATTTGATAAGAATCCTGCCAATAATTCGCTTGATAAGATAGTTGCCCAAATCAACAGCAAGCTCGCCACGACGCCACTTGGCGGCTTTGTCTATGCGGATGGTTTCTTTGGAGACAGACTCAGGTTTGGGGTCTCGCAAGGAGGTGTACAGACCTTAGTTGTTACAGGTAATGGTGGACCACTTGGTTTCGGTAAAGCGTCAAGTAGCACCGGATTCCTCTATAACACCAGTTCGTCGCTACGCATCCCTCAGCAAGGGACTCAAGGAACGGTTACGTCAAGCCAAGGTGCCTATGTTACGGTTCCTGGCCTGATCGAATCGGTAGATGTTTTCCTGAATATCACTCACACCTACGTTGGCGATTTGACAGCAACGTTGATTGCCCCTGATGGAACTCGCGCGAAGTTAGTTTCCCGGTCGGGCGGTGCGGGAGACAATTTTGCAAACACGACATTTTCTGACAGTGCATTGATCTCAATTAATAGTGCTGCCGCGCCATTCAGCGGATCATATAAACCGCTCGAATCGTTGTCGGTCTTCGCAGGGAAATCCTATTATGGATTATGGTCACTTGAGATCACAGATAGCGCTGATGGGGACGTTGGCGTATTGAACGATTGGAGGGTCACATTCCAATATGCCAACGCGCCAAACGCCAGTGGTATAGCAAGGATTACTCAAGCGATTCCTCGCCAAGTAATTGCACCCTACTTGCCGAACCTACCAGTGTCTGTCTCGGATCCAGATGCATTGACGATCACGGTTACGAAAAACTCGCTTTTTCCGAATTCGTACCGACCATTTGCCCTTGGTGATTTGAATAACGACGGGTATGCAGATTTTGGTCTCTTGGACACAACCAACAATCAGGTCAGCGTCTATTATGGTTCTGCAAGTCTCACAGCACAACAAGTTGCGTTCAACATCAATAATGTGTCTACATTGACCACAGGTGATTTCGATCATGACGGTGAAATGGACTTGGCGCACATCGAAATCGGTACGCAGAATGTCTACATCTATTACGCGGCAGCGAAAAACGCAGCCAACAACGATGGAAATCTCTACCGACATAAATCCGATGTTTCTATCCCGTTTATTGACCCGATCGATTCGAATGTAGCATCTGGAAATCCAATCGTTACATTGAGTTCTTTCGATTTGAACGGCGATCGCTTCGATGATTTGATCATCAATTCAGCGCAGGCGACTAGCACAACTGGAATTTCAGGTGCTGGGCGCATCTATGCCGTTTATGGAGCACCACGCAGCTTGGAGCTACCGACCTCAGCCATCATTGACCTCGAGAACTTCTCGGTTCCAGGTAGTGGTTCGTTCGTGGTCAATCCTGAAACGGGACGGCCTGAGGTCTTCACCAATGCGGGCAACCCTTTTTCGCTTGCCTCTGCCACTGATGAAAAATGGTTCCGCTTTACGACGCTTGGCGATGGTAAAGCTGGAGATGCCATTCGGCTGGTCGACGTATTACCAGCACAACTTAGGATTCCAGAAGTTCCGATTAACAATCCGCGAGCATCGGCTCAGAATCTCGACTTGGCTAATTGGACTAAACGTCTAGACCTTGATATCGAACAATCGACCGCCATCCCACACGTCAGCATCGAAGGAACGGGAGATGGCACGTTCGACTACTACAGCTTTACCTCCACAGCAGGTAGTAAGGGCCTTTTTGATATCGATTACAACTTTGACGCCAGCGGTAATGCATTCGACACTCAATTGTTTCTGTTCGATAGTGCTGGCAACGTGCTAGCGTCTAGCGATGATGACCGTGGACCTGGAGACGCCGCTACAAATCTTGCATCCTATATCGACTTCACGTTTGCAACTACCGGCACCTATACCATCGGCGTTGCGAAATATCTGTCCCACTCACTGGGTAGCGAGATTTCAGGCACTGTGCCCGCAACCGGTGATCGTTATGTTCTGCATGTCTCCATTCAAAACCACGTTTCCGTCAATTCGACGCCCAACGCAGATTTGATAGACGCGGATGGCGGTATCGTTGCCGCGAATCAATCGGCATTCGACCTACGCAATGTCCCCGCAGGCACTTACTACGTTCGAGTTCATGATAGCATCGGTCAATTCGCATTTGAATTCGATGCCCCTTCGCGTGGGCAGTTCGCTGGTTCATCGACGTTGCCGGATCGTGATTTCATCAATGGTGGTGATGGTGATGATTTGGTGGTCGGCAACAACGATATCGACCGCATTCTTAGCGGCAGTGGTGCCGACACGATCGTCGGCGAACTGACCGAGCAGCGGGATTTCAGCCCCGGCGATGTGATTTTGAGTGCTTACAGTCTCGAACTTATTTCCGCCGATCAACGTTCGAACGTCGATCCAGTGATCAAGTTTAACAACTCAGCTCTCGAGCGGGCCGTTGCAAGTTCACTTGGCCGCCCCACTACAACAGACGTGAAAGGCATTCCACAAACCTACGGGCCGCTCCACGCCAGCGATTTGAACTCGATTTCATCGCTCAACGCAAGTGGATTTGGCATTCGCACGCTCGATGGATTGCAGAACCTCACCAACTTGCAATCTCTCGATCTTTCTGGCAATCGTATCGCCAGTCAGGACTCCGCGCCGTTTGACGGAGAATACACCATCATCACAGGTGGGCGCGATCTCACATTGTTGTTCTCGGAATCGGTAACGATCAGCGGATTGGCGATCTACAATGGCTATTCAAGTCAATTTGACGGAACCTACACGCTAAAGAATGCGGCAGGGACAGTGCTAGGCAGTTGGACGATCGGCGGCACTACCGACGGAAGCAATGCTGGAGTCGACTCGTTCTGGATCGTTTTCAATTCGCCAATCACAACCAATGGACTTGTCAT
The DNA here is from genome assembly GCA_041751975.1 of Pirellulaceae bacterium. GTDB lineage: Bacteria > Planctomycetota > Planctomycetia > Pirellulales > Pirellulaceae > Aureliella. The sequence goes on from JBGSHW010000032.1 coordinate 43,985, forward strand.
CAACGCAACATCAGGAGACCCTGGAAGTGTTAGCTACCGCGAAATTGAAGTATTTCAAAATGGTCCGGTAGGTTTACCGAACATTGGTCCGAATGCTGGCCGTTTGACGATTGATGCGGATATTTTTTACTTAGCCGCGCATCAAACGGAAACAGATGGAGATCTATCATCCAATCCCGACGTCACCAGCGGACGCGGAGGTACATTGCTCACCTATACGCCAAGTGGCGCGACGCCCGGTGCTGGGTACGGCGTCAATTGGCTCAACAATGGCGATATAACCAAGGCTGAGTTTAGCAAGTTGTCGTCGCTCACTAGGTTGCGATCACTCGACTTAAGTGGCAATGCGCAAGTAACGGATATTCAATCGTTGCGTTCGATGACTCAGTTACAGGATCTGTATTTGCACGGTACGGGTCTCGGCAGCGTCTCAAGCACTCCGATCAGTGAAATCGAGGGCCCGCCTCAATCGATCGACTATGCACCGTGGAGCCTCGGTGCCAACGCTGCCATTCCAACAGCGACGACCATTCCGCACATTACGATTCAAGGTACAACGAGCTCAGCCTTTGACATTGATTTTTTCACATTTACCGGAACGGCTGGCGCACGTGTCATAGTGAAGGCACCGGCCAGAGCTTACGTGGTAAACCTCCAGATAAACGATGCAGCAAATCAGTACATTGGTGGAACGACTACTTCAACTGGCGAGCTAGTCCTTGACATGGTGCTACCAGCTAACGGCGTTTACTCAGTGATTATCGTCGCCTACGAAGCCCCGGTAAATTCGCCATACACGCTGCATGTGTCTGTGGAGTATCACAACTACATTCTGTTCGCTCCATCCGATGAGATCAGCAAGCTGAAGAATCTGCGTAGGTTGACTCTACCGATTCCAGGTCTTTTTCCCGCAGCGCAGAATCTGACATCGCAGGAGGGGCAGCCGATAACGATTACCACCGCCACTGCGGGGGCTTGGAAAGTGTTTAGTCCGGCTGGAGTTTCCATTGCAGACGGAACTGGAACCAGGATCACTTTCACGCCGGCAGGATCGGGCAAATTCACCATAACGCATGCTGCAACTGGCGGTTTCCCATTCTTCTCTCAGAACATTGCCCCAATAATCACCGTTACGCAGCCGCAAATCGACCTGTACGAAGGTGCAATCCGTACCTCGGACCAACTGCTGACCGTGGCGGGGTTGACCGTAACCGATGCAGGCTCGGCAACGACGAAGCAAGTATACGTGACGGACGGTGCTGGCGTGACGACCGATCTGACAACTGGATCGCTAACTATGAATAACGACATCGTCCGGCTTGATAAAGAGATCGCACATGGGGTCACAGAGCTGACGGTAGCGTTCTGGTTTAAGACATCGAGTACCAGCGACCAAACAGTGTTCAGTTCCAAAGGTGCAATAGGCGATGACTTTCTCGCGATTTCTCTACAATCTGGCAACATTTTAGCCATCAGCGGAAACAATTCGACAGGCTTTGCGACTCCTACATCCTTTGCCAATAACCTTTGGCATCATGTCGTTGTAGTTCGCAATGCAACGAATGATACTGTGACGGTTTTCTTCAACGGTGTACAACTGGGCTTTACTAATCTAGCTGGATTGCAACCACCCCGTGTTGTCGATGGTGGTCTTGTCCTTGGTCAATTGCAAACGACGGTTGGCTATCAAGCGGGCTCAGACATGAAAGGGAGTCTTGACGATGTTGCCGTTTGGCGTCGGTCGCTGACTGATGCGCAAGTCGCTCAGATTTTTGCTGATGGAATCGTCGGCAACGAAGCCGATCTTGCTGCGTATTATCCTCTCAATGAGCTTGGTGGCGACATCGCATACGATCGCAGTTCCAATGCGCGTAACGGTGTGATCGCCTCGGTCGATACCAACACATCCATCGTCTGGTCGACCGCGAGTGCTCTGGCAGCACGAAGTTTCCAACCGCTAAACGAAGGCAGCGTCACCATGACGGTCATTGCGCATGACACGCAAGGGGCGTCGGATCGTGCTGAAATAGCGATTAACGTTTCGAATCTTGCTCCTGTAGCTGTGATTCGACAACAGACTGCTGGCACGTCGCTTGCTGGACAAAGCGTGAAGTTCGACGCTTTGTTGTCGACCGATCCGGGCGCGAACGATCAGCTCACGTATTTCTGGGAAGTGACATTCAGCGGCCAGCCAGCGGGCTTTGTTTCCTCAGAGAGCGGCTTCGAATTCATACCGAAGTTCGCAGGCTCGTATGTTGTCAGGTTGAAGGTGACTGATCCCGTCGGTGCCACCACAACTGCGACAACAACAATAGCTGTCAATCCGTCGATCGCTGTCGTCGCGAACCAAACGGGTAACGAAGGGAGTGTTTTCGTCTTTGGCACAGACAACGTTTCTCCGGTCGCCCCGAATGCGTCGCGAACCTATCGCTGGCGAGTTCTAGCGGATGGCAACGCCATTATCACAGAGAATGAATCGACAACGGCCTCGACATTTGCGTTTGCAGCACCTGACAACGGTACCTACTCGGTTGAACTAAGAGTGACGGACTCCCCTGCGTTCTCCACCACGCAGATCGTATCGACCGTCGTCACCAGCAATGTTGCTCCGACCATCGCCTTTGGTGCCACCACGTTTGGCACAGAAGGATCGCAAGTCACGCTGGCTCCAGCGATTTTTGACGCGGGGAGTGCCGATACGCTGACGTATCTCTGGGCAGTGACAACTGTACGGAATGGAAACACGGTGACAGTGCTACCTGATTCCGCCAGCAACTTAGCAACCCTCCGATTTACTCCAACCGACGATGGCACGTATACAGCCACGCTGATCGTGACGGACGATGATGGTGCAGCAACTTTGTCGATGAGCACGACGATTATCGTTGCGAATTCGGCACCTGTTGTTGAGCCGGCTTCGGATCGACTATTCGGTGGTAACCTGGAGTTTGATGAAGGAACGAATCGGAATCGCACGACTCTGTTCTTCTACTTCAGCGAAGCGGGCCCGCTCGATTTCAATAGTCCGTTCACGTACCAGGTTGATTATGGCGATGGAACACAAGAGCAGGGCACTCGCAATCGATACTCTCAAAACTTTTGGGTGGCCTCCCATACGTACGCGGAGAGTGGCGTGTACATCGTCAACTTTACGCTCATCGACAAAGATGGTGCTGCGGGCACCGCCACGCGGCGTGTTACGATCAATAACCTTGCGCCACAAAATGTGACTGTGTCAGGTCCGGCGACGGCTGACGAAGATACCACCGTCACTTTCACCGGCACCGCAGCCGACATCCATAACTTTATTCCTGGCTCACCAGACAACGAGCCGTTGCGTGCCCTAGTCGATTTTGGTGACGGAACGGTACTGCCAACCAGGTTGCGGCCGAGGTTGAATCTGGTCGCGGAAGTGGAACCGAACAACACTTATGCGACCGGGCAGAATTTGGAAACGCTCACATGGTCCAATGCTTACAACCCGGCGACCCAATACGGGCAAGGTCCCCACGTTAGCGTTCTTGGGACTGGAAACGGGACGGACGATTGGTATCGTTTCGTTGTCGAGCAATCCGAATACGCTGAGATTTCAGTGCGAGACGCCAACTTTGCGGCGGTGTTGTCGCTGGTCAACGTCGCTACCGGAACACTGACCACGGGAGATATCTGGAACGTTCAGCCTGACTGGATCCAGTTTGGCAGCAACGAAACTGCCGAATACGCCATCCTTGTGCAACGCTCAAATGGAGCTGGAGGAACTACGCCATTGCAGCCCGGCGACGAATACATCATCGACTTCGTCGTTTACGGGCATGATTTCGTAACGCTTCCGTTTGAAGAGCGCAGAGACTACGACTTTACCGCCCGGCACGTCTATGCAACCCCAGGAACTTACAACGTCACGGTGACCGTGCAAGATGATGACGGAGGACGCACGACTTCGCCGATGTCAACGATCGTTATCGCCGACAATACGGCTCCCTCCGTTTCCGCGCTGGCAGTAACTCCTAATCCTCGTAACACGGTGGTCGGCGAAGTCGGTATCACGTTCAGCAAGCCGATTAGCGGCTTTGGTCTTAACGATCTGACACTCACGCGTGGTGGTGCAAACTTATTGTCGGGGAGTGCTGCCACGCTCACGAATCTCGGTGGCGGAAACTGGAGGCTCGGGAATCTGTCCGGGCTGACAGCCATCGATGGCAGCTACGCCCTGCAGCTCAGTCGCACTGGCTCGGGCATCGTCGACAGTCGTGGTCTGGAACTTTCCAACAATCTGCAACTCCTTTGGACCGCGGATTTCACCCCTCCCACGATCAGCGTCGATTCGTTGACGACGATCAGCAACCAGCCGCGATTGACTGGTGAGGTCAATGATCCATCCGCCACCATTGAGGTTACGGTGGCCGGCAGAACGTATCTTGCTGAGAACTTGCGTGACGGTACGTGGCGCCTGCAGGCCGACATGATCGATCCGTTACCGGTCGGGCCCTACGAGGTAGTGGCCAGTGCGACCGATTTGGCGAGAAATGTTGGCAGCGATACGAGTACCAATGAGTTGGTGATCGTGGAACCGCCGGTCTCCAATTCGCTTGGTAATCACGTTGTCATCGAGTTGCCCGCCGGTTTGGCGCGGAATATCGTGGTCCGACGAGTCGTTGATAACTTGCAAGTCATCAACCTGGCGGGGCCCACGATTCTGAGCAATACGCAGCTGGCGGCCACCAGTTCCCTGAAGATCATTGGCTCCCCTGTGGACGCCGACACGATTTGGATCGACTTTGCGACGGGTGGCTCATTCCGGCTGCCGGGTGGCATCGAAGTCATCGGGGGCAACGGCCTGAATGATGCATTGACGGTGACCGGCAGCGGCAATACCCAGGCGGTTTACTCGATGTTGGTCTCTCCAGTAGGTCAAACACAACTGACGGTATTCGATAGCGCTGGCTCGACCACGATTCGCTACGGCGACTACGAGTCGCTGACGTTTGATGGCTTGCTGAGCTTTGCCGCGAACAGTGTTTTGAACGTGGGATCGACTTCGCTAACGATCAACTCGCAAACCCCTGTCGATCTAAGCGGCTTGACGCTACTCAGTGGCGGCAGCATTCACTCCAGCTCCGCGTTGGTGCTGGGAGCCTCCGAGTCGCTGATCGGCTATGGGCTCATCGACGCACCATTGGCTGGAGAGATCGGTTCGAGCATCCAAGCCCAGGGCGATTTATGGATCGGCAAAGCGACCTCGCCGATAGGTTTTGCGACCCGCGGTGAACTGCATACTGGCCCGCACACGGTCACCTTATTGGATTCCAATCAAGCGGTGCTCGGTTCGCTTACGCAGCTCGGTCGGGCTGGCGAGGCGGCAGGCACATTGCTGGCGGCCAACGGGCTGTTGCTTGATTTTGGCCATAATCTTCAGGGCTGGGGGACGCTTCAGTCACCGAACGATCCGTTCAAGCTGCTGATGAACAACGGCTCGATCGCTGGAAATAATCTGGTAGAAGTCATTGAGCTCACCGGTTACGTCAAAGGTGTCGGCTCGCTCGATAACGTCGAGATCAGTGGAACGTATTCTCCTGGCTTTAGTCCAGCTGTGCTGTACAACGGCAGCGTGACGTACTCCGCCACGGGTCGCACCGTGATCGAAATCGGCGGTAGCACACCAGGCGAGAGTGGGCACGATCAACTGAACCATCAAGGATCGGTGGTTTTGGGAGGTATTCTCGAATTGCAACTGATCGGAGCCTTCGAACCGACGGCGGGGCAATCGTTTGTGGTCTTCACGGCTAACGACGGGCTAGTGGGAAGTTTTGCCAGCGTGCTTCTCCCGGATGCGCCGACCGGAAGCGGTTGGGATTTGCAGGTCTTAAGCAATGAAATCCGCCTGACTTTAGTCGACTTGGCTGAGGTGGGAGCGGTCATTGTTGGAAGTGATCCGCTCGCCCGCCAGCGTTCATCGGTGACAGAATTGAATGTTCAGTTCGACGGTCTTGTTGATATCGACGCGGGTGCGTTCGAGATCCAACGCAGGGGAACAGGCGGAGGGCCGGTCGCAAACTCCTTTACGACCCGGGTCGACGTGCACGGGAACACCGTGGCAACGATCATCTTCGACTCCATGACAAGCGGTTCGCTCGATTTCACACGGGGACTCACCAATGCACTGATCGATGGCAATTATCAGCTGATGGTTCTTGCAGATCGGGTTCGCCGAGCGGGAACGTCAGTTCGATTGGATGGCAACCGCAATGGAGAGCAAGGTGGTGACTACGTCTTTGGCGCGGCAGCTGTCGATCAGTTCTTTGCCTTCTACGGAGATACTCGAGGCATCCGCGCCGTTGGGGCAGCCGACTTTAACGCCTTCCGCCAAACCTTCGGAAAGCGGGCTGGTCAGGCTGGATGGAATGCCGCGTTGGATTTCGATGGCAACAACGCCATTGGGGCTTTGGAATTCAACGAATTTAGAAAGAACTTTGGAAAAACCCTCGGTTGGGAATAACACGAATGCAACTAGTCTTCACATCTTGGAAAAAAATCATGTTCAAGCGCTCAGTATTTCTCGCAGGCTGCATTCTTTTAGCCTGCGGTCGCTGTCAAGCCGAAATTGTCTACAGCATTGATATGGATCCGTTGACGGCAGGTATACAAAACAACGTTTCAGCTAGGGCTGGAGATTTGATCACCGCAGACATTGTGATCGATTTGACCGGCTCCACGTCCTTGGCGAATTATAGTGTAACCCTTGCTTTTGATAACTCAGAGCTGAGTTACGTAACAGGTTCCGAAACTCCCCCTGCTCCGTTGATTAGCTTCCTCCCCCTGGATAGTCTTACTCCTGGAGAGATAAATGGAATTGAAGCTGGTGTTTTGGTTGGTAATGGTCCGATGGGCCCGGCGAGTTTCATCATCGCTTCGATGACGTTTCTGGCTGTTGCCCCAGCGGCTGATGACGGGGATATCGATCTGACACTCTTCGAAGATGGAATCTTTGACGGTTCTTTTGACAACGGCGGATTGTTGTTAGTACCAACGTTTAATGGTGCGTCCGTTTCCGTAGTGCCGGAACCCACGGGCCTCTGCTTCACTGCATGCCTGCTTCTTGCTGCAGCCAGTATTCGCAGACGAACCACGCGCTCGCAAGCCACTTAAAGTCACGGCAATCACGTAGTCGTGCAAGTACATCTGCTGGATGTACTCCCACTGGAACATCGCTCCCGACTGAGCGCGGTTGGGCTTGTGAACCATCTCCGCGACCCAGTGTCCATCCGCTACGACCTTAGCCGATCCGTCTTGCACCAGACTCTTCCACATGGACTTGGGGCCGTGGAGCGAATCCGCCCACTTTTACAGCGGCGGCGGAATAAAGAGGACGGTAGGTCCTGCACAGGATTCCCGAGGCATTAGACAAGGCCTAAAAAACGAATCTCGCAGCCCATTGCACATCAAAAATCTGTTACCCTTATCCTTAGTGGGCGCCAATGCCCGATAACTACTAGTTCGGCCTTTGCCCTGATGGGCGGAGGCCGCGGTTGAACCAACTCGCCGCTTGGTCTGCGTGGCGAGAAGTTGGCACTCTAGAAACTGCGGACCTGGAGCTCTTTCATGTTTCGAACATTTCGTCTCAGCGCGGTCGTAGTTGCTCTGGTCGCGAGCCTCCTCCTGTCGTCTCAAAGGGCGGAGGCACAGGTTAAGCCCTTCAAGGTAAAGGGTGGGGGCAATGCACCCGAGGGTCTCTCGCTCATCCCCTTCGACGCCGCCCCCTACACCATGTCGGGGACTGCCACACACGCAGGCAAGTACTCCGGGTTCGGAATTGCCTACGTGACACCTGAAGATCCAGGCCCCCTCCCCGCCGGTGCTGCGTTCAACGGATCGTTCTCAGGAGGTTTCGTGTTCATGGCCGCGAATGGGCACAAGCTCGTCTGCGAGCATCCGGGCACGTTCGCGGTATATCCCGACGGAAAGGGAGGGTTCTACGCGATCTTCGACGCCATCTTCACCCCTAACAACCTGAACATCGGCGAGACGACGTACGAGAGTACTGGAAAGTTTGTAAACGTCAGCGGCAGCTTCAGGATGATCGCGACAACGGAGTCATTCGATATCGACTTTGAGAACTTTGTCACATCAGCGTTCAATCTCACTTGGATTGGCGAAGGCTTGTTAGACTTCCCCAAGAAGTAAACGGAAGAACGCGCATGCTGCCCGATCTAGAACAATCGCCGTGCCGCAAGGTGTCGCGGCACCCCAGCCCGGTTCACAGGGCTGGGGGCGAAACGGGAGTGACGCGAGCCCGCACGTAGGATCACGTCGCCAAACAATCGATCGCGCTCCAGATTACTCCAAGGGCCCGTCCATATCATCCGGTGTACGGTCTCTCACAGGGCGATTCATTTCCTCGCAGACAGCTTCTGCAGGAGTGTTGTGAGCGTTGATGGATCGGCTGTATCGATGCCTGATACAGCAGCCAACCAAGCAGCATATCCACAGCCCTACAATCAGAAAGCCGGTGTCGGCTTTCCCCTCGCACGAATAGCAGCCGTAATTTCGCTCTCCTGTGGAGCAGTCCTTGATCTAGGTATCTGCCGTTACGCAGGTAAAGGACAAGGCGAGCTAAGTTTGCTTCGCCGGATGTGGGACTTGTTTGTATCCGGTGATGTCTTGCTGACAGATCGCCTTATGTGTTCTTGGACGGAAATGGTCATGCTCAAGTTGCGAGGTGTCGATTCGGTAACACGGATGAATAATCGACCTGACCGGTTTGAACCGCGCAAGAAAACGGCGATATAAGAACTATGTGCCCTTAATGAAACCAAGAAGAGAAGCCAAACGTGATATCTTGAAAGGACTTATGTAAATCTACGCGACATTCGAGTGCCAAACCAGTGCAGGTTAGCTCCGGATACAATTCAGTTCGGTTTTGTCCATGCACTGGGCACAAAACTCAATGATTGCCCTTTATTTTGATAAGCTGTTCTGCTTCTTGCTTCAGACGAGCCAAGGTCTCTGAATTAGGTTGCTCCACAAGCGGCTTGGCTTTCAGTCGCGTTTCAAGCATTTCCATATTTGCTGCCATCCAAGCACTCGTTTTGTCGAGTGTTTCATGAGCCTGCTCTTTTTGGCCGAGGTGCCAAAGAGCCATCGCCAAGAAGAATCCGTTCTCATCGCTATTCAACTTTGGGTCCGTCCGCAACATCTCTTCGCAGCGTTGCCACTCGGCGTTTCGAAAGAGCGTCCATGCGTAGGCTTGTGAAGCCAATGGGGCATCCTGAGCCTGCTGCAATCCACGTTTGCAAATATCGAGCTGATGCTCAAGCGATAATGAGAATTCCTTGGCGGACGCCATTGTCAGCATCACGGAAGGCCAAATGTCAGGTAGCGATTTCGCATCAAATAATTTGTCGAGAAACGCGCTGAGCAATAGCACTTGCGACTGCAACACCGCATCGGAATTGAGTTTATCCAATGAGGGCGATCTTCCAAAGTTTTGCCAATTCTTGGATTCATCGATCCAACTTAGGAGCGCACTCCAGAAATCACCGGTACTCTCCTGGCTTTCCAGCCACGTCGAAACGACCTTCTTTGCTCGATCCAAATTCTCCTTTGCATTGAGAGCATAATCGGGTGAGTTAGACTCACTAGCAGTCTGATTGGCCGCAGCGGGTTCTGCATTGAGCAAATCAGAGCAATAGGAATTGATTAGATTCACCTTTATGAACAACAACAAAACGTTGCGATTTTGCGAAAATCGACTTGGATAGTAGGAGTCTGAATTCACAGGCAGGCCTACTAGGTCGACAAGCTGCTGCCCCACTCCGGACGCCTTTTCATGTGCGCCGAGTTGCAAGTATCCGATTGCTAGTTCAAAGAGTAGAATTCTATGAATAATAAACATTTCCGTATCGGTCGGATACGCTTTCGCAAACTGAATGAGGTAAGAGTTCGCGGATTCAAAAGTCTCGACTGCGAGCTGGTAGTCTTCTTGACGCAAATATTGCGATCCAATGGTTAGATATGAAAGAACAAGCGAAGCGCGAGCATCTCGCTCGTCTGGGAATTGGTCAACAACCTTGGTAAGAACATCTTTGGATTGAATCCAATAGTCTAAGGCTATGGCGAAATTTTCGTGACGCAATTCTAGATTGCCTGCACTTCGCAACACTTCCCCTAACCCCGACTGGTAGGCAAGAATATCCGGGAATCGACCTACCAACTTCCTCGCGATCTCGACGTTTTTGAGAACCACTGCATCTGCCTCTTCGGCCCGCTTTAGTCGCCTCAATACAATTCCTAAATTTCCCAAGGAATATGGCAACGATTTTAAACTGTGGTGTCGCTCCGGTCTCTTGACTACCAACTGCAGTTGCAATTCGATTGATTCTTGGTAAGCCGCAACACATTCCTCATTTTGCTCGCCCCACCAAAGACATTGCTGCCCTTTCGAGCTGAGGCTATCTGCCAAACGCTCTGTGAACGCGAGATCCGTCGGTTTGTCATGACATAGCTGCCTCGAAATGGCCACACTTAAGTCAGCAGCCTTTCTGGCTTCTGACTTTCGCGTCTTCTCCGATGAAAGTAGCCTCGCGGAGTTTCCGAATCCCTTCGATAGCTGCTCCCTTTGGGGTTCCGTCAATTGCCCGTTGCTTTCAACGGCGTTCAGTTCAACAAGCGCCTCATCTGCGTGTATCAACTTCTCGGGGTGATTACTCTTGTCTTTGTAAATAGAGCCGAGCATTATGTGTGCTTCTGCGCGATAGATACGCAGATCCGTATCAGACGGAGAGAACTTAAGTGCGCTATTGCACATTTCAATCGACTGCTCGAGTAAGATAATTGCCTCGTCGACTCGGCCTAACACTCTGAGAATAGATCCAGATCGATACTTGGCGACAATAGCGCCGATCCTGGGTTTCGTATCAGTTGGGTCCAGGGCTGCTAGTCGTTCAAAAGCAGTAACCGCTTTTTCAAGGTATTCTCGCTGCACATTGCTCAGCTTGGATTGCTGCGACAACCAATCTTGGGCGAACTGTGTATACATGTCGTCGATTACATCTTCAGCAACTCCCAATCGCGCATTGGCCAAGTCTGCCTTTTGTTCAACTAACTGCAGTGCATTCGCAGTGTCTTGCTTTGCGGCGATTGCGAGGCTCCATTGCCAAGCGGTGAGGGTGAGACCCAGTAGTAAACTAAACATCGTTGCCCCCACAACCAACACGGCAACGCGGTTTCTGCGAACGAGCTTGCTCAACTGGTAGGCAAGCGAAGGTGGGCAGGCCAATACCGTTTCGTCGTCCAGGTAACGCTGGACATCGGCTCCGAATGCACTTGAAGATTCGTACCTTCGATTTCGGTCCTTTTCTAGGGCTTTTAAAGTAATCCAATCGAGTTCGTGCTGAATAGACTTCGTGAACGTACGGTCGTCGAGGCCACGTTTTTTGGCGCATGTCGAAAGTTCGGCCTTGGGCAGTGTGGTAATGCGATGGCTTGGCCGCGGCGGCTCCTCCTCGCGAATAATGCGACGCATTTCATCAAAGCCCGATTTCAGCAGACGCTCCCGATCAAAGGGGGTCGTGCCTGTCAGCAATTCGTAAAGCAACACACCCATGGAATAGATATCAGAACGAATGTCGATATCCAACCCGCTTAGCTCCATCTGTTCAGGGCTCATATACAATGGCGTGCCGACTACTTGGTTTAGCGCCGTATAGACCGTGTTTGGGGACAGAGGTTGATTGAGCGCTTTGGCAACACCGAAGTCGATGACTTTAACGACCGGTTTCCCATCATGCAACGTAACGAGGACGTTGCCGGGCTTGATGTCGCGATGGATGATCCCTTTTTGGTGTGCGTGATGAACTGCACTGCAAACGGCGTTGAACAATTCCAGTCTTTCGCGCGTGCTAGAGTTGGCCTTGTCGCAGTAGGAGGTGATGGGCAGTCCGCGAACCAGTTCCATTACAAAGTACGGTAGACCTTGCTCAGTCGTCCCCCCGTCCAAAACGCGAGCAATGTTCATGTGGTCCATCAGCGCCAGCGTTTGCCGTTCCGCTTCGAACCGAGCGATGACTTGCTTGGAGTCCATACCCGGTTTGATCACTTTGAGAGCGACCTTGCGCCGGACGGGTTCGACTTGCTCCGCGACGTAAACAACGCCCATCCCCCCTTCGCCAAGTTGTTCCATCAGTCGGTAACGACCAATCTGGCCACCTACCTTGATCGATGTCATTACCAAAGTTTGCTTCAGATCTATCAATGGCTGCGGGTTTTCATTCGATTCCGGATTGGCATGCGTCTGTTCGGGCCCAAATGCATGAACAATCGCATCCAATGGACTTTCTCTAAGATCGGTGCCCGCTGCGGCCAGAAGTCGTTGGACTTGCATCTTCAACTCAGGGGCAGCGCTACAGTATTCATTGACTACTGCTTCTTGTTCAGCAATACTCTCAAGCCCAACGGCCAAAATAAAGATCTCCTTCGCGGAGAGTTGCGCCGTGTTGCGTTGATTCATGGGGAGTTGAAATCAAAAGGGATTGAGATGGGAGTGGAATACGGCGCGAGCTTGCAGTTGACCGAACTGAAAATGCGAGCAGCTGTTTTTCCAGCCAGGGATAGCCTACCGTAGCCACAGGCGTGTATGTGGCCACGATTGGTTTTCCCGGGCTGACATTTTTTGCACACAAAGCTTTTGCGTTACTGCAAGCTGCGTCCTGTGACTAAAGACGTCCCCGATATGCTTAATGACTCGTAGGAGTCATCATCCAGGAGCAAATCTAGACTTGCAAAAGCTTCGTCGACCGCCGCAACAGCTACAGCTGAGTGAGCTGATTGCGAATCAAAGGAGGTCACAACCTTCGTGTTGGTAACGACTGCTACGGAATTTTTGGTCACTCCGTCAAGAATCTCTCCTTGAGGAGGGTCAAATCGGCGGATCTGCTTTGACTCGCGGCCTTCCAACATGACCTCAGGAAAGGAACCGTCAACCATCAGCAGGCTGACGTTTTTTTCGTCTGCGATCCTATCCGCCCCACGCCCGCTCTCCACTGTAGCGGCGTCGATAGACCTACCAGCCAATGTCGGAGCCGGTGGATCTGCGATGCCCTGAGGATTTGTATTGCCAGTGGCCAAGGCAAAGCTCAATGCGGCCGACTGGCTGCCGGAATTTTTGCTGCGACTGTTCGTGTACTCGTAGACACGGTCGGTGCCGTTGTCGACGATCCAGATGCTCTGGCTGGCTCCAGAAGGATCAATTGTTAGACCGGTAGGCGCCTTGTTGGCCGAATCGATTGTCCAGCTTCCAACCAGCGAACCGGTCAGCGAGTACTTGAAGATTTTGTCGGTCGTGCTGTCGTTAACAACCCAGATGTTTGAACCATCGGTCACGATATCCTTCGGGCTTCGATTGCCACTGTTGAGGGCGAAGCTGCTGGCGGCGTTTTGACTACCTGAAAGTCGACTGGCTGCATTGGCATAGCGGTAGACGCGATCCTGTCGGGCGTCGACCAACCACACATCGGTGCCATTGGTCGCGATTCCTTCGATCGTGGCATTGGAGGCTACGGAACCTGCCGTCCACGAACCCAGTAGGACTCCGCTGTTGTTGTAGAGGTAAATTTTCTTGTTCGCGTCAACGACCCATACCTTGTCGCCCGCAACGGTGCCGGCTGCACCGCGTGGGCTTGTGTTACCACCGTTGAGCGAGTAGTTCTCTACAGCAGTTCCGTCTGGAGCATACTCGAATGTGCGGTTTGCTGTGGCATCATCAACGACATAGAACTTCGTCGTGAGGACTTCATCATCCAAATTGGTGACTGCCACATCCGTCGGATTCAAACCCGAATAGGCCGGATCGTTGCTAACAAGTGTCCCGAGCACGATCGAATAGGCCACATCACCATCGAAACTTGAATCGTTAACGCCCGCAACAGTAACAAGTTGAGGGATATTCCAATTGTCGGGCGTGAAATGAAGTCCGACCACATTGATGGTCCCTTCACCCAAATCGCTTGACGAGAGTGGCAGGTAAACATCTTCGGAAGGACGAGAGTCAAGCGACACTTCGAATGAGGTCGATTGACCCTGTTCGGAGGTTACATGCCCAACACGCCGATTTACAGTGACACCTGGCAACGTGTCGAGTCGCATGGAGAATGCCGATCGCGAAGTCGTAGCAAGAGTGTAAACACCAGGTCCCGGGTCCAAATCGGCTTGTCCTGTAAAGCTCCCGACGGCATGGATTCCTCCAGAGTTGTCAATTCCGATACCTAAGACAGCGGTCGCGAGATTTGGGGTGGCGAATTGTGTAATTGAACGGAACTCGCCCGCTTCGGTGAGACTCCATATAAAACCATCATAGTTTGTGGCGCCGGTGTTGAGCGGTGTGAAATACGCAGTGCCTACACCGGGGTCGAAATCAAGAGCCTCTGAATAACCGTTGATAAGCCCCGCGAGAATGAGGTTATTCGCAGAATCGAATTTCAAATCCCTGTTATGGTAGCTTTGACTTCCCGTGACGCCACCAACCCATTCGAAATCACCTCCCGAACTCAGCTTGACAACGAAAGAGCGATGCGACTCTGACAGTTCAGTCGCACGAGTGCTACTGGGATCGAAGTCAACGCGACCCCAATGCTGCCCCGCAATAACCAAGTTGTCATCCATGTCCACTGCAAAACCGTAGGCATAAGCAAAGGACCCCGTACTAGGATCGGTGGGTGTTTTCAGCTCAAACCCGCGAGCCCAATTGAGATTGCCGTCGGAGTTGAGTTGAATGGCGTATGTACTACCCGGAGAGCCAATTGCACCCCCATGACTAATCAACACTTGCCCGGGTCCCGGGTCGGCATCAAACGCGTTAAAAAAAGAGCCCGCAAAGTTAATGTTTCCCTGGGAATCAACGTCGATCATGGATGGAACAGATCCGGACTCCACGCTTCTCACCCACACGACAGAGCCCGTGGTCGGATCAAATTTCCTGACTTCCGTTGTTCCTACGGTAGTGGTCGTATCAACGTCTTGCCTGCCAACGATAAACACATCTCCACTAGGACTTACTGCAACATCGTTTCCAGCCTCAATGATGGAGGTGCCCCAACGGGACAGCCACTGCGTGTTTCCAGCGGCATCGATCTTTAGCAGAAAGCCGTCGTCAAGTCCGGCTGACGCGACATTCAAGATGTCTAAAGTAAGCGTGTCCTGAAACTTCCCAACGGCATAGATGCTTCCCTCGGCGTCAATGGTCATTCCATGAATGGTCTCTGCTGCAGAGGTACTGCTTCCAAAACCCTTTGCCCAGAGTAGCTGGTCGTTTGCGTCGTACTTGGCAACGAACAGGTCTCGAAGTGAGCCTGTGGAGGCTAAAATGTCGGTATTCCCCGGTAGCGTTTGTGAAGGTGCAAAGTCAACGACTCCTTGAAAGTAGCCCGAAATGTAGCTGTTTCCGGAGTCATCGATGATCACACCACCTAGGGCGCTGGTTGCATTTGTCCCATCGCCGATGGCAAAAGCCGAGTCAAACGACAATCCGGCGAATAACTTCCGATTCTCGAGTTGCTCCACGGAGAGTTTTCGACCTGATCGTAAACTGCCGGTTGGTTTGCACGCGTTGCCGCCAGAGCGGTAACGCGACGCCCGCTTGGTCGTCGGATTAAGTAATGACGCGGTCTTGCGCCGGGAGTTTCGAAACATGACGGTGATCCCTGTTGAGAAGTGAGCTGTTGGGGGCGAGTAAATTCTGCCTGACATGTATCAATGCAGGAAACAGCTCTAAACCGTCCAAAGAATTTGGAATTATTCTTCGTAAGATCGGAGGGTATTGGTCGAGAACCACGCTCGGGCGAACTTCCAATTGTCGTAAGCCTCGGTGCGAGAAAGGTTTAGCGTTTTCCCAGCGTAAACATTCGCCGAAGGTGTGGGCGCGACGATTTTGGTTGCTGGCTGGAATCGTTGCCAGCGGCAGGTTTTTCGTCTTGTTCGGCTTTGGTTTCGGCTAGGAACTATCGGGATTGGCGGCCAGAGTAGGACCGGATA
>JBGSHW010000033.1:0-35882 GCA_041751975.1 Pirellulaceae bacterium
GAAATCGACTGGGGGTGTCTGCGATGGCAATAAGTTGGCGGCCGCCGGACTGGCCAACATCGACACGCTCGGCCCCATCGGCGACGGCCTGCACAGCACGTCCGAGTGGGTACAACCGAGTTCGCTGGTGCAAAAAGCCAAGCTGCTGGTGAGTCTCATCAGTCGCTTTTCGAGCGGTGAATTCCAGCCGTAAAGCTGAATTTGAAAAATGGACCTCATCCCAGTCGGCCCCCTTGGTCAGCCGATGGCTCGGGTACAATGTTGAAATCCTTTGCACGAACTTTATAGGACACCGTTGATGGCCGGGATGGATGATCAGTTAATTGCCGACAAGCTGCACCAAGATCCGCGGATCAAAGAGGCTGAAGAATTGCTGTTGGCGGCGTTGGCCGACGCGCAGGCTGAGATCACTGGGGTGCGTGAAGCGAAACCCAGTTTGCTAGCCAGCTATCAACAGATGCTCGAACGACTCACTATCGCCCGAGGTGGGGCTCCCTATTTTCCTTATTTGGGAAGTGGTATCGGTAACGGTCCGTGGGTGGAACTGGCTGACGGCAGTGTGAAACTCGATTTCATCACTGGTATTGGCGTGCATGGACTGGGACACAGTCATCCAAAACTGCTGCAAGCTGGGATCCGGGGGGCGTTGGAAGATACGGTCATGCAAGGGAACTTGCAGCAGCATCGACCGTCGGTGGAAGTGTGCGAGCGGCTGCTGAAGTTGGCTGTCGCCCACGGCGCCAAACTCGAGCATTGTTTACTTTCGACCAGCGGGGCGATGGCTAACGAAAACGCTCTGAAAATCGCCTTTCACAATCGTGCACCCGCCGATCGCGTGCTGGCACTGGACAATTGCTTTGCGGGTCGCTCGATCGCGATGGCCCAGTTGACCGATCGACCGGCTTACCGGGTGGGAATCCCGACGGCGCTGGCGGTCGACTACATTCCGCCCAGCGATCCGGAGCATTCGCTGGCATCCCAGGAGCGATCTCTGGCTGCGCTGGACAAACTGCTGAAGCGGCATCCGGGCAAATACGCCGCGTTGTGGTTGGAATTGGTGGCGGGAGAAGGGGGTTATTATCCCGGTTCGTCCGAGTATTTCCATAAGTTGATCGCGCGGGTGAAAGCGGACAATGTGTTGGTGATTTTTGACGAAGTGCAGTCCTTTTCCCGTTTGAGCCAACCCTTTGCCTTTCAACATTTTGGTTTGGATGCGTTTGCCGATATTGTGACGATCGGCAAGATCACTCAGTTGTGCGCCACGTTCTACGGCGAGGTCTTGAAGCCCAAGGGACCGCTCCTCAGCCAGACTTTCACAGCCGCCAGCAGCTCGATTGCGGCCGCCCTCACGGTACTCGATGAACTGGAGCATTCGAACTGCTTTGGTGAGCAGGGAGAGAACATACAACGGCACAGCTACTTTGTCGAAAAGTTAGCGGCTTTGGCGCGCAAGCATCCCGGCAAGTTGAGTGGACCTCACGGCTGCGGCATGATGTGGGCGTTGACACCCGGCGATGGTTCGACGGCGGCGGCTACCGAGTTGGTCCACGCTTTGTTCGCCGCGGGACTAATGAGTTTCATTGCCGGTAACAATCCAGCCCGCGTGCGATTCCTACCACCACCGACCATCACAACCCGCGAGCATATCGACTTGGCGATCGCTATTATGGATCGTGTGTTTGCAAGTTTGTGGAACGAAACAAAATCATAGCTTGTTAACATCATAGTTATACGTCTGGCGAACGTTGCGACTTCAACGGGAGAATTTCGTTTTGATTATCGTACGTGCGGTTCGCCTGGAAGATTTGGATGATCTCTGGCAACTCATTGGGCAGGCGACTTATGGTTTAACCACACTCCAAATAACCAAAGAACAACTGAGTGAACGTGTCGAGTTATCTAACTTTGCCTTCACGCGAAAAACGGAAAAGCCCTCTGGGGAGCCTTATGTGTTTGTCATGGAAGAGACCGACACCAAGCGTTTGGTGGGGCTCTCTTGCATTTTCAGCAAGACAGGTGGGTTTGAGCCGTTCTACAGCTATCGCCGCATCGTGGAAACCAACAGTTGCGAAATACTCGGTAAGACACATGATGTTGAACTCTTGCAATTGGCCAAAATCCATGATGGTCCCACCGAGATTGGCAGTCTCTTTCTCTCGCCTGACTATCGTGGGCAAGGACGCGGTCGGCTGCTGAGCTTGGCGCGTTTTACATTTCTGGCGGCGCATCCCAAACGATTTGCCGAACATGTGATTGCGGAGATGCGGGGGGTCATGAACGACGAAGGGGATTGCCCGTTTTGGGAGGCCATTGGTCGACATTTCTTTAAGATGGATTTTCCGCAGGCGGACACCCTGTCGACGATCAATAAGCGATTCATCGAAGATTTAATGCCGCATCATCCAATCTACACCAATTTGTTGTCGGAATCGGCACGGGCCGTGATGGGTGATGTTCACCCGCACACCCGCCCTGCCCTGGCCATGCTGGAGGCGGAGGGTTTTCACAAGATCGACATGATCGATATTTTTGATGGCGGTCCCGTGGTCCGTTGCCGCGCCAGCGAAATCAAAGCCGTTGTCCGCACGCGGCGGTGCATGCTTGGTAAAATCCAGCCTGTGCAGCACGAGAAATCTACCTCCGCGCCGTTGATCTTGGCCTCGCTGCGCGGGGGCTTTCGAGCGCTGATCGGACAGGCACACGGAAGCGACGAACAACTGGAATTGGATCTAGCCTGTGCCGAGGCTTTGCAAATCAATGTAGGTGATCCACTGCTTGTAACAGCACTTTATCCCACTTAGCTTCTTATTGCTAAAGTAGCCTGCCCGATGAGCGTACAACCGATCGAAGGTATGAATTTGATTGCTGGCCACTGGTTGCCGGGAAGTGGCGGAGCCTGGGACCGCCATTCGCCCGGCGATGGGAGTTTGGTCTGGCATGGAAACTGGTCGAGTGTTGCGCAGGCTGAGCAAGCGGTCGAGGCGGCTCGAGCAGCGTTTCCTGAATGGGCCGAGACCAGCTTGGACCAGCGACTGGGGATCTGTCGGCATTTTGCCGCCATCGTCTCGCAACACAAAGAAGCGTTGGCGCGGTTGATCGCTTGCGAAGTTGGCAAGCCGCTGTGGGAAGCGCGCTCGGAGGTGGCGACGGTCATTGCCAAAGTTGAAAACTCGATTGAGGCCCTGATGAAACGTCGCTGGACCACAACCGATCAGCAAGGCGACTTCTTGGCAGTGACCCGTTTTCGCCCGCACGGAGTATTGTTCGTGATCGGCCCCTTCAACTTTCCGGCGCACATCCCCGGCGGGCATATCGTTCCTGCCTTGCTAGCCGGCAACACGCTGGTCTTCAAACCGAGCGAGCACGCGCCGGCCACGGGTCAGTGGCTGGCCCGCACGTGGCTAGCGGCTGGCCTGCCTGCGGGCGTGCTTAATCTAGTGCATGGGGCGGCTGAGGTGGCCCAAGTTTCGGTCAAGCACAACATAGTGGACGGAGTGCTTTTCACCGGCAGCTATCGCGTCGGCGCGAGCTTGCACCGAGCACTCGCCGGGCGACCAGAAAAAGTCCTTGCGCTGGAAATGGGAGGGAATAATTCCCTGGTGGTCCATCGGACAAGTGACGTGCGGGGCGCGGCCATCACCGCCATCTTGTCGGCCTATTTGACAGCGGGTCAGCGGTGCACTTGCGCACGGCGATTGATTGTCAGTGGGGCTGCTCTGCACGATCAATTGCTCGAGGAGCTGCGGTCATTGATTCCTCAGATCCGAGTCGGCTTGCCCTTCGACGAAGAGCAGCCGTTCATGGGGCCGCTCATTCATGCTACCGCAGCCGAGCAAATGTTGGCCGCCCAGCAACAACTACTCGACGCAGGTGGTGAAGCGGTGATCGCCATGCAAGCCGACGGGCGCTCGGCGGCGCTCGTCTCGCCCGGTCTGGTGAGTATGAGCTCACCGCAACTGCCAACCGACTGCGAGAACTTTGGTCCGCTGTTAACCTTGCAAAAGGCGGAGGACCTGGAGCAAGCCATCGCCATGGCTGGGGACACGCGCTTTGGGCTGTCGGCAGGTTTTATCGGCGACCATGTCGATGACTTTCATTACTTTTTGCATCGTGTGCGGGCGGGGGTCATCAACTGGAATCGACAGACGACCGGAGCCAGTGGCAAACTTCCTTTTGGTGGAGTTGGCTTGAGTGGCAATCATCAGCCAAGTGGCTTTTATGCGGCTGATTACTGTTCGTATCCGATCGCCTCGTTAGAGAGTCACGCGTTGCTCGACGCTCGCAAGCCACTGCCGGGACTTGGATTTTATGCTAACTGAGATCAACATCGATGCCTTGGTAGGCCCCACCCACCATTTTGGAGGTCTTGGAGTCGGCAACTTGGCCTCGATGGCCCATGAGCGGCAAGCCAGTCATCCGAAGCTGGCGGCGCTGGAAGGGGTGGCGAAAGCCGCGTTGGTGGCCCGGTTGGGAGTTCCGCAATTTGTTTGGTTGCCGCCGCTCCGTCCACGGTTCGACCTGCTCACCCCCTACGGCTTTCAAGGCTCGCTCAGCGAGCAATTGTCGGCCGCCCAACGTCTGGCGCCGCGGGCCTTGTCGGCGATCTTCAGCAGCGCGTTCATGTGGGCTGCCAATGCAGCGACTGTGTCTCCCGCCGTTGATACCCGTGACCAACGTTTGCACCTGACCCCCGCCAACTTGATCAGCAGTTGGCATCGCGCGACGGAGGCCAACGAGCGCGCGTTGGATATGGAGGAATTGTTTCAGCACGAGCTGCCGCGCTTGACCGTTCATCCTCCGCTGCCGAGCATCATTCCACTGCGCGACGAAGGAGCCGCCAACCACATGCGGTTGTGCGATCCATCCGGCATGCGCGGCTTGAATCTATTTGTTTACGGCGAAGATGATGCTGCGTCTGAACCCACCTGCAGATTTCTGCCAAGACAGACGCGGGCTGCTTGCGAAGCGATCGCCCGCGCCCATCAGCTCGATCCCAACACAACCTTTTTTCTTCGGCAGCATCCGGCTGCCATCTCCGCTGGCGTGTTTCACAACGACGTGATTGCCACCAGCCACCAAGGTCTGTTGATCCACCACGCCTTGGCGTTCTGGGAGGGGGAAGATGTATTGCGGCAGGTTGAGGCTGCCTTTCAAATCCACACCGGACGCCCACTGCTGCGATTGGAGATCCGCCACGACGAGCTTCCACTGCCGCTGGCCGTGCAGTCCTACTTCTTTAACAGTCAGCTGTTAAGGCCTGCTGGAAGCGATCGCATGACGCTTGTGTGCCCCGCGCAGTGCCAAGCCATGGAAACGGCACTGCAACTGATCGAACGCTTGATCGCGGATCCTCACGTGCCCATTGACTCGGTTCACTTTGTCTCGCTGCAGGAGAGCATGGCCAATGGTGGTGGCCCCGCCTGCTTGCGGTTAAGAGTTCCAGTTGACGTGGACGTCCTCAGCGGCCTGAACTCTACCTTGCGCATGGACGATCACTTAGCAGAGTGCCTCTACGAGGCCATCGACCGCTGGTATCCCGACTCGATCACGAGCGACGATTTGATTAATCCCGACTTTGTAGCCGCCGCGCGGCGCGCCGTCAGCGAAGTGCGTCAGTCCATTGGCAGCGGCTCGGGTCGCGGGAAACATGGCTAACGCCCGATGGCCATTCCACGTTTGGATCCTCAATACCTTGCCAATTTTACCCCTGGCACCACTGGCTTAAAACATCGACAGCTTTTAGAGCCTCGGAATGCTGGCCTGTCAGTGGCGTGCGATGGTCTTCGGACCGCGAGCCGATACTCGCCAGGCTGCTCTCGCTCTGGTAAGCTGATAGCCCCCAAAGTTCGCTTTAGTGAGCTTTCGTCTCCCACTCTTGATGTCGAGTCGTATTGTGTTTAGCCGCTTGCTGCTTGCTTTATTGTGCCTGCAACTGATTGCTTGCCCAGCTCTGGCGCAAGATCAATCAACGCCGCCACCCGGCTTGCGCTTCTTTAGCTTTGGCCGCGCCATTCACGGTCGCCTACAGCCGGGGGGGTGGCTCGTGCTGACCATCACCCTGCAGAACACCAGTAGTCAAACGCTGAACGCTCGCGCGGTTGCGACTCTCAGCGGCTTACCTGATACACAAAATGCTCGCACGCTGACTCTGTTCCCCGACACAACAGAGACCTTTGAACTCTATGTACTTGTTCCCCAAGCGATCGATCAATTGAAGACTGCGGAGGTCGATGTCTCGCTCTACCAAGTCGAGGATGGGGTCGAAAGGCTGCTCGATGTGCAGGGGGTGCCTATGCGCAACAACTTGAAACTACAAGTTGAACAGACAAACAATCTTGCCTTCACCAGCCTCAACGATGAGCCACTTCCCAAATTCCAATGGGAATGGCCGTTTGTCGAAGCTTTTTATAATTACGAAGTAATAGTCGCCAGTCGTGTGTTGTCGCGCAACCCGCGCAGCATGGCCAGCTTTGAACATCTACAACTTCCACTAACCCGCATGGATTGGAAGGATGTCGGCTTGATGACCATTTCGGACAGTCGTTTCTTTGAAGATGCGGCGGCTGTTGAGACGCTGAGTCAATTTATTAACGATGGTGGCCGCGCCTGGTTCATGTTGGATGAGATTCCATGCCATCTGGTACAACCGCTTTTGGGACAAGGGAACACCTGTGCGGAAGTGGATCAGATTGAGCTGAATCGGTTCGCAGTCGAAGTGCATTCCGCTGCGGTCGATCTTTTGGAATCGGATCGCTTGGTGGATCACGATGCTCCCATTGTATTTAAGCGAGTGGTGCACGTCGGCGGGACCGCCTCGCATACCATTGACGGATGGCCAGCGGCAATCTGGATGAAAGTTGGCTATGGCGAAGTTCTGCTGACCACGCTGGCTAGTCGGGGTTGGTTGCGTCCAGGCTCCGAGTCGACCGAGCAGCAAGAGTTTACCCGCTTTCGCATGACGCCGTGGGGTTTGCCACTAGCGCTGGAAGTGCATGAGTCCCGCCTCGAACAACCAATTTCTGAAGCGATCAGCTATCCACTCGAACTGGTCGGTAACCCCGTATTGCCACGTCATCTGGTGGGCATGATTCTGCTCGCTTTTATTAGCTTGTTGGTGGGAGTGGGAGTTGCTTGTTTCCGTCTCGGCGAGTTGAGCAAACTGGGGTTGTATGCACCCTTACTAGCGATGTTAGCCGGAGGGGGACTGGTCCTGAGTTCGACCTGGATTCGCCGCGATATCCCGGAGACGGTGTCGCGTCTTCAGTTGATTCAGGTTAACCAACATGGACGAACTGCGGCGGTTCGGGAGCAGTCCGCAGTGCACCTCACCGCCTCTGCAGCCATGAACTTGGTAAGTCAGGCGGACGGCTATGCGATCACCGATAGTGCGGTGCAGAGTGGCATCAAGCGGTTTAATGTGGGAGATACTCGGCAGTGGCAGTTGTCGAACATGGCTTGGCCCCCTGGCTCGTGGCGTTACCAATCCATTCAACTAGTCGACACCCCACCCCTGGTTGCGACCGGCCGATTGAATGTCGATGGACTTACCATCGATTTACCAAGCGAGCTTAAAGCGTTTGAAGATCCCGTTATCGGTTTTTCCCCAGGTGTCCCGATGATAGGCAAGTTAGAAGGCCAGCAGATTCGGGCTGACGGTAGCTTGATGGCCGAAGGGGAACGCTGGATCAGTGATACATTGATTAGCAATGAGCAGCGGCGGAGGATCGATGTCTATCGCAAGTTCTTTGATGGAGATAGTCGCCATTTGCCTCCTCGCCGCACTCTTTTCGGCTGGTCGAAGCCATGGGATGGAGCCAAGTGGGACAACAGCAACTTGACCGAAGTTGGTTCGGCTATGATTGGCTTGCCACTCCGATTACTCCGTCCACCCGTGGGCCAGCAAGTGCTTATTCCTGCGGGACTGATCCAACTGCGGAAAGATCCGAGAGAGATCTCGCAGACGTCTGCCTTCAATTCTAAGACGGGGAAATGGTCAACCGACATGGGGCTGGGAATCTCGTCCAATGTACAGTTCTTGCTCCCACCTGAGGTGCTCCCCTTTCGGGCCGAATCGTTAAGCATGGAATTGAACATCAAAGCGCCCCATCGGCAAGTGCGGTTGACCAGTCGTGCTGTCGGAAGAGATCCCATCGAGATCGTTTCGCTGGCTAGTCCCTCCGTCCCTTGGAAGGGAGTGATCACCGATCCTCGCATTCTCTCCGACGCGCTGGATGGCACACTTGATCTGTCGCTTGAAATTAGTGAACGCACCGACATCGGACCGGACGACAGTCCGAGCAGTGTGGTTACATGGCAGATCGATGCCTTTCGCGCCAGCGCAATCGGTACCCGCCTTTCCGAAGCAGACCAGTTGTTGGTCAACTGACCGCGCCGCCCCACATCACCAATCCTCCCACCCTTTGCTTCCGATAACTCTCTAGTAGGTTCGATAACACATCATGGCATCCAGCTCCGCTCCCGTGGTCGTTACTGAAAATCTCTGCAAAAGCTATGGTGACTTCCCGGCGCTGAGCGATTTAACGATCCATGTCGAGCGTGGTCAAATTCTGGGATTTATTGGCCCCAACGGCGCGGGCAAGACTACGACGATCAAGATTCTGGTGGGGCTCTCACGCCCCACCTCGGGAACCGCGACCATCGCTGGTGTCAATTGCAGCGAGAATGCTGCCAGGATCAAGCACTTAGTAGGCTACATGCCCGATCGCTTTGGATCGTATGACAACATGCGTGTCCGCGAGTACCTCGATTTCTTCGGAGCTGTCTTTAGTATCCCCGGTGCGCAGCGCCGCAAGCGGATCGACGAAGTACTCGACGTCACCAATGCGACCTACATGCAAGACAAGTTCGTCGAGAGCTTAAGTCATGGCATGCAACAACGCGTCGGAATTGCTCGCACGTTGTTGCATGATCCCGAAGTGCTGATTCTCGATGAGCCAGCCAATGGCCTCGATCCGAGCGCGCGAATCGAAATGCGGGAGATTCTATTGCGGCTGGCATCGGAAGGGAAAACTCTGATTGTGACCAGTCATATCCTCCCCGAGTTGTCGCGGATTTGTGATTCCGTGGCGATTGTCACTGGGGGCAGATTGCAGGCCTTTGGAAAACTGGACGACGTCATGCGCGAACTGTGTCCCGTGCGGAGCTACGAAGTTCAATTGGTGCGTGAAGATCAACTCGAGCTAGCCGAACGCATCTTGAACAACGTGCTTCCCGATGCCAAAGTAACGCTCAGTCGCCCTGAACGGATGCTCCGTTTCCCAACGGCCGATACCGAAGAATCGCTCGCCCTATTGTTGAGTGGCCTGATCAATGGCGGAGTGCAGGTGGCACAGTTCCGCGAGGTGGTGGGCGATCTCGAAGATGCCTTTTTGTCCGTCGCTGCCGACCGACCGGCGGTGGCCTCATGATGCCGTGGCTCAGTTTTTCGAATCCTATCCTTCGCCGCGAGTTGCTTGATCGCCTCCGCTCCTGGAAGACCATGGCCGCTATCTTTGTGGTGGCGCTGGTCAGTTGCCTGCTGGTGCTGTTGCGTTGGCCCACGGATGCGACCGTAGATGTCGTGAGCCAAGGGGCCACCTTGGTTTTCCGTCCGCTGGCGTTTGCGTTGACCTTAGCTGTGATGATGCTCGTACCCGCCTTTCCCGCAACGTCGTTGGTCGGGGAGCGGCGCAAAGGAACGCTGGCCCTTTTGCTCAATTCCCCCTTGAGCGCCTGGCAAATCTACTTCGGCAAATTGGTAAGCAATGTCATCTTGGCCTTGGTGCTGATTTCGGTCAGCCTTCCGGCGATCGGAGCCTGCTTCGCGATGGGAGGCATCTCGCTGGTCGATCACGTCGGCCCATTGTTGCTGGTGCTACTCGCGATGGCCATTCAATACTCCGCAGTCGGCTTGTGGATCAGCGTACGCGCCACCTCGACCGACGCGAGCTTGCGATCCACGTACGTGGCGATCTTGGTACTGGCAGTGCTTTCGGTCGGACCACTCGTGTTGACCGGGACGCTGTCGGGCATACAAGCCACGCTAGCGCAATGGTTGACCGCAGTTTCACCCGTTTCCGCCCTCCAGCAAATCACCAGTTCTCAAGCTGCTGTAGCCGATTTGGGGATCCGTACCGGTTGGTTCGAATTCGTGATTGCCAGCGGTTTGATTACCGGAATCTTGGCTATCGTGACGGTTCGCAAACTCGATCCGATCTTGCTGGACCGACCACGGCCAACCGGCCGCGTAACGGGCCCTCGGAGTTCGTTGGTGCGTCGCTTGAACTATCTGGTCGATCCTGAAAAGCGGAAGTCCATCATTCCGTGGTGGCTCAACCCGATCATGGTCAAGGAGTTCCGCACTCGCAAGTTCGGGCGACTTCACTGGTTGCTCCGTTTGATCGCCGTGTGCGCGATTGTCTCGTTATTGCTAACCGTGGTGGCCGCTACAGGAACCATCAGTTGGGGCGTGGAGCGGATTGCTGGCCCACTGGTGCTCATGCAGATTTCTTTGATGCTGCTGGTCGGTCCCAGCCTGGGAGCCAACATAATTGCGGCTGAGGTCGAGAGTGGCGGTTGGCAGTTGTTACGCGTGGCTCCTGTCTCACCACTGCGCATCCTATCGGGCAAGTTGATGAGTGTGGTGTGGACCATGTTGCTGGTGCTACTCGCCACGCTACCAGGCTATTTGGTCATGAGTTACATCCAGCCAGCGTTGGGTGGCCAAGTGGGCAACGTGGTCGTCTCGCTGTTACTGGCAGTTGCCATGGTCGTCTCCATCAGCGCCTGCGTGAGTGCCTTTTGCAAGACAACGGCAGTTGCCACCGCCACCAGCTATGGAATTCTGCTTAGCCTGTTTGCTGGCACTTTATTGATCTGGTTGGCACGCGGCAGACCGTTTGGTCCAGTTTTTGTCGAGCGCGCACTGGTCTTTAACCCGGCCGCACTGGCCTTAAGCGAGATGCAATCGCCTGGATTCGAACAGTACAATTTGACACCCATGGGCTGGTGGGTCAGCGGTGGCGTTTCGCTAGTCTGCCTGCTGATCCTCTCCGTCCGAACATGGCGTTTGACCTGCCCAGACTAAGATCTGGTCTGATGCTTGCTCCAATTTTTTCCCCTCACATCGTTCTTTCCACCCTATTGTGTTTGGTCACTCTCGTTATGGCACCCAACTTCCGAGCGCTATCCATCCTGTGCCTGTTTGTCATGGGAGTTTACCCACAATTGTTAAGCCAGGCGCAAGAAGACGTTCCTTTGGTTCACCGCTGGGTTATAGAACCGAACCTGGAGTGCTTTAGCTTTAAGCGCGAACCCAAGGAGATCTTTATTGACTTGGCCAGGCTGAAATCGCCCGTGGATAGTTATCGTCTGTCCGAAGCGAGAAACATCGCGCTATCTAATAACCAGATTCGAGACGAGTCTAAAGCCGAGGCGATCGAGGTCATCTTGCAAGCCTTACGGGCTGAGAATGCGAATCGACCAGTCCGGCAAGCTCTGGTCTCTGCCTTGCTTAAGTTGACCGATGGTAGTGAGTTCAATGAACTGTGGCAATTGTCAATGGCTGACGAAGCGTTACGTGGCTTCGTCGAAACGGCTTTAATCGAATGGAAGAATCCAAGCGCTCAAGCGGTTTGGTTGAGCCGTTTGACAGACACCACCACGCCCGAAGCCGACCTGCAGTTGGCCATTCGCGGTGTGGCGGCCATTAACGCCCAAGCCGCTCATGAGCCACTCATCGCCTTGATCCGCAGCGATGATCTCGGTCTTCCCACCAAGATGTTAGCGACCCGTTCGCTCGGCGCACTTACCCAGACGGAACTGGAACCACTCGCTAAGGAACTGCTCGATTCGCAGCGGTTTGCGAAAGAACAATTGGCTGCTCAACTACTGGTCAACCATGCGAGCGACCTGGCACAGCAGCTAATGACTAAGATCTTAAATCAGTCTTTTGCTCCCGCTCAGGTAATTGCTTACCGCTGGTGTACCGAACATCGTCTTGAACTAGCGCGGGAGTTAGCGGCCGCCATGCTGCAGCACACCGAAAACGAAATCCGCTTGCTGGCAGTCAATGTCCTGCATCGCTTCGATGATCCCACCAGCCTCGAACTGCAAGGACAATTGCTCAACGATCGCAACGTCACTGTTCGTCAGACGGTCCGCGACCATCTGATCGAAAAGTCGCAGCTTGAACCGTTGCAGGCGACCGTGAATGCAATTCTCACTGAGCATCTGCAGGCCGACACCTTTGAAGGGGCCGAGCAAGCGATCTTGGTAACTGTTGCCCTGAAGTTAGCGGAACGCTCTCCCCGTTTGGTGGAGTTGCTCGAACATCCCCGTCCCGAAGTCGGAATTCGCGCTGCCTGGGCCTTGCAACAGCTAGTCGAAAGACCAGAAGACCTCGCGGCCATTCACCTCCATTGCCAACACTGGACCGAGCGGATTGTCGCGGACGTCTTATTTCAAGACGTACACGAAACCGATGTGTTGCGTTTAGCATTTGCCTTCCAGGCGCTTGGGCATAATGCCTATCTGCCTGCCGATGAAATGTTGCGGGTGTATGTTCCAAAGAACAGCCAGCGGATGCGGACCAACGCGCGGAACGCTGCCATTTGGGCGCTTGGAGAGATTTGGCGTGGGCGTCTCGACTCAGGGCTCGAACAACCGCTGGCGGAACGCATGTTGGACCCGGCCATCGTCGATGCCGAGGCGGAAACGGTCAAATACGTTTGCGCCATCGCGCTCGGCAAGATCGGCAATCCTAGCAGCATAACGCAGTTGGAAGCTTCGCCCGAAAAGATGCCTGCACCGATTGGCCATGCGGTCAATTGGTCGATCGAACAGCTCAAAAATGCAAGTCAAACGGTCGAAGAGAAAGACTAGTCGATCACTCCCACAAGCTCTTCGTTTTAGTCATTTAGCTGAAAGAGCCGACGCAAGGCATCCAACAAAGTGGCATGGTGCGTCGTATCGGCGTTATCGCGAAGGGACTGCAGGGGTGGGTGCAGTAGCTTGTTTACAAGACGATCAAAGCTGATTTCGATGTCCTTCTGCGACTGCTCGTCAATACCCCGCATTTGCAGTTTGGCCAAAAGTCGTCCGTATTCTTCGTTTTTGATCTGCTGCGCTTGCTCGCGCAATTTTTTGATCGTGTGGCCACTTCCATGGTGAATGCTTTCAGTGAGAAACCGCTGCGTCTCCTGATCCACGATTTGAGCTGCTTTGGGCCATTGCTCTTGCCGCAGCAAGATATTCCGATCGCATACTTGTTGCAAGTCATCGACTGTGAACAAGTAGACATCGGGAAGTTCGGCGATCCCGGCTTCGAAATCGCGTGGCACGGCCAGATCGAGAATCAGTACCGCTTTGGAATGTCGCGAACGAATCGCTTTGAATTGTTCGACACGAACAATGGGCTGAGTCGCGCTGGTGGTTGATACTATTAAATCCGATTCCGCAATGGACTTATCTAAATTCTCCCATGGCTCGACCTTGGCTCCAAACGGCGCAGCGAGTTCCACGGCCCGCTCTTGATTGCGATTGATGATACGAATTTTCTCCGCTCCAGCATCCCGCAAATATCGCAGCGTCTCCGTTCCCATATCGCCCGCACCGATCAGCAGAATTCTTTTGTCATCGAAACGCTCAAAGAATTCAGAAGCGATCTCGCTAACGGCTACACTCGGAACACTGATCCGACGCTTGTGGATCTCTGTCTCGTTGGCGACGCGACGCGCCACCAACGTAGCCCGTTGGAACGCTCGGTGCATCGTGGTGGCGGCCGTCGTACTGCCACAAGCCAATTCGTAAGCCGCTTTGACCTGCGAAAGAATTTGCGCTTCGCCCACGATCATACTATCTAAGCTGGCTGCGACCATGAATAAATGCTTAACCGTATCCGCACCTGAATTCGCCGTGACTTGTTCTTTCAGTTCTGCGTAGGGATAGCCATGGAAGCTCGTGAGAAATTCTCCCAAGGCATCGGTATCCGGCAGATTCCCTGATTTGTCCGCGGCGCAGTACAGTTCGACGCGGTTGCAGGTACTGAGCAGGACCGATTCCGTTTCCGGAAATTTAGCTTGGAAAAGCTGCAGCGCTTGACGCACTTGCTCGGTCGAAAATGATAACTTCTCGCGAATATCAAGTGGTGTTCGATGGTGACTCCAACTAACCATGGACCAATGCATTAGCCGTTCACCTCCACGACCATCGATGCACTTGCTTCCGATGGCTCTCGCGGTTGTGATGTCGGTGTGGGTTGTCCGTGAGACGAAAAAAGTACAAAACCCAATACGATCATCAAGAACACAAAATTAGCGATCACCAGATAGGCGCTACGCCGACCACCCAACGAACCCGACGATGACAATTCCATACCGGTAGCGACTAATGACCAGGCAAACAACGCACACGTAAAGACTATGCTGCTACTGAACCAAGCGATCTGACCCTCGCGATTGAAGTTCAAAACCACTCCGGACAGCATACCAATACCCAACCCCGAGGCACTGGCAAAGATGCTGAGCCGGTTCATGGATTGTAAGAACTCCAGCGGCGGCAAGCGAAAGCGTTTACTGGCCCGCAACTTGGACTTCAAGCGGAACGACTGGACGAGATACATCAGGCCAAATGCCAGGCCCAAGCAGATGGATATCGTCCCCACCAATAGACTCACCCCATGAATACCGCGCCAGATCGTGATGGTCGTCTCCCGCTCAAAAGCGGCCGCATCGCGGACTAAGCTCGCCATCCCAATCAATCCCAACACCATGGGAATCAAAAACAAACCGACCGATCCCTGCGGATTTCGCACCATCAATATCAAGCAGGCTAGGGCCAATCCCCAGGCACCCAGTACTGACCATTGAAACCAATTGGAAAGCAACTGCGGTTGGGGATTGTCATTGAGCGGTAGGGAGAATTGGTAAAACAGGAAGATACTATGGGCTACGAGACCGGCCGACATCATGCCAATCAGCACCAGTTGTCGACCGGGTATTTTAACAGCGAATCGAGCTGCCTCGACGACGAACACTACCAGATAACTCAGCAAGAAGCATGAGACGGATACTCCAGAAAGCACAACATGTTCCCCTTCAAATTCTTTGAAGTCTCAAAAAAAGAAGCCAGCGTCTTTTGACAACTGGCTTACATCGGCGAGCGGCTAGCTTAGAGGTCCAACATCGAAGAGCTTAACGAATGCTAATCCCATTCCTCTTCTTCGTCTTCTTCTTCCTCTTCGTCATCCCAGTCATCATCGTCGTCGTCCTCTTCGTCCTCGTCATCCCACTCGTCGTCATCTTCGTCGTCGACTTCTTCCCACTCGCTCTCTTCGGCCCCCTCGACCTCTTCTACTTCGGCCTCGTCTTCCTCTTCGTCATCTTCGACTTCATCTTCTTCTTCAACTTCGGCGATGTCGTCTTCTTCGTCATCGTCGTCGTCCCAATCGTCATCGTCGTCGATGTCGTCGTCATCTTCCAAGTCATCGTCGTCATCGATGGCCGCGAGGGGAAATACCTGAGGGTCCAACAGCTCTACTTCCAAACTCGACATGGTCTTTTTTTCGAGAAGTGCTGTGGCAGAAAAACTCTTCTTCACCGTGGACTCCTTTTCTTCCGAGTCAGTGCCGCTAATTATGATGGCCTAGGGGTTTTGGGGTAACTTCGGTTGACGCATCGTCCAAACTTTCGCTTGAATCGACAGCATTCACCCAATCTATACGGGGTAAGCGATCGGCAGATCGTAAACCAAACATTTGCAAAAAACGACGGGTTGTCCCGTAAAGGTAAGGTCGGCCCAGTTCCTCACTGCGACCGCTTATGCGTACGAGGTCCAATTCCATCAGCTGCTTGAGCACTTCGCTACAACCCACACCCCGTATCGCTTCAATGTTTGCTCGCAATACAGGCTGCCGATAAGCGACAATCGCCAATGTCTCCATCGCCGACTGACCAAGTCTCATCTCGCCAGGAATGTAATCTAATCTACGCAGCCAAGCCGCAAAGTGGGAGCGGGTCATTATTGTGAAACCGCCCGCCGACTCTTCGACCCGATACGGTCGTCCGTCGCTGTCGTAAATTAGGTTGAGTTGGCGGATTAGTGTACGTGCTTCCGTCGCGTCCGCCAAGCCAGCCAACTTGGCCATTTTTCTACTCGATATTCCCTCTGGGGATAGTAGCAGCACCGCTTCGAGACGCCGTATTTTTTCCGGCTCTTCGATTTCCTCCAAGAGCGATCCCGTATGGCGGCTAACATCGGCTCCGGCGATCAGAAAATGAAACTTCCGCCGCTGCCGACAACTCGGCCAATCTTCAACCCCCCCCTTTGAGCTGTAGCTGCCCAACCAAGCGGTATGTGGCCTCAATCGCTGTTGCATAAACTACTAGCTCTCTTCCCAAGTTAGGTTGCAGTCAAGATGAGTGGTGTGGGGGGTCGAAGGAGTGCGTACAATGCTCTTGTACGTTTGTTGTGCAGGACGCTTGGCTGGGAGCCTGAGCCGGAACATAGCCATTATCCGATCTCGTAGAGCGATTTTACTAGTTTAGCGATTCCATGAACTCTTCCACTACGGCAGTCCCGAATAATCCCGCGTCAGGTTCTAGCGGCACACAAGCTAGCTCGCGTTCATGGGCTCGTTGGTGGCGTTCCGCCCGCTGGCCGGTCATCCTCCTTGGATTTCTGGCTACTTGCATCTGCGGACTTGTCTACTACTTCAACACGCTTGTCATGGGCTCAGAGATCAACTCCCATAATTGGGAAGTCAGGCAGTTCTCTTATCGCAGGGATCCGTTCACTCACAAGCAATTGTCGGGCATCACGTACCAAGCCGCGTTCAGCACTCTCCCGTGCTGGAAATCCCAGAATGATGTCATCTCCGTCCCCGACCCTGCGATCAAGGGACATCTCACCTCTCAGCTCACCCAGCCAGTGCGTTGGGATTTGGTTCGGATGAACGATCAATACAACACCATTGGTCGCGGCTCGATCTTGCTCCGCTTGGTCAACGCTTATGGGGTGAGCTCCAAACACTTTTGGATCGATTGGACGAATAACGAACCGATCAAGGCGGCCCGACTGTGGCCCGCCGCGCAACAATTGGTTTGCCTCGACCTTTACGCGCGCCTTCCCGACTTGTTCGATCAGGCGGCTGTGGAAAAGGATGACACCAAGTTTGAACAGGCGGTCGCGGGGATCATGCAAGCCGCCTTGTTGGAACACTCCCAACTTCGCGTACAAGCCGGAGATAAGGTTTTGGCACGCGAAGTGGCCAAGTTGGGACTCACCTACGGCGAGCATTCCGAGTTGCAATCGATGGTCGAGCAACAGTGATGGCCGCTCCTTCGTCCATTTATCTCGACAACAATGCGACCACGCACCTCGATCCACGGGTGGCTGCCCGCCTAAGCGATTTGGTTTCGCGGCCGCTGGCCAATCCCGCCAGTCAGCATCGAGCTGGCCGCCAGGCACTGGCTTTGCTGGAAGAGGCTAAAACATCGATTCTCGAAGCGGTTGGTGCCCCCTGCCGAGGAATGGACACCGCCCAAGTTATTCTCACCAGCGGCGGCACCGAAGCGAATAACTTGGCTCTGCTCGGGATCACCCGTTTGCGGCCGGGCACTGTGATCGTGGGGAGTACCGAACATCCAAGCGTGCTGGAAGCGGCTCAGAAGGCTACCGATCCTACTCATCCCCTGCGATTGATACCCGTTGATCCGTTTGGTCGCTACGATTTGAAGATCCTCGAGCACTGGCTTCGCGACCCCCAGCCGATCTCGCTGGTGAGCTTGATGCTCGGCAACAACGAGACCGGTGTACTCCAAGATCTTACGCGGATCTGCGGCCTTTGCTCGGCTGCTGGTGTCCCCGTTCATAGTGACATCGTACAAGCCTTCGGCAAAATTCCATTTGATATGTCCGCTCTCGGCTTGTCTGCCTTGACGATCACCGCTCACAAAGTGCACGGGCCGGTCGGTATCGGCGCTCTTGTCGCCCTCCGCGATACCCAACTCGAACCGCTGGTGGTTGGCGGTGGGCAACAACTTGGCATGCGGGCTGGGACCGAACCGGTCATGCTTGCCGTCGCCCTTGCTGCAGCACTTAAGGAAATCGAACTCGCTCGACAAAGTGGTGTTTACGACGCAGTTGCCAGCCGTCGCGATCGTTTCGAACAGTCGCTGAGCGGTTTGGGTGACGTGCGGGTGATATCGCGTGACACTCCCCGTCTGCCGCACACTTCGAATGTCGCGTTCTTGGGATTAGAGCGCCAAGCGTTGCATATGGCGCTCGATCTGGCTGGCGTGGCTTGTAGCGCTGGCTCGGCGTGTTCGAGCGGTAGCAGCCGACCCTCGCCGGTACTGCTGGCCATGGGCTTACCGGAGGAGATGGTCAACAGCTCGCTACGCTTCAGTTTGTCCAAGTTCACCAGCGATGAAGAGATCGATGCCGCCGCCGAGATCATCGCTCGCGTCGTTCGAAAACTCCGCCCTAAAGTAGCCTCGGTCACGCCATAAATAAGCTACTCGTCAATCCAATGGCAAGTAGAATAGCGGTTTTCCGAGTTCCAACGATACTCCTAAGAGCAGCCGTGGCAGCCAAATCCGCCAAAGCGACTGGTAATGAACCACCGGTCACCCGAATTGTGCTCGAACGACCTGCTTCGATCCGCCGTCTGCTACCTGCGTTGACCGACGGCTGGACCTTGCCCGATTACCTCGTCGGCTCTGAGAACAAACCGCTGCGGTATTTGTTCGACGACAAGACGATTCAATCACTCCACGACCTCTCTCCGGTGGTTTTGTATGGCGACAAGCACTTGGGGAAGACCCCTTTGGCCATTACGTTGGCTGTGCGTTGGTCGCGGCTGAGCAAGCTGCGGCCACTCTGTTTTACGACCGGCAGTGCCTTTGTCGACGATTATGTTGCCGCTATTGAAATCGATGACATCGATTCTTTTCGCCGTAGGCATCGCGAATGCAAGATGTTGGTCATCGATGACCTCGACCCGTTTGTCACCAAACCCGCCGCTCAAGACGAACTGGCCGCTACTTTGGACCACCACTCGACCCTAGGGCAGCCAGTGATCCTCACCGTCAGTCGACTCCCCGCCTCGCTCAAAGGGCTCAAGCCGCCGTTGATCAGTCGACTTTCCTCTGGCTTCTCTTTGGGTCTAGCCAAACCCGCATCCGAGACTCGCGACGAACTCGTACGCCTTTTGGTCCGAGCCAACGATAGTGGCCTGCCCGAAGACGATCTCGTTGCCTTGGCTGCGCAGCTTACCCACTCCGATCCCTTGAGTGCCTTTGAGTTGCGTGACATCGTAACGCTCGCTCAGCAAAACATGTCCTCTACCAAAACCGTCGACTTGACCGTCGTGGCTCTTCTAGCTCGGCAATTACGAAGTGGCGAAGCCCCTTCCATTCCGGCTATTGCCAAGGCCGTTGCCCGCAAGATGCGAGTCAAATTGGTGGACCTACGTGGGACAACCCGCCAAGCCAACATCATTCGAGCTCGTGGTCTGGCTATTCTTTTATCTCGCAAGTTGACCCCGTCGAGCCTACAGCAGATCGGCGAGTTTTTTGGAGGCCGCGACCACTCCACTATCTTGCATGCCTTCCGCAAGGCCGAGCGTCTGCTCGACAGCGACACCGAGCTCGCCAATTTTGCCCGCGACATCCAAACCGAAATTCTCCCGTAGTGGAAGTGGCCACACTTCCCCGGTCTTCCACCGTCACCATCGCCTCGATTCCCCTCAATTCCGTCGTGGAATACCTGTCAATTCGCTGACGATGACTGTCGATACATTGGACCACTTGCCGACGCTCCTAGGCTAGTCCTTAGCTCAAGCCCTTTCCATCTACACTCCGCTGACAGGCGTGCACGTCCAACCGCCACCTTTTCCTCTGTCAATTGCCTGTCGTTTTCGTTACCTAAGTCGATTGCTGGTAACGACTTGCTAATTCCGTCTCCCCTGTGGATAACTCATTGTCGCTTCCGCTTCCTACTACTACTATTTTTATAATCTATTAGAGGAATGTTCATCAAAGCCGACACCCAGCAAACAGAGTGGGTCGGCACAGCGAGGCTTTCGCTCGTAGCGATCTGGTTGTACAACAACCACTTATTCACAGCAGAACTGGAGCCGAGATGAAGATAGCGTGCGATCGAGAAAAAATGGCGAGTGCCTTTCAATTGGCGGGTAGCGTCGCACTGAGTCGAAGTCCCAAGGAGGTTCTGCAGAACGTCAAGATCGAGGCTCACGAAGATCGCGTGACGCTGATGGCCACCGACATGGAAACGGGCATCCGCATCGATGTAGAGGGAGTGGATGTACAGACACCCGGCAAGGCGTTGTTGCACGTAGGCCGCGTGGGCTTGATCCTCCGCGAAAGCAGCGACGATCAACTCTACATCGAGTCCGACGGAGCTGCGACGAACATCAAAGGGTTGCACTCGGAGTTCAATCTGCCCAGTGCGAACCCCGACGAGTTCCCGACGGTGGTGGGCTTTGACGAAGAAAAATACCACGAGCTGCCAGCACGGTTGTTTCGAGAAATGGTCCGCCGTACTGCCTTCGCCACCGATCCCGATAGTTCCCGGTTCGCACTCGGCGGAGTTCTGCTGGAACTGAACGGTGAAGATGTGTTGGCGGTAGGAACCGATGGGCGAAGACTGGCGCGTATGGTCGGGACGGGTAAGAGTGTCGGTGGACACGAAACCACGAGCAATACAACCATCATCCCCACCCGCTCGCTGTCTTTGATGGAGCGTTCGATAGGCGACAAAGAAGAAGTAGTCCACATCGCGGCTCGCGGTAACGATGTGTTGCTGAGAACAAGTCGTTGCACGATCTATTCTCGGTTGGTCGAAGGCCGCTATCCCAACTGGCGGCAGGTTATACCGAAACGCGATAACTCGGTAGCCATAGAGCTCGCGGTAGGACCTTTTCACAACGTGATTCGCCAAGCGGCCATCGTGGCCGATCAAGAGACACGAGGGCTCGATCTGGAATTCGGACATGGCACGCTTTTGCTCACAGCCAAGACGGCCGACCTGGGCCAAAGCCGCGTCGAATTACCGATCGATTACGATGGAGAATCGATCAAGGTCAAACTCGACTATCGCTTCATCAGTGACTTCCTCAAGGTCCTTGACCCAACCACGAAGTTCAAAATGGATGTGGCCTCTTCAACCGCACCGGCACTGATGACCACCGACGATGGTTACGCTTATGTCGTGATGCCGATGGCTCTGGATGCGTAAGACAAACAGAAGTGAACTAAAAACAGACAGCGAACATAATTGCCACAGTCCGACTGGGAGATAAAAAGCCAGATGAGCATCACACAGTTTATGGAGCGGAACTATCGCCATTTCAACGCCCGCGAAACGCTAGCAGCAGCCAAGAGTTTTAAGGACTTTGTAGAAAAGGGTGGTAAGATGCTGGTCTCCCTGGCAGGGGCGATGAGCACCGCGGAACTGGGGATATCACTGGCAGAGATGATCCGACAGGACAAAGTGCATGCGATCAGTTGCACGGCGGCCAATCTGGAAGAAGATCTGTTCAATCTGTTCGCGCACGATGACTATCGAGTCATCCAAGACTGGCGAGCATTGAGCGCCGAGGACGAAGTTCGCTTGCAGGCCGACGGCTACAATCGCGTGACCGATACCTGCATACCCGAAACGGTCATGAAACACATGCAGTCGCGATTGACCAAATACTGGCAAGAGCAAGCCGAAAAAGGGGAAGGCAAGTTTCCGTACGAGTACTTCTATCGCGTGCTAGAGGAAGCCGATCTGAAGCAGCACTATCAGATCCCCATCGAAGACAGCTGGGTCTTCGCCGCCAAAGAGAAAGGACTTCCCATCGTCTCTCCCGGTACCGAAGATAGCACGCTGGGAAACATGTTCACTGCTCGCGTGATGGATGGAACGGTCAAATCGCATGCGGCTCTGAAGAGTGGAACGCAGCAGTTGCAATTGCTGGCCGAATGGTATCGCGAACAAAGTAAAACCAGTCCGATCGGTTTCTTCCAGATTGGCGGAGGCATCGCGGGGGACTTTGCGATTTGTGCCGTACCGATGTTGATTCAGGACTTGGATGAAGACATTCCGCTGTGGGCCTACTTCGCGCAGATCTCAGATGCAGTGACCAGTTATGGCGGATACTCGGGAGCAGTCCCCAACGAGAAGATCACTTGGACGAAACTGAGTATAGACAGTCCCAAGTTCATGATCCAGAGCGACGCCACCATCGTCGCTCCGTTGATCTTTGCTTACGTGCTTGGACAGTAAGCCGAAGTGTCGAGCGATTGTCCCAATCGCTCTGAAAACGATTGGGGACAATCGTTCGACACTAGCACACGGGCGATGCGCTCAGCCGCTGCTGGAACTGTCAGAAATCATCCGGTTGCGAAGCGCTTGCAAGCCGCGCTTCAGCAGACCAGCCGCCGCCATCTCTGTTTTGACCATCAACTCGGCGATCTCTTTGAGCGACTTGCCTTCCACGTAACGCAGTCGCAACGCTTCTTGTTGCGTGTCGGGTAACTCTTCCAAACAGTTGGCAAGAAAGACAGCCGCCTCGTCGCGCATCAACCGCTGGCTGGGGGAAGTGGTTTCCGAGGGAGCCAAGTCGGTAAACGCCGGACGGCTATCGCTGGGACTGTTGGAAATCTCGCGTCCCGCCGAACGTTTTTGCGTGTAGATGTGACGCTGGTGGGCCGAGGCGATGTTATTGCGGAGGATGTGCCTGAGCCAACCCAGCAGTTCCTCT
The DNA here is from genome assembly GCA_041751975.1 of Pirellulaceae bacterium. Lineage (GTDB taxonomy): Bacteria > Planctomycetota > Planctomycetia > Pirellulales > Pirellulaceae > Aureliella. Next base: position 22,772 of record JBGSHW010000033.1, read on the forward strand.
ATCTGGCTGCCACGGAAAGCAGGTAAGTCGCGCTGGGCCTCCATAAAAGTGACCTGCACCACGTCGGCCTCGTCGAGCCGCCCGCGCAGGCGACTGTCGAGGTAGCGCTTGGCCAAAACGGTCAAGTAAGCTCGGTAGTCTTCAAGCAATTGGCCAAAAGAATCCCTATCCCCCGCTAGGGCCTCTTCGAGCAGCTGTTGGTGACGGGTGCGATTCACAATCGATTTTCAAAGGTTAAAAACGAGAAAGGCAGGAAATGCCGCCCAGACCCAGCACCATTCCGCGAGCCTCACACTTTCACTGGGGTTCTAGTCTAGTCTAAATGGCGAATAGCCGCAGCCTTACCCGTAGCCTTACCCCCAGTGGATCTTTGGCAAGATCCACGACGGGCGACCAAGTTGCCCGCTCAGGCTATAATAACCAGCTCTATCTCCCCCCTCCCCTTTCAGGCTCGGAACGACATGTATCTGCGGATGGCCAAACGACTGCTCATGGAAACCGACAAGCGACTTCTCTGGAAGTTGATGTACCAAGCAGGCTGGAAAGGTTTTCGGAGTGTGCAGAAGCACCGCCAGCGAATCAAACGCGGGGAATTCTTTCCACCCTTTTTGTACATCTCGGTCATCAATAGCTGCAACCTCCGCTGCCAAGGTTGCTGGGTCGATGTCACCGCTAAACAAGTCAAGATCGACATCAAGGCGCTGAACAGCACGGTCAATCAAGCCAAGGCGATGGGGAACGCCTTCTTCGGCATCTTGGGTGGCGAGCCCTTCATGCACAAAGAACTACTCGATTTCCTCGAGGGACAGCCGGATGTCTATTTTCAGGTCTTCACCAACGGGCATTTCATCACCGATGAAGTCGCCAAACGACTACGGAAGATGGGCAACGTCACTCCGCTGATCAGCGTCGAAGGAACGGAAATAGTCAGCGACGAGCGGCGAGGCAAGAGCGATGTCTACAGCCATACGATGCAAGGTATCCAAAACTGCCTGAACAACAAAGTGCTCACTGGGGTTTGCACGAGTATTTGCAAAACCAATATCGACGACCTGCTGGCCGACCGCTGGGTCGACCGCTTGATCGATATGGGGGTCATGTACTGCTGGTTCCACGTCTATCGACCGATGGGCCCCGAGCCGATGCCGGAACTAGCACTTGAACCCGAGCAACTACGGCGGGTAAGGCAGTTCGTAGTCGATACCCGAGCCACGAAGCCCATTATCGTTATCGATGCTTACCACGATGGCGAAGGTCGCGCACTTTGTCCAGCCGTCACCGGTTTCACCCATCACGTTGGTCCAGCCGGTGACATCGAGCCTTGCCCGATCATTCAATTGGCCACGGAGAGCATCCACGACGACCGACCGCTGAAAGATACCTTCAACAACAGCGAGTTTCTTCGAGACTTTCGCAACATGGCCGCCGAACACACCCGAGGTTGTGTGGTGTTGGAACGCCCTGACCTGTTGATCGAGTTGGCCAGGAAGCACAACGCCCGCGATACCACGCAACGCAAACGCTCGCTCGCCGAGTTGGAAGCGACCATTCCGAGGCGATCGCAATATGTTCCTGGCGGCGAAATCCCCGAGCGGAGTTGGGCGGTTCGCTTTGCCAAATGGATGGCCTTCAACGACTTTGGCGTTTACGGACAACGCTTCAAGGCAGAGAACTGGATCGATCCCGAAGCCGATCCAAACGACGTCTCCGCAACGACCTCCACAACTGAGACCGACGCCAAGCGACAGCTTCCCGTCGTCTCCCGCTAAACAGGGTCGGGGAGGTCTCCCAAATGACATCGAGACACCAGCTTCGGCGGCCCCGGTAGTGGATGGTACGAAGTTTAGTCATTCCACGGGAAGCCATCGATGCGGGGAAGTATGTACTATGACAAAGACATCGGTTTATGAGCTTGAGCCTTTCGACTGCGACCCTCGATTCTGGGGGTTCATTTTCGGCCCTGGTGCTGAATCGGTGCTGGGCTTTGAGCGAGCAGTTAAGGATTTTTCGGTCGATGACGGTGAGTCGATACACTGGCAACCGAGGAAGCTTCAGGCAGTCTGGAAACCGTTGCCAGTGGCTGGACCGGTAAAGCCCTTCAACGACTATCCGTGCCTAGAGCTTACTACGCCAGTTTTCAGTCACCGCGCGGTTGAGGCGTTAGGAAGTATGTTGACGAATAATGGAGAACTATTGCCGTTGAAGACTGATGTGGGAGAGTATTTTGCATTTGTGTGCCTAACCAAGCTCGCTGCGTTGGACATCGAACGGTCACGAATGAGGCGTCTGGGACCTGATCGGGTCTCAGGTCGAGTCTATTATTATGCTTTCAACGATACGAAGTTGTCCGGTGCTTCAATCTTCCGCATTCCCGAGCAGCCCCACCGGTATTTCGTGACTGACAAGTTTAAGGATCGAGTCGAACAAGCGGGGCTCAATGGCTTGCACTTCATCAAGGTCTGGCCTTTACCTGAGGACAGCGACTGGGAGGCGGAAGAAACGAACCGCCGCAGGACTGGCAGCAAGCGAGCTATCCTTTCAGGACAAGGATTGATATTGCGTTTTCGCTTGAAAGGCGAACAGCCAAGTGCACGCGAACGAAAATTGGCTGTAGCACTCAAATCGTCACTAACAGAATTACTGAATGTGGAATCGCTAGAAGACAAGTACTGGGGGACGATCGATGATTCCGACTATGAAGATTCCGAGTTGCGGATACGTTGTAGCTGCCCCGATGCAGACCAACTAGCGGATCACATTGCAGATTGGCTGCAGGCAGTTCAATGGGACAATGACGTAGCGACCGTCAAGCGCTACGGCAATCTCTATGACTCGCGTGCGAAACAAAAGTGTGAAGTGATTCGATCAGTAAATGATCCTGAGTTATCTTAGACTCATGTTACGACCACCTGTTGAGCGAGCAGAGAATTTTCGAATCAGCCACCAACCACCACCCCACCCCCGCAGCTATGCATAAAACGCATAGCATCTATAAATATTATGCATTGGACTTATGGACGGAAATCGCCAATAGTGACTGTGTGGGCAGACTTCCCAGCAGTCCTGCTCACCCGTTTTCCTTTCCCGCCCCTGATTTTAGGAGATTAGTATGACGAACCAGAAGTGTCTCGTCCGGCTCATGGCGACCAGTGCAATGCTGCTCTGCACGCTGCCAGCCTTCGGACAGACTCCAGCGACTCCGACGAAGAGCATTTTGACGACCAACACCACACCGCCGGCTGCCGGCACAGTAGACGGCGCAGATCCAGCCGGGATTGAAAAATGCCCAGTTATTGGTGGCGCCATGCGACCGGCTTCGCAGCGCAACACCGCCGCCGGTGGCTTGGCCACCCGCGATTGGTGGCCAGAGCAACTGAACCTGAGCATCCTGCATCAGAATTCCCCCAAGGGCAATCCCATGGGAGAAGACTTCGACTACGCCAAAGAGTTCCAGACGCTGGACCTAAACGCGGTCAAGCAAGACATCAAGGAACGGATGACGACGTCACAAGATTGGTGGCCAGCCGACTACGGTCACTACGGCCCACTCTTCATCCGTATGGCTTGGCACAGCGCCGGGACGTACCGAGTCTCCGACGGTCGTGGTGGCGCGAGCTACGGTACTCAGCGTTTTGCTCCGCTCAACAGCTGGCCCGACAACGCCAACTTGGACAAGGCCCGTCGCCTGCTGTGGCCGATAAAGCAGAAGTATGGCCGCAAGATCTCCTGGGCCGACTTGATGGTCTTGACGGGTAACTGCGCCCTGGAATCGATGGGCTTTAAAACACTTGGATTTGCCGGAGGACGAACCGACGTGTGGGAGCCTCAGGAAGATATCTATTGGGGGCCTGAAAGCGAATGGCTCGGTGACATGCGTTACACAGGCGATCGCGATCTGGAAAATCCCTTGGCTGCAGTGCAGATGGGTTTGATCTACGTGAATCCCGAGGGACCCAACGGTCAGCCCGATCCACTAGCGGCCGCTCGCGACATTCGCGAAACGTTTGCTCGCATGGCGATGAACGACGAAGAGACCGTGGCGCTGATCGCCGGCGGACACACCTTCGGTAAGGCTCACGGCGCCGCAACACCGGTCGGTAATGTAGGTGCAGAACCCGAAGGGGCAAGCCTCGAAGAACAAGGGCTTGGATGGAAGAACACTTATGGAAAAGGGAACGCTGGCGATACGATCACCAGCGGCTTGGAAGGAGCTTGGACCACCACGCCTACCGAGTGGTCCAATGGCTACTTCGATAATCTATTTGGCTACGAGTGGGAATTGGTAAAGAGTCCAGCCGGCGCTTGGCAGTGGGCTCCTACCGATGAAGCGGCCAAGACGACGGTACCTGACGCGCACGACGATTCGAAGTCGCACGCGCCGATGATGTTCACTACCGACATGTCCCTCCGCATGGACCCCGCCTACGAAAAGATTTCGAAGCGTTTCCACGAGAATCCCGAGCAATTCGCCGACGCGTTCGCCAAAGCTTGGTACAAGTTGACTCACCGCGACATGGGACCCGTCTCCCGCTGTTTGGGACCAGAAGTGGCTGAAGCCCAACTGTGGCAAGACCCAGTTCCGGCTGCAGATTATGCAATGATCAACGAGCAAGATATCATTGCACTGAAAGGCAAAATTCGCAAAGCTGGACTGTCCGTTTCCCAGTTGGTTTCCACCGCCTGGGCATCGGCCTCCACCTACCGCGGAACCGACAAACGGGGTGGCGCCAACGGTGCTCGCATTCGCTTGGCTCCTCAAAAGGATTGGGAAGTCAACAACCCAGCCGAACTCGCCAAGGTGCTAGCGGTACTGGAGAAGATTCAGCAAGAGTTCAACCAGTCACAGACCGGTGGTAAACGCGTATCCCTCGCGGACCTCATTGTTCTCGGCGGATGCACGGCTGTCGAAGCAGCCGCTCATCGCGCAGGATTCGAAGTGCAAGTGCCGTTTTCGCCAGGACGCACCGACACCACTCCGGAAATGACCGATGTCGAGTCCTTCTCGGTACTCGAGCCAACCACCGATGGCTTCCGCAATTACTTTGGCAATTCGCACGATCGACCTGCCGAGGAGCTGCTCGTCAACCGCGCTCAGTTGCTGACCCTCTCCGCTCCCGAGATGACGGTTCTGGTAGGTGGCTTGCGAGTGCTCAACACCAACGTCGGCTTCCCGGGCTTGGGTGTCTTCACCAAGCAACCCGAAAAACTGACGAACGACTTCTTTGTCAATCTGTTGGATATGAACATCCAATGGGACAAGTCAGCGATGTGTGAGCATTTTTATGAAGGCCGCGACGCATCCAATGGAGATGTTAAGTGGAATGGCTCGCGGGTGGACCTGGTCTTTGGCTCGAACTCGCAGCTGCGGGCCATCGCCGAAGTGTATGCGGGTGAAGATGCGAAAGAGAAGTTCGTCAACGACTTTGTGGCCGCTTGGGCCAAAGTAATGAACCTCGATCGTTTTGACCTCGACTCGGCCGAGCGGAACGTTGCGAAGCCAATCGCCCTCCGCCGACGCTAGACTTAACCCGAACTCTTGCCCTAAGAGCTCGTGTTCCCTAACCGGTCGCTCGACACCCACCCAGTGTCGAGCGATTGTCCCAATCGCTTTAGAAACAACCGGCAAAACCGTTCGATACGGACCCCTGCCAACCCCGTATTCTAAGATGACCAACCCACTAGCTCGCCGACTTGAGTCGTCCGAAAATCTGTTTAACGGTTGTCGCCGAGTCGGTTCGCAGCAAGCTGGCGCGGTAGATTCTGCCAGCCACATAAATGACCAGCATCGTCGAGAGCGTCAACAACAGGGCCGCCAGCGGCGGTTGCCAAACGGGTATCGCCTGACCGGTGGCCAGTCGTAGCGTCATCATCAGTGGAGCAGACGGCGGGAAGAGACTCATCGTCGTAGCCAGCGTTCCATTCGGATCGCGGATGGCGGCGAACCAAACCATTAGTGGTGCCATTAGAACCAACCACACCGGCAGCAGCAAACTCTGCGCTTCCTTCAGTTCCGAGATCGATGCGCCTACGGTGAGAAAGATCGAACTGAAGAACAACACGGCCAACAACTGGAAGACCAAGAACCAGGGCACCAGCGACAGTGGCACGTACTGCGACATGTCGTTGGCGCTCAAGATGCTCCAACCACCTATCCCGTAGATGACGAAAATCACCAGCGATCCACACACATTCCCCAGCAGTTTTCCGGCCATCAACTGAGTCGGCGAGACGGTTCCCAACAACAACTCGGCAATTCGCTGCCCTTTTTCTTCCATGCCACTTTCCAGCATCGGTTGAGCGGCCAGAAAGATCACCATGAACATCAGCATCATGATGCCGAAAGGTAGGAAGAGGGTAACCAACACGTTGGACGATTTTTCGGCCACCAATTCACCCTCAGTGTTGGCTGTGTAAGGGGCGGTGGGCTCGAAGGCAACTGGGATACTCGCCTGAGCAACCAGGCTCGGTTCAATTCCCATCTCGCTCAAGCGATGCTCACGCACGATCTCCATGCTCACAGCGTCGAACCACTGTCGGGCTGAGCTAAGGACGGCGTCTTGACTAACGAACCGCAACTTGCCCGCTTCTTTCAGTTCACCCGCATACTTCCCTCCTGCAGCCGCTTGTTTGCCTTCAGCCGAATCGCCCGCAGGCTTGTCGAAAAGATCAGCTGGGATTTCTACAAAGGCATACAACTTGCCTTCACGAATCTGTTCGCTTAATTGCAACCGCAACGTGTCGTCGACCGCATCGGTCGCCGGACCGCTCAGCTCCCAGAAATCGACTTGTTCGCCAAAGCCTTCATCCTCATCGGCGGATTCCGCTGCGCTGGCCTGCAAGGCCTGTTGGAGCGCTGCAGTGCGAGCATCCGAAAGGTTTTGTAGTTTGCTGAGCAGCTTTCCGGTTTGGTCGATGACCACAATCTGCCGAGTCTTTCCGCCACCCATTTTGCTTAGCAGTGGCATCAACACGACGCCACCCAACATAAGCACCGGCATCATGATCAGCGTGAAGAGGAACGCCTTGGTCGCGACCATGGCAGCGTATTCTCGGCGTGCGACTACCAATATTTTATACATGCTCTATCCACTCGACTGTGAAGCGTTAATATCCGGCGATGCGCACAAAGATGTCGTGCAGGGATGGTCGGATCGTCTCGAAATGCTCGATGTCGCCGTGCGCTGCGAGGGCTTGCAGCAGCTGCGGCCGTACCCCAGCGTGGCTCAACTGGAGATCGCTGAAGCTGCCGTGCAAACTCTGGTCGGTAACGCCCGGCAAGTCACTTGGCAGAGCGCTCCCGCTGGCCATGCGCACCCGAACCGCATCCCCACCGTAAGCCGCCTTGATCGATTCGAGCGTTCCATCGAGCACTTTCTTACCGCGATTGATCATGAACACTCGGTCGCACAGCCGTTCGGCCATCTCCATGTCGTGGGTACTAAAGATGACCGTCTTGCCCGCCTGTTTGAGCGCGATCACTTCGGCCCGCAAGACCTCCATGTTGACCGGATCGAGCCCGCTGAACGGTTCGTCCAAAATGACCAACTCAGGCTGCGAGATGACCGCCACGATGAACTGGATTTTCTGCGCCATCCCCTTCGACAACTGTTCAATTTTCTTCTTGTTCCAGTCGGTTGCTTGCATCCGTTCAAGGTGTTCATCGATGATCGCGTCGGGCTGGCGAATGCCTTTTAGTCGAGCGAAGTACCGCAGCACCTGCCGCACCGTCATCCGCCGGTACAAACCCCGTTCTTCGGGTAGATAGCCCACGCGGTCATCCAAGCCGCTCCCATGCAGACTCCCCAGCACATTGACTTGTCCTTTGTCCGGCTGATAAATCCGCAAGATCATGCGGAGGGTCGTGGTTTTACCCGAACCATTGGGACCAATGAATCCGAAGATCGTTCCTCGCGGAACATCCAAATCCAGATGATCGACAGCGGTTTGGCGTCCAAATTCTTTGGTGACGCCACGGAGCGAGACAGCGTGATCGATGATGTTTCTCCCGGTCTATGCCAGGTGGTGCCATCGCCCCACAGGCGTGCATTCCACCGCGGCTTGCTTCGTTGCTCCAGACATATTTGCCTAGACTCGTGTGCCTTGCATGGGAACAGGCTTTAAAGTCGCCAAGCTTAGGCGCAGACCATCAATGATTTTTTTTCCGCCGCCGCGCACCGGTTTCGCCGCCCCCCCCGGTACTGGCTTCATCCATGCCGAAACGCCGCAAAAGCCCACGGTGCAATCGTTGCCGCACCCAGCGGGGCGAGCACCGCGGCGCAGCCCCACATGCCGAGCATCGGATTGACACTCGCAAGCACTGCTCCGGAACTTAACGTTCCTAGAATCAAGAAATTACAAAGCACCAGCAGCAACCACAGGCCAAGGGTTACGACCACGTAGCGCCGGCTCAGTTGCCGCGAACCGATTCCTGTGCCTATCGAAAGGATTGACAGAGCGATCAGCCCCAGCGGTGCGGCATAACCATAGAACCGCCAGAGGAATCCGAGTTGCCCTGCCTGAACATCCCACGCAAAAAGACCGATGTTTGCCAACATGAACAACATCCCACCAAACAGTACCCTGGGAAACTTCGCCGCACAATAAACAAAGTTCATAAGCAAAGCCGTACTGAAGACGGGGGCGATGAACAACGCAACCACACCATAAATCGCCAGCCATCCAAAGGAGTTCCCGTCATGATCAGGGTTTAACACCGGATTGGCCAGCGGCGCCTGATTCCAATTGCCCGCAGCGGCCTGTTGCAACACTGCCTCAGCGGCTTGCTGCAACTCTTGCCAATACTGCCAGCTCCAAGTGAACGTGCTGTGGGCAAACGCGGCAGCGATCATTAACAAGCTTCCTAACCAGGACCATCCGCTTACGGCCATTAGCTTGATGGCGATCATCTCGTCGCAACGAAACGGCCGCGTAGCGTCAAATTGTGATAGCTGCGTTGAACCCTGGTTGTGCCGCAAGCCGATCACGGCATCGGTGGCGAGCAACTGAAAAAATATAGGACTAAAGAGAATCACACCCAACCACATTCTCGGCGCATGGGCTCCTCCCCACGACTCGTTGATCAACGGCACACCCGCGATGAAGGCTAGCACCACCAGTGGTGTGGCGAGGACCACCACCAACAAGTTCCCCGAGCGACGAAGCTCCAGCCACGTCTGCGCACTCCACGAATTGCGAAGTACCTGAGGTCGCGTGCAAGCTTCTAGCCAATTCTTGCAAGTTTCGAAAAATCGATTCCCTATGCGGCCACTGAAAACGCTTGTCAGAAGCCAACTCCAGCGAATCGCTTCACCATGCCGTTGACGTCCGACCGCATGGATCGTGACCAGCATCGACAGACCACTGAGCGAAGCCATACCCAGATAATCAAACCACTGGAAACGGTAGTATTCCGGCATGCCGATGGCTAGCAAAATGGGTTCACCGTCGAGTGGGCGATGCCGTAACATCAAACCACCAAGAATGGTTGCTGCTACCACAAATCCGGCGATCAGTTTTTCGATCGTATGAGTCAACGACCACACAACGCTGATCATGAGGCAAACGGTAAAACCAATCAATAAAGCTGGACCAAGTAGCGGAAGAGAGAGATCCAATAGGAGATTTGCAATCAGCCCGCAAGCCAAATAGCCCAACATACTCGCCGCAATCGAGAACAGCATGGGGACCAGCACCAATTGACGGCTAGATACTGGACGGGTGAAGCCCAGTCGGAAGATGAAGCCAAGTTGCTGATTGTCGAAATCAACCATCCAGGTTGTCGAGAAGATACAGGCGACGGCGGTCAGCATCACCACAATGCCGCGGACCACGGTCATTTGGGGTTCATCCAGGCTCTTTGACATCGCGAAGAGCAACAGCAGACAGGTGGCCACAAATCCGAATCGCAGCAACAGATCTCTGCGGCTGATTTGCCACAATTCCCACAGCATCGCACCCAGTGGTTGGTTCGCAACTGAGAGCATCTTAAACCTCCACCTGATGGGCACGGCCGGCCCGCGACACGAAGATTTCTTGCAAGCTGGCACTGCGCATCTGCGCTATTTCCCCGTCGATGGCCGCGATGGCAATCTGGATCTCGGACGCATCACCGTGGCATACAAGGCTCCAAGTCTGTCTGTGGTATTGTCCGTGGTGTTCGGCAGACAATAGGCCCTCGATGTCTGGGAACTGAGTGCGCTCCGTTGCGAATCGCACCTCGAGTCGATGGTGCTGTTCACGAAGTTGTTCGACCGAACCGAAGAGCAACAATTTACCTTGATGGAACATCAGCACTTGATCCGACATCAACTCAACTTCATCCAGAAGGTGCGATGAGAAGATGGCGGTCCGACCGTTATCCGCAACTTCGCGAATGACCGCATTCAAAATGTCTTTCCGCACGACCGCGTCCAGGCCTGTCGAAGGTTCGTCGAGAACCAGCAGTTGTGGATGATGGGCGACAGCCGCCACAAGCCCCACCTGCGCCCGCATTCCTTTCGAAAGTTGCTTGATTCTTTTCGATACATCCAATCCGAAAGTCGCGATGAGGGATGCAGCATACTGGTGATCCCAGCCTGGATAGTAGGCAGCCGAGTAACTGAGGAACTCGTCGATGCGCATCCACTCGGGCAGGTCGCGTTCTTCCAATAAGTAGCCGATCCTACTGAGCACTTCGACCGGATGCGCGACCGGATCGAGGCCAAACACCCGCACCAAGCCTTGCTTGGCTTTGAGTAAACCGAGCAAATGTTTTATCAGAGTGGTTTTGCCTGCTCCGTTGGCTCCGACCAAGCCGTAGACCAGTCCGGGTTGTATCGTGAAGTTGACTTCTTCGAGCGCCCAGAGCTTGTCGAATCGGCGAGACAAGTTTTGGACTTCGACTACGTGGTTAGACATCGCCTCTTTAAACATCGCCTGCCCCTTTCGGAAGTGTGCGATCCAGTGCAGCTTGCCGCTTATGGATCAGTTCCAAGACTTCTTCGTAGCTAAAGTTGAACTGCCGCGCCTCGGCCAGCAACGCATCGGCACGTTGCGTCAGTATTCGTCGTTGTTCACTTTTGCGGATCGGCGAGGCAAGCTCCGAGACGTAAGTTCCTGCTCCTTGACGCTTTACCAACAAGCCTTCGGTTTGCAGCGCGTCGTAAGCTTTGACAATCGTGTTGGGTGTCACCGACAACTGTTCGGCCAAAGTCCGGATCGGTGGTAGCTCTTCCCCCACGGCAAGTTGGCCTGAAGCAATCAAGTAGCGCACTTGATTGACGATCTGCCGATAAATCGGTACCCCATCTCGGACAGATATCTCGATATGCACTGCGACCTCGGATAAGTGTAAGTGTTGCAGTACTATGATACAATTGGGTTTCGGTGTGTAAAGAGCCTTTTAGCGACTTTTCGAGATTGTACGTTCGTCGGCCACATCGCCGGTAAGGAAGCCTTCGAGTACCGAGTCCAACGAATTGAGGGAGACGACCAATGACCGCACAGGATTCGAGGTTTCCTTGGATTCGTTGGAGGCAATTTGCTCTTCAGCATTCTCTCAATGCTGGCTTCGTCGCAGTTGCTTCCCCCACGTCGAAGTGGCAAGCACGAGTTTGTAAGACCTGTGCTGGCAATAGTGAGAGTCCACGGCGGCGCGATCAGTTTGCTCAGGGGAGGACTGAAAGGCGAAGCAGGCTATATGGGTTTCGGTTAGAATGACTAGCGCGTCAGTGCATTCGAGTTTTAGGATAGCAGCACATGTCAACGGTCCCCAAGCACCACATCACTCCCGATGAGTATCTGCAACGAGAGAGAAAGGCTGAGTATCGGTCGGAGTACTTGCGTGGCGAGATGTTCGCCATGGCAGGTGCATCAGCCAACCACAACTTGATTGTTCTTAACGCAGGTTCCCATTTGCGTGAACAACTAAAAAAGAAACCTTGCCGAGTCTATCCGAGCGATTTGAAGCTTCGGATTGAAGCGACCGGCTTATACACCTACCCAGATCTGTCGGTGGTGTGCGGCGAACCGCAGTTTGAGTCTGATGTTTGCGATGTGCTACTCAATCCAGTGGTGCTGGTCGAAGTTCTCTCGGATTCGACCGAGGCGTACGACCGTGGAAAAAAGTTCGAACATTACCGAACGATTCCAAGCTTAAAGCATTACATCTTGATTGCCCAAGATCGCCATTCGATCGATTGCTTTTCTCGGCAGGTTGATGACAGTTGGAATTTGACGAGTTGCCAAGGACTCGGCGGGAAGATCCGGTTAGAAGCAATCAACAGCGAGTTGGTCGGAGTTGAAGTCTACGACAAAGCCGTGATTTCCCAGTAGAAAATCAGGCGACGCGATTGGTAGGAATCGATGGTTCCCCAATCGAGAAAGACTGAATGGTGCTCCCGTAAGAACATCGCGAGGCGATAGGGCTTACCCCGAACCTCGCAACTCTTGAAAAACAGAGGCTTTTGAAACACAGAGACACGGAGTTCACAGAGCAGGCCGCACGGAAACTTAGTGTCCTCTGTGCCTCCGTGTTTACCTGTGTTTATTTGTGTACGTCCATACACCCGATCGACTCCGCTGCCTCTCGGTCCGTGCTAGTTAAAAACCTTTGTAGAGCTTGTTACCACAACACTTCGGATCGTCGGTCTCCCGACGCCAAGAGGACCGCTTATCATCCCCGGAGAAACCTAGCGAACTGCTTCGTAAGTGTCCGAAGTCAGCCTTACACCTTACACCTTACACCTTCGCGCAGCTTGCGATTCGAGCATCGAGGCGACGAGGGCGGTCCAGCCGGTTTGGTGCGCCGCGCCGAGACCTCGTCCGTTGTCACCATGAAAGTACTCGTAGAATAACACCAAGTCTTGCCAGTCGCCATCAGCGCTGTAACGCGGCTCCGTACCATGGCAGGCACGCTGACCCTGCTCATTGAACTCGAACAGCCGAATCAAGCGTTTCTCGATCTCGTCGGCGACTTGATTCAAGTTCATCATCGTGCCTGAACCTGTCGGGCACTCGACCTGCAGATTGTCGCCGTAGAACTGATAATACGTCCGCAACGACTCGACGATCAGATAGTTGATCGGCAACCAGATGGGGCCTCGCCAATTGCTGTTGCCACCAAACATGTACG
>JBGSHW010000034.1:0-9591 GCA_041751975.1 Pirellulaceae bacterium
ATCGGTGGACGCGCCAAGGCGATGATCGTGACCTCGTCTCGTCCAGCGGGATGGCGATATTTCAATATCATTAAGGAGAAGCTCAAGGAGCGCGGGGCCGACTACAAGGTGCTCTATGCTTTTTCGGATTTCGTCCATCCCGAGACGAACGCCGCGATCAGCGAACACGCGGTGAACGAGTTGCAGCAGGGTGAGTTGATCGAAGATCGCTTCGAGGGCGACGACTACCGGATCATGGTGGTGGCGAACAAATTTCAGACCGGCTTCGATCAGCCCTTGCTGGCGGGCATGTTCCTCGACAAGCCAGTGCTGGATCGCAATGCCGTGCAGACGGTCTCGCGACTGAACCGTTGCCACCACGGCAAGAAGGATGTCGTGGTCGTGGATTTCACTAACAACGCCAAGCAAATCCTGAAAGCCTTCGCAAAGTATCGGAAGGGGACGCCATTCGAGCCAGAAGAACCGGATCAAGAGACGTGCCTCAAATTACATGCGGAGATTCTCGCTGCAGGCGTTTTCAGCCAGAAGGACGCTGCCGACCTGGTCGCGTTGCTCAAGACCGGAACGGATGCGCAGGTGCAATTCCAAGTGAACGCGCTGCGGACGCGATTTCAGGCGAAGCTCGTCGAGTGGGAAGAGCGAAAGTCTTTCGTCTATTTGCTGGCCCGCTTTGTGAAGAGCTACCATTTTCTCACGTGCTTCTTCACTTATCCGCCAGAGATCCAAGAGTTTGTAACGTTTGCGGAATGGGTCGGCCCGCAGCTAATCAAGGCCGGGACGGTCTCCGAATTGATGACACAGATTCGCGCTACAATCGTGACCAAGGCAGCAGTGCAATATCAAGGGGTGATGACCAGTGGTGGCCCGGTGAAACTGCGGCCTGGTGGCGGCAAGGGTGGTGCAGGCCCGGTGCCTGCTAAAGTCTCTGTTCAAGATGTGATCGAACAAATCCGTGCCAAGTTCGACATCACGGACGAAGAGGCGCTGTACATCAAGCAGGTAACGGAAGAGAAAATCGCCGACCCGGTTATTCGCAGTACCGTCCAATCCCATCGTAACAACCCGCTTTATCTCGAAGGCACGTATCGTGGGCAGGTCAATGGTGAGATTCAGACAACTTACGATGAACGAGGCCGCTACGAGGAATTGGCCGATCCGAAGTACACCGACACCGGCGGCATATTTGACATCATGGCGGTGACGGTCATTCAGCATAACCTGTCACACGCGGCGTGACGCTATGAGTAAGACCATTGATCAGATTCCCGAAGACGACCGCCCGCGCGAGAAACTGCTTCGCAAGGGTGCGTCGGCATTGAGCGATCAGGAATTGCTGGCCATCCTATTGGGGAAAGGAACTCCGGGAATGGACGTAATGACGCTCGCTGGCAAGTTGTCCCGGCTGATCGATGAAAAGGGTCTACAAGTCAGAGCGGAAGACCTTATGCAGTTCGCCGGAGTCGGCGATGCCAAGGCTCCGTTGATCCTGGCTGCGATTGAGTTTGCTCGCCGACGCATCAAACCAGAGGGTGCGAAAATTGAAACGCCAGCCGATTTGCTGCCACATGTCCGGCACTATGCCGACCGAAAGCAAGAATATTTTCTTTGTGCCTCGATCAACGGTGCGAATGAAATTCTGAACATCCGCGTTGTTTGCATTGGACTGATTGACCGCAGCCCTGTCCATCCGCGAGAAGTTTTTGCGGATGCGATTGCGGATCGCGCCTCAGCAGTTATCGTGGCCCATAACCACCCCAGCGGTGGTCTTGAACCGTCGTCCAGTGACATCAACATCACCTCGCAACTCAAGGCTGCTGGCGCGATTGTTGGCATTGAATTGCTCGACCATATCATTTTTAACCGAACTGGCTATTTCAGTTTTTTGGAAGCAGGAACTCTTTAGTTTCTACTATTCTTACCGGATACGTTGCGCAGAACGTTAGAACGCCGCGTTCAAAACCACAGACGTTTCGCCGTTCTTCACCTATTCGCCATCCGGAGCGTCGGTAGCGGTTGTTTTGAGATTACTTTCCCTGGCCCCGGAGATGATCTTGAGCGTATCAGAGTTCCTAAAGGCGCTATGGAATTGGTGATCGACCCGTCCGTGGAGGCAAAGCTCAGCACGCGGCAAAGAGAAATACTGGAGTTGATGCGACAGGGGAAGGAACTAACCAGTCGCTTTTGTGAAGATCATTTCGGGGTAACTCGAGACTCGACAAGTCGCGATTTTAAGGTGCTCGTCGATCTTAGTCTTGTGCTACTGATGCACGATTTACAAGCCAACACAATGTGATCCCGTGCCGCCAAATTCCGTGAACGTGATGAACGCACAATCTGACCCCTCTTCAAAGACCAATTTCGAGGGACTCATGTTGCTTAGGAGGCTGTCTCGTTGAACCCCTCAACCCCAATATCGTTGATAGCAGACGCTGATTGGGGATTGGCGTTAGTTGTTGCCCGAACATGATCACCGTCGCCTCTTTGGCTGACCTGCGTTAGAATCACGCCATTGCACCCTTAGTCAACCCATTGCTCTCAGTCTCCTTCATGTCACATTCACCATTCTTAGACATCGGGCCGGAGCGTTGGCTGGTTTCGAATGAGCTGGCGTTTGCGGTGCTGGATGGGTTTCCGGTGAGCGTGGGACATACGCTGGTCGTGACGAAGCGGTTGGTGCGGACTTGGTTCGAAGCTTCGGCCGAGGAACAAGCGGCACTGATGGCGCTGGTGAATGTGGTTAAGGAATATCTGGATGCGACGCTGCAGCCGCAACCGGAAGGCTACAACGTGGGCTTCAACGCAGGCGAGGCGGCTGGGCAGACGGTGATGCACGTGCATGTGCATGTGATTCCTCGCTATAGCGGCGATGTGGCGGATCCTCGCGGGGGCGTACGGCATGTGATCCCATCCAAAGGAAATTACCTGGTGGATGAGGCTGCGACTGGGGCCGATGCGGGAGGTCCGCAGGGAGCTGAAACACTAAAGCTGAGTACGGGATATCCGAATTCACGTCTGTGGGATGAAATCTCGCATCGCCTGCTAGGGGCAAACCGAGTTGATATCCTGGCGTCGTTCGTTCAAAACTCAGGACTGGATGTCATCGAGCAAGGGCTGTTGCAATTGCTGCGAAATGAATCGGTCGTCCGCATCATGGTCAGCGACTATCTCTCGATCAGCGATCCGCGATCGTTGCAGCGTCTGTATGATTGGACTGAGCTGGTCGCGGGTGACGCTGAATATCTCGGAGAACTGAACGTCCGCCTGGTCGAGATGGCACGACTACCGCACCAACCGCAGTCGTTTCACCCGAAGTCGTGGCGGATCATCGATCGGGATTTGAGCTTCATCGCGGTCGGGAGCAGCAATCTCTCCCGACCGGCGCTCGAAACTGGGATCGAGTGGAATCTGCTCTCCACCACTTCGCACGCACTGAAGGCACACGATGACTTTGACGATGAATTCAACTCGCTGTGGAAGTTGGCAACTCCACTAACGCCCGACGTCGTCAACGCTTACGCGGAAAAGGCCCAAGCGTTTCGACAACTGCACTTCGAGCCAGAATCGCTGGATGATCGTTGTGTCCCCGATCCACGCCCTTGGCAACGCAGCGCTCTGGAGTCCCTGCAGAAGATTCGCGACGCGGGTTACACTCGGGCTCTGGTGGCGGTGGCCACGGGTATGGGCAAAACGTGGTTGGCTGCCTTCGATGTGCGACAAGTTGGAGAGCAATTGGGACGCAGACCTCGGGTCATCGTGATCGCGCATCGCTCGCATATCTTGGTCCAAGCGGAGTCGGCTCTATCGTCGGTGCTGGAAGAGGGCTTTGGGGCAGCGACGAGCTCCTGGTACATCGGCTCTCGCAGCGATCTCTCGGGTGCCTTGGTGATTGCGTCGGTCCAGAAGCTGGCGCGGCCAGAAGGACTGGCTCTGTTAGCGGGCGAGCGATTTGACTATGCGATCATCGACGAAGTCCATCACGCGCACGCACCCACTTATCGACGCGTGCTGGCACAGCTCAGCGCCGGCTTTGTGCTGGGCTTAACGGCCACGCCGGAACGCGGCGACGGGGTGGATGTGGCCAGTATCTTTGATGACAATCTGGCGCATCACGCTACGATCGGTGATGGTATCGCTGAAGAATCCTTGGTGCCGTTCCACTACGTGGGCCTGCGGGACACCGTGAACTTCGAACAGATACCGTGGCGGAACGGCCGTTTTGACCTGGAAGAACTGGAGAAACGGGTCGAACGGAGTGAGCGAATGGAACGGCTGTGGACCGCCATGCAGGCACATCCCGCCGATCGCACGATCGTGTTCTGTTGCTCGCGCCGCCATGCCGTGTTCGCCCGTGATTGGTTGCGGAGCAAGGGGACGTCGTCGGCGGCGGTGTTTTCGGGCGAGGGAGGCGATGGCCAGATCGAGTCGCTGGACGGACTGCGAACCGGCAAGCTGAAAACGTTATGCGTTGTGGACATGTTCAACGAAGGGCTGGATATCCCCGCCGTTGATCGCGTGATTATGCTGCGACCAACCGAGTCGAAAGTGATTTTTCTGCAGCAGCTCGGACGCGGGCTGCGGGCATCAACTGGGAAAACCCGCTTGCTGGTCATCGACTTTGTAGGTAATCACCGCATCTTTGCCCAACGCATACTGCATCTCCTTTCACTCGTTGGACGCGATGCCGCTTGGATCGATTTAAAACGCTGGCTCGACGGACAGCTACCTGAACTGCCACCGGGTTGTTTGCTCGACGTGGAGTTGGAGGCGCGGGATGTGCTGGCGCAGTTCATTCCGGTAGGGTCGCAAGCCGGATTGGAAACGTATCGCGTTTTGCGTGATGAAATGGGGCGAAGACCGCAGCCGGCCGAATTGCTGGCGCACGGCATCCTGCCACGGACGTTGAGCCAAGCGGCGGGTAGCTGGTTCCAGTTTATCGGCTCCGAGGGGGATCTTAATACCGAGGAGCAAGAAGTCGTCGAGCGATTTCAAGCATGGCTGCGCACGGTCGAAACGACGAGTCTGAACAAATCGTACAAGATGGTTGTACTCCGTGTACTGCTCGACTACGGCGATTTGTTTCGCTCGGTTGACATTGGCGAGTTCTCGAGGCGTTGCCGGCGTTTTATGCTCCAGCATCCCGTGTTACGCCGCGATCTGCTGGAAGGTCAGCATGCTGTCGATCATCAGCAGGCGACGGATGAACAATGGGCGGATTGGTGGAGGCGGTGGCCCATCGATCGTTGGCTCGATGTACAGAATGGCCACAAGTGGTTTCGCTTGGAGGGAGACGCTTTCTCGCTCGCGGTCGACTGTCCCGACACACTGCGTGGCTCGCTTGAGTCGATGACCGAGGAGTTGGTGGACTGGCGGCTGGCGGCTTACTCCAAATCGCATCGGCTGACCGCAGCCGTTGAGGCCGACCTGGCCTTCGAAGCCAAGGTATCGCATGCGGGTGGCAAAGCGATCTTGTTTTTACCTGACCAGACCAAGCTCCCCAATCGACCGGTTGGACTTGTCAACGTGACGCTCCCCGACGGCAGCCAGTGGGAGTTTAAATTCGTGAAGGTTGCATGCAACGTTGCTAAGCCGCTGGGCGAAGGCTCCTCAGCGAATCAACTGAGCAAATTGCTGCGGTCCTGGTTCGGCGAAAACGCGGGCCTGCCAGGAACCGATTTCCGAGTTGCCTTTGAATCCACAGCGGGTCAATGGTCGGTCCGGCCACTCGTTGTCGCTCCGCCGGCTGCGAGCTCAGAGTTGATTGATTCCCCGTCTGAACCGTCCGTTCCCACCATCGAATACTCGGTATCGAGCACGAAACAGTATCGCACGCATGTTCCTGTTTATGACCTCGTCGCTTCAGCTGGCCCGTGGGATCAAGACGGTGTACCAACGGCGGTCGGATGGATGCGCGTCGAGCACCGCAACTTGAAGCTAGGCATGTTCGTCGCGCAGGTTGTAGGAAGATCGATGGAACCCAAGATTCCCGACGGCTCATGGTGTCTCTTCGGCCCCACCCCCAACGGCTCACGTCAGAACCGTTTGTTGTTGGTCGAGTTGAAGACGTTTATAGATCCGGAGGACGGAGGTCGCTATACGGTGAAAAAGTACCGATCGTCGAAGCGCATCAATGACGAAGGCTGGGAACATGAAGCGATTGAACTCCTCCCCATCAACCCCGAGTTCTCGCCAATAAGTATTACAGCCGACAATGCCGAGGACGTTCATGTTCGAGGTGAGTTTATTGAGGTGTTGTGAGACGGATGGGGCATTAAGCTGAAAGGCGCTTGCGGCGGAAGTGACTTAGGATTGCATTGGGAACGCAGAAGTAGACGGCAAGCACAAACAGCGAGGGTCGGCCGATGTCGAACGTGTACTGGTATGTTACGGGCTCCCCGTCGAGATCGGTGCCTACGAAGTAGGGAAACAACCATGCCCGAACCGCAAGCAGCAGATAGGGTGTCGCGAGCAAGCCGGTCAGAATCGCGTTTAGAACGCCGTAGGACCACAACGCCGATCGCTTAGCCAACAACGCTACA
Source organism: Pirellulaceae bacterium (assembly GCA_041751975.1). GTDB lineage: Bacteria > Planctomycetota > Planctomycetia > Pirellulales > Pirellulaceae > Aureliella. The sequence goes on from JBGSHW010000034.1 coordinate 6,537, forward strand.
CCGTTGGATGACTTCGAAGGCGGCTGGTAGGGGTTATCTGACATGGCTTGGTTTGGGTCCGGCATATTGCGGTCGCGCATCAACTGATTCGACGAAAAGCGCACTGGAAATTCTCCACCAACTCGAGCTTCCTGACTAGCTCGGCGATGAGCGAATTGAGCTTGCCGGGCTCCAACGCGCCTTCGGCTATGACGGTTATGTGCTCGTGGTCATTAGTGGCACCCGACCAACGCCCAATCGACGCTCCTACTTGCGTTTCTGCGGAGTACTCATGACGACCTGCTCAGGAGACTGTTTTCTAAATTAAAGCTGGGCGCATTTTTCTCTGTCCATCAATTGAAGTTGATCATCTGCCATGGCGACGGTGTGCGATGAATTGTCCGACGGTGTGGGGCTCATTGGGGTCGATGTTTAGGACACGGGTTCGCGCGAGGGCGTCGACAATCTGTTGGTTGCTGGCTCGGCAATGCCATTCGCCGCGGATCCAACCGACTTGGGAGAGGTGGTCGAGCCGGCTGAGTTCGGGGAGCAGGAGGTACTCGGCTCCTTCGCAGTCGAGTTTCAGGAGGTCGATCTGCTGTATGCCGTGCTGGGCCAGTAGGCTCCACAGTTGTTGGGTGGTGATGGCGTCTGCCTCTCGGAGATAGGCAGCTACGTGGGTCTGCCTCTCGGAGATAGGCGGTTACGTAGGGCTGCCTCTCGGAGAGAGGCGGCTACGTGAGGTCTGCCTCTCGGAGATAGGCGGCTACGTGGCTCTGCGTCTCGGAGATACGCAGCTACGTGGGTTGTCGGCGGCGATTAACTGGCGGGCTTGGGCAAGTCGTTGGTCGTTGGGGCAATTGGCTAGGTGAACGATCTTGGCTGTGGGCAAGAGCTCGGTGAAACGTGGCATCCAGTACTGGGTGTTCAGCTCGGTTGGAATTCGGAAGAAGGGATATTGGCGTGCCGAATGCTCGATCCAAAACTGCTCGGCGCAGTGGGTTGGCAAAAACTCTTCAACGGGTGGTTGCCAGATGCCGGCTTGCTGGCGATCGCACATGACCAAGCCGGTATTCCACGCGGTGGGGGTCTCGTCCATCGGATTACCCTGGGATTCGAGTACCGACCGCCGCTCATTCCACAGCCATTCGTAGCTGGGTAAGTGGGGATAGTCGTCGTGCATGGCGACATGGCCGGCCGGAACCAGCTTGAAGAGATCGGGGGCGGTGTGCCTTAAGATGATGTCGGCATCGAGGTAAAGCGATCGCTCGTATTGCTGCGCAAAGGGCAACACGCGGAACTTTTCTAGGCCCCACCACTGCTGGGTTGTTTCGGTGAGGCATACGAAGTCAGCTCCGACACGTTTGGCGTAGGCTTCGAAGATAGGTCCGGTCATTTCCAACAACTCATGAAACAGCTTGCCGACGGCGACAGTAATGATGAGCTTGTCGTGCTGGGGCTTGGGAATCGATTCAACGACCGGCGACCACTTAACCCATGGGATCAATTCGATGGGCATGCGCTCGTGTTCAAGCCAGGCCCCACGCCAGGTGCCTTCATGATCTCGGCGGAGATGGCAGGTGGGTCGATCGAGTCGGCTGATGGTGAGCACGGGCTGATCGTCGACATGGTTAACATGCCACAGCCGCTCGCACTCTGCGGCACCGTCACTGATCACACGCTGCTGGTCGAGGCGAATGATTCGCTCGTCGTGATGCATGCGGCGGTAGAGACATCGGCGGCCCAACAGGGAATCAATGGTTTGTCGTTCGGCCTGGGTGGGTAACTCGTTCTGCCACAGGACGCCCGACCACTGCCGCGCGAGTTCACCCACGAACTCAAAGCACAGCTCCTCATTGCACAACGACTCGACCCGACGATTGCCGCCAAACCGCCACTTATCCTGGCAACGATGTTGGAAAACAATTTGCCCGCGGAAGTCGTATTGCACAATGGTGTGAGTGTTCCAGCCAGGTCCCGCAGTGGGCATTGCGTAGGGGGTGTTTAGCTTTCGCCAGGCTAGGTGAAAGCACTCTTTGTCACCATACACGTGCTGGAAAGTGAAATCCGAGTGCTCGGCGTACCACAGCGCCAACCGCAACTCGCGATCACAACGGGCCTTGTCGATCAGGTACTGTCCGGACTCGAAGGCCCGCTCGTGCTGAGCCACCTCGGGCTCGGCCATGTCGTGCATGCCAAAGACGCGCCACACACCGGGCTTCAGTGTCCAGCAGGCATAGTCGGGCCAAAAGATAGCGCCGTGCTGCTTGAACTCGGGGGTGTCAAACAAGTAACTCGGGTCGCAGACCACGCCGTTGTCGGCATCCAAGAAGAGCACTTGTTCGAACGGGGCATGCAGCGTGGCGTAGAGCTTCAGTTCCCAACCGCAGAGTATCCGAGCGGGCTGGGTCTTTTCCAACTCGCGAGCATCCACGCACTCGACCCCCAGCGGTTCGAGCAACCGACGCAAGTAGGGATCGAGTTCACAGTCGCCTAGATACCACAGCTGAATCGGCAGCTGGCAGCCGAAGTGCCGGAGCAGTTTGACGTTGACCCACACACTCGGAAAGTACTTCAGACCTCCGCCGGCGATGACGATCGCGCGCTTGTTGGGTAGCTGACAACGTCGATCAACATCTCATTTTTCTCAGCCAGACGCATCCAGCATTGATCGACGGGCGCGATGGCTCGGCCCTCCTGCGCTGTTGTGTAGCCATTCGCGGCATACAGCTTCATACCAGCCTTGGCTAAACCGTCGAACTCTGTCTGCCCCATCTTTGGCATGATCTTCATCAACGAGGCATAGTGAATCGTTTCCTCCAAGACTCCATCAGGCGTCTTGCCATCTTTCTCGCGACGGATGACACCGCCGACCGGGTTCTTGGTCTCCGCAGTGATACCAGCAACTTCTAAGGCCTTTGTGTTACCTGCTCCCAGGTGGCTCGATTGATGAATGATGTAAACAGGTATGTCCTTGGACACCTCATCCAACTCGTGACGATTGGGTGGTCGCTGCTCCTTCAGTTGGGCTTCGTCATATCCAAATCCGAGTATGAGTCCATACTTCTTGGCTGTT
>JBGSHW010000035.1:0-18256 GCA_041751975.1 Pirellulaceae bacterium
CACCGGTTGCATCGACGTTGAACGGGATCTGAAACTGGGCGAAGGGAAGGAATGTTGGTGGAACCGTCGGCTGCGCGAGCGACCTAGTCACGCTTTCCTGTGAGAACGCCCGGAAGGCAATGCCGTTCACGGAGGCCACGCCGCAACCCAAAACCGCGCATCTACGTAAAATTCTTCGCCAAATTTGATTCATGTGCGGCTTCTTCTCAAACTTGTCTTTATTGGTAACACTGCAGTTATCGCAGATACGGCCTGAACCAACTGTAGAGACACGTTCTCCTTAAATCGGTCGCAAGAGTTAAATGGCATAACTAAAATGTGACGGTTCGAACGGTTCTAGCGATGTAGAATTCCATAACACGCAAAATGCATCTCTCTCAAATTGCAAGCATTTCAATGTCCAGTGCCTCGCTCGATCCGAAAAAACCGACTTACCACTTCGATGTTGTTGTCATTGGAGCTGGACATGCTGGTACGGAAGCCGCTGCTGCAGCCGCTCGACTCGGCGCTCGGGTGGCACTGTTGACCGGGAATCTCGATACAGTTGGCCAGATGAGTTGCAATCCGGCGATTGGCGGCGTGGCTAAGGGGCAAATTGTGCGTGAGATCGATGCCCTGGGAGGGCTAATGGGCCAGGCGATCGATGCGACTGGAATTCAATTTCGTTTGCTCAACCGCCGCAAAGGCCCCGCCATGCACAGTCCCCGGGCGCAAGCAGATAAGAGGGCTTATCAAATCGAGGTCAAGCGGATCATCGAGAACTATCCTGGACTCACCTTGGTGCAGGAGTTGGTCGAGGACTTGCTGGTTGAAGAAACTGAGGGGGGGGCACAAGTCCGCGGCATACGCGTTCGCGGCGATGCTGTGTATCGCGCTGATGCGATCGTGCTGACCACGGGCACGTTCCTGCAAGCGATCATGCATACAGGGGAAGCCAAGACCGAGGGGGGCAGGGCAGGGGAGGGGACGACCGCTGGTATCAGCGGCGCGTTGAAGCGACTGGGCTTCACCCTCGATCGCTTTAAGACCGGCACCCCTCCGCGACTGAACGCCAAGTCGATCGACTTCTCGGCGACCGAGGAGCAACCAGGGGACGACGATCCGCAACCGTTTTCTTACTTGACGACTGCGTTGCCCATGCCACAAGTCCCTTGTTACATTACCTACACCACCCCGGCTGTTCACGACTTGATTCGCGCGAACTTGCATCGGGCACCGATGTATAGCGGGCAGATCAATTCGACGGGTCCACGCTACTGTCCTTCGATCGAGGATAAAATCGTCCGTTTCGCTGACAAGGATCGGCATCAGTTGTTTCTTGAACCCGAAGGACGCCATACAACGGAGGTCTACATTAACGGAGTCTCGACGAGCCTGCCGCGCGATGTGCAGGACCGAATGATGAAGTTGATTCCGGGGCTCGAGCGGGCCGAGATCATGCGCTACGGCTATGCGGTCGAATACGACTATTCGCCACCCGATCAGTTGCAACCCAGCTTGGAATCGAAACGGGTCGCCGGCTTGTTCTTGGCGGGACAGATCAACGGCACCACCGGTTACGAAGAGGCGGGGTGCCAAGGCTTGCTGGCGGGTGCCAATGCGGCCTTGAAGATGGCGGGCAAAGAGCCCTTGGTACTGACCCGCGATCTGGCTTACATGGGAGTGTTAATCGACGACCTGGTCACGCGTGGAGTCGATGAGCCCTATCGGATGTTTACCAGTCGGGCTGAGTATCGTTTGCTGTTGCGACAAGACAATGCCGATCGTCGACTGAGTCGCCTTGGTCGCGCCATCGGGCTAGTGGATCAACCACGCTACCAGCGGCTGGAAGCCAAAGAGGCATCGATCGCTCAGGCCGTGCAGCTGCTCGAGGAAGCCCGCATCGATAATGTGACTGGTACCAAATACTTGCGTCGCAACGAAGTGACCTGGGAAGAGATGTGCTCGCACATTCCAGCGTTAGGCGGGATCTCGCACGAAGTTGCTCAGCAAGTGCTGTGGGACATTCGCTACGAGGGCTATGTGTCGCGGCAGCAATTGCAGATCGATCGCCAGCAGCGGATGTCAACCAAGCGTATTCCGACTGCATTCGATTACAATCGCATCACGGGCTTGCGGATCGAGGCTCAACAAAAGCTATCGCGCGTGCGGCCGGTGAATTTGGATCAAGCCAGTCGAATCAGTGGTATCACCCCGGCCGATTTAGCGCTCGTGCTGGCCCACGTTGAGAATGGCAAGCGGACGTAGGCGGTTCGAACCATTTCAATTTCCATGCGTAGACGCACGTTTTAAAGTAGTTCCCCTAGATCGTGTCAAGGTTGATTTGGAAGTAACGCACATTTCTAATTGGAGATTCATTTGGTGCGTGCACTGCGTCTGATGATGCTGGCCTCGGTGGTGTGGATCGCAACCTCGCCACAGTGGGGCAGCACGCCTCCGTCCGACTTGGATATGAACGCGTTCGATCCCGGTAAGTTTACTTTTGTGCGGATTGTCTACGACAGTGTGGGTGGCCCAGGTGAAGCGTGGTACCAAGGTGATCGAGGCTGGATTCCGAGGTGGGCCACCGATCATCCCGACGGCGCCAAAAATCTAACCTGGCGTTTGAATCAACTGACAACGATCCAGGCCAACGAGGGGACGTTGCTATTGCGGCTGACCGATCCGCAGCTTTTTGACTATCCATTTATCTTCATGAGCGACCCGGGTTGGCAGGAGCTCAGTCGCGAAGAGCGGCTCGCCCTCCGCCGTTACTTGGAGCAAGGTGGATTTTTGTGGGTTGATGACTTTTGGGGGAAAGCCGAATGGGATAACTTGGCTCGAAACACTTTGGCGGAATCGCCAGGCTGGAAGTGGATTGACATTCCCCGCAACCATCCCATCCTATCGACTGTTTATCCACTGGAAGCATGTCCCCAAGTTACTGCGTATCAGTTCTATACTCGCAGCGGTGTGACCTACGATCCACCGGGCTTTCACAAGCAGCCGCATGGTGGTGTGGCGGATATGTCGCAGGTTAACTTTCGCGGCCTGATCGATCCTGCTGGGCGACTGGCTGCGGTGGCGACGCACAACACGGATATTGCCGACGGTTGGGAGAGGGAAGGGGAGGATGCTGAGTTCTTTCAGCGATTTTCCATCAAAGCCTACGCGCTGGCGATCAATATTATCACCTATGCGATGACCCATTAAGCGACTACTGCGCGGTTAACTTCAATGGAGAGGCTCGGGAGTATTCGCCATCTTCAGTCGGCTTGTCCTTTAGCTTGCATCTTGCCCCACGAGTCGCGTAGTGGCACGGTGCGATTGAAGACCAAGTGATCGGCTGTCGAGTCCACTGCGTCGACGCAGAAATAGCCGAGGCGTTCGAATTGAAAGCGATCGCCAGCAGCAGCCTTCTTCAGTTCGGGTTCCACCTTGGCCTGGACCACTTCCAAACAGTCTGGATTCATATTGTCGAGGAACGTTTGACCGGCCGGGACATCTTCGGGATCTTCGTTCAGGAACATGCGATCGTAAATTCTGACTTCGGCGTCCACACATTCCGTGGCACTGACCCAGTGAATCGTCCCCTTTACCTTGCGGGCGTTTCCTTCCTCGGTGCCGCTGCGAGTCGCCGGGTCGTAGCTGCAGTGCAGTTCGGTGATCTCGCCGCTGTCTGGATCCTTGACGATCTGATCGCATGTCACGATGTAGGCGTATCGCAAACGCACTTCGCCACCCGGTTTGAGCCGGAAGAACTTGCGCGGCGCATCCTCCATGAAATCTTCTTGTTCAATATAGATCTCGCGCGTGAACGGGACTTGGCGCGTGCCCGCAGAGGGGTCTTCGGGATTGTTCACCGCTTCCAGCATCTCGACTTGATTTTCCGGATAGTTGGTGATCACGACCTTGAGCGGCTTGAGGACCGTCATGACCCGATTGGCAACGGCGTTGAGATGCTCGCGGATGGCGTTTTCCAGTACGGTCACGTCGATCGTGCTGTAGAACTTGGCAACCCCGATGCGATCGCAGAACATCCGCAAGCTTTCTGGCGTGTAGCCTCGGCGTCGCAGACCACGGATGGTTGGCATTCGCGGATCGTCCCAGCCGCTGACATGGTTCTCTTGAACCAGTTGCAGGAGCTTGCGTTTGCTCATCACGGTGTACGACAGATTGAGGCGTGCAAACTCAATTTGTCTGGGGTGATAGATTGCCAGGTTTTGGCAAAACCAATCGTAGAGTGGCCGATGATCTTCGAATTCAAGGGTACAAATCGAGTGGCTGATTTCTTCGAGCGAATCGCTTTGCCCGTGGGCCCAGTCGTACATAGGGTAGATGCACCACGTGTCCCCCGTGCGATGGTGGTGGGCATGCAAAATCCGATACATCACGGGATCTCGCAAATTGACATTGGGTGCCGCCATGTCAATTTTGGCACGCAGCGTCCGCTCGCCGTTTTTGTATTTGCCTTCCTTCATGGCTTGGAACAGTTGCAGATTGTCGTCGACCGAGCGTTCGCGAAAGGGGCTGTTCTTTCCGGGTGCGGTGAGCGTTCCGCGGTACTGGCGTGTTTCCTCGCTTGTCAGATCGCAAACGTACGCCTTACCCGCTTTGATCAAGTGCACGGCCCAATCGTAGAGTTGATCGAAGTAGTCGGAGGCATAATGCAGCTCATCCCACTGGAAACCGAGCCAACGGACATCTTCTTGGATCGAATCGACGTACTCTTGGTCTTCTTTGCTGGGATTGGTGTCGTCGAATCGCAGGTTGCATGTTCCGCCATACTTTTGCGCCAACCCGAAGTTGAGGCAAATGCTTTTGGCATGACCGATGTGCAAGTAGCCGTTGGGCTCCGGTGGAAAGCGAGTGCGAATGTGTTTCCCGGCCAACTTAGGCAACTGGAAATCTTTTTCGACTTCCTGCTCGATGAAATTCAGCCGTGGTTTGTCGTCAGCCGCGTTGCCAGTCGCTTGCGAATCGGAATTCATGCGTTTCCATTTCCTAAAGTAATGCAGAGGATCGGCGGTCATGAGCTGATGATTGCGACGCCGTGCACCGCAGCTTGATCATCTCCGACGCTTGTCGATTATCGCCCATTGTTTAGAACTGGCTAGCGGGGAAGGCGGCTTCCTCTTTTCGTAGGGCAAGTTTCATACAGGCCGTTCGACAAAACGTAGTAGATCGCTCCGCCGATCCAACTAGATCGCTCCGCCGATCCATTGAAAAACGCCTTAGATCGCTCCGCCGATTCTGGTGCATTAGCAGAAAACGTTGGAATTTAATGCAGATTACGGCGATCTGCGCCGTGGACATACTGGAGGATCTTTAAGCCTATCGGTTTTCAAGGCGTAATCGGAGTTCCGACAACAAGCCCCTCCAGCTGCTGAGCGGTCATACGCTCCAATTCTACATCTGGCATGATGGGTAAGCCCAGCAGGTCTTGCAGCAATTGAATCTTGCCTTCGGCCTTACCTTCAATCTTGGCAAGTCTTTCAACGGATGTAACGTAAGGCATTTCTTTCTCCATTTCAATTCGCTTCAAGGTGTCCCTAAATTCTAATTCAAATGCCTCGGGCAAGTCCATCACCCAGTCGATGAAACGAAACAACCTCCGCACTTGGTCAGGCTGCCACTGCTTTTCGTATAAACTGCGCACCAACTCGACTTTAAAACGAACGCAGTCGCTCGCAACAGCGGTGGACGATATGGGTATACTCTGTGCTTGGCTAGACGAGGCCTTGGATCAACGATGTGTGGGCTAAACGAGGGAATCACGCTGGAATCGTCAGGGCTGAATGCGACCAATGCTCGAACTCTGCAACGCGAGGGACTTGATATGGATCGACGAACGGCTTTGAAAAGCGGGCTCATGGCGGCAACTTCTGCCAGTTTGGTGGCGGGCGCTACGCCTGCACTTTCCAAGGCACCGCTAGCGTTGGAACCAAATCTATCTGAGACTCTCAAGCCTCCCATCTTCATCGCCACATGGCCGTTCGGTCAGGCGGCGTGCGAAGAGTCACGCAAGGTGCTCAGCGGCGGTGGGTCGTTACTCGACGCCGTCGAACGCGGAATCAATGTCACTGAGCTCGACACATCGGTCGATTCGGTGGGTTACGGTGGACTGCCCAATGCTCTGGGAGTCGTGCAGCTCGATGCTTCGTTCATGGATGGTAATCGCCAGCGGGCTGGAGCGGTGGCGGCCATCGAAGGCTATGCTACGCCCATCTCCATCGCACGCCGTGTCATGGAGACGACTAAACATGTTACGCTGGCGGGCGCCGATGCGGCCAAGTTTGCTTCCCAAAACGGCTTTCAATCCAGCGATTTGTTGACGGAGAAGGCTCGCCAAGCGTGGTTGAACTGGAAAGAGAAGCAAGCCCGCGGCGAACCGGAAGACAAGTCGCATGACACCATCGCTCTGCTGGGACTTGACGCTTCGGGGCATTTAGTCGGAGGTTGTTCCACCAGTGGTCTCGCATTCAAGCTCCCCGGTCGCGTTGGTGATAGCCCCATCATCGGCTCGGGTTTGTATGTCGATGGAACGGTCGGAGCGGCTGGGGCCACGGGCGTTGGCGAAAATGTGTTGCGTTATTGTTGCTCGTTCCTGATCGTCGAATTCATGCGGCAAGGGATGGAGCCGACCGAGGCCTGCGAAGCAACGATCCGCCGCGTGGCCGAAGGTGACCAAAAGCCTCCTGCCGAACTGAGCATTAACTTTGTGGCGGTCAACAAAGCGGGTGTGATCGGTGCCGCCGGAACGGACGCAGAGTTTCGGGCCGCCGTGGTCGACGCAACTCAGGGTAGGGTCATTGAACCGAAACTTGTTCGTTAAGGTGATGCCCATGCAGCTCCCTCAGCTTGCCGAAGTCGAAGCGGCAATCGCTAGGCTCGCAGCCCTCTTGCCCATCGTGGAAGGCGAACTTGTCCCAATCGCTGCGGTGGCGGGACGCGTGCTTGCGCAGCCACTGGTTGCAGACCGCGATTCGCCAGCCCTCGATGTGTCGGCCATGGATGGTTACGCCATACGACTGGTCGATTTGCAAGTGAACCCAACTTTGCCGATCGTGGAGACTGCCATGGCGGGCAGGGCGGTCAGGCATCTGCCACCAGCCTCGGCGATCAAGATCTTTACCGGCGCACCTGTACCGACTGGGGCCGATTGCGTGGTCCGCCGCGAGGATACGACGGAACAACCGCAGCGAGTCACGATCAACACGGCTGCGGCTGACTTGCGGCAGGGGCAGAATATCCGTCGGCAGGGTGAGAACATTGGAGTGGGCCAAATGGTGCTCGTAGCCGGCTGCACATTGGGTTCGGCCGAGATGTCGGCTGTCGCAAGTTTTGGCGGAGCCCAGTTGGCGGTGCGCCGCCGGGTGCGCGTGGCGGTCCTCAACACGGGTGATGAATTGGCGGCGCCGGGGAGCAGGGTTGAGCCCTGGCAGATTCGCGATTCCAATGGCCCCACGCTCGAGGCATGGTTGCGGCAACTTCCCTGGATCGAAATCGTGGCGATGCGACGGGTCAAGGATGATTTTGATGCGATCCGCATGGCGATCGCCGAGCAAGTGGTCGCCTGCGATGCAGTGATCATGACCGGAGGTGTGTCGATGGGTGACACCGACCATGTGCCGGGGGCGATTGAAGCCCTGGGTGGGGAAATTGCCTTTCATCGTTTGCCGATCCGGCCGGGCAAGCCGGTGCTCGGTGGCTGTCTCGATCGCACTCTGCTCCTCGGTCTCCCTGGAAATCCTGTCAGCGTGGCAGTGACCTCCCGCGTTTTTGGCCTGCCACTACTCAGTCAAATCGCGGGACTGACTCGTCCGAGTTTCCAGCCGTTGGTCTCAATAACGGAGCCCGACGCGAAACAATTGTCCTTGGTCTGGTACCGGCTGGTTGAATGTGATAGCCAAGGGGTTTTGCGTCTGGCCGATTCGCAGGGGTCGGGCGATGTGGTCTCATTGGCCCGCAGTGTCGGTTTCGTAACTGTGCCACCGAATGGGGCGGGCGGTGGGCCCTGGCCGCTGACTGCGTGGTGAACGCAGTGTGAAGAACCTATTGCATAGCCACCTCTTTTTCGCGCGGAGAGCGGGTGGGTTTACGCCGAGGGACATCGGATCTATTCTGTTCGGAGCACTGATAGGGAAGCGGCTTGCGTAAACGCCGTGGCTTAAGACAACTCGAATGGTCGCAGGGAAAAACAAATGCCCAAGTTAATTGTTGACGGCGTGGGTGAATTCGAAGTCGCTGCTGGTAAGCGACTGGTACTGGCACTCACCGAAGACGCCGGCATTGACCAATTGCACGCCTGCGGAGGAAACGCGCGTTGCACCACTTGCCGCGTCGAATTCGTGGATGGCGAACCGCTCCAGATGACTCAGGCTGAAAAGGAATGTTTGTCGGCGCGGGAGTTGTCGGGGGTGCGATTGAGCTGCCAAGTGCTGTGCGACGGCGAGATGTCGGTGCGTGCCAACAGTCGTTTTGCAGGTAGCGGCCGCAAGGATGCCGGAAGCCCGGTCAATCCGGAGCTGACACCCGCACCAACTTGGCTCACTAAGAACTGATCGATACCGACTATGTCCTATAACAGCTTCGGCCATCTCTTTCGCGTTGTGACTTGGGGTGAAAGTCACGGGCCTGCTTTGGGCTGTGTGGTCGATGGCTGTCCGCCAGGGATCGAATTCACGGTCGCCGAGATTCAGGCTGAACTCGATCGCCGCAAGCCAGGCCAATCGAAATTCACCACGCAGCGCAAGGAAGCGGATGCCGTTCAGGTGCTTTCCGGGTTTATGCCCTCGGAGCATCAGCCCGATGTCTTGGTCTCCACGGGGACTCCGATTTCGATGTTGATTTGGAATACCGATCAACGCTCAAAAGATTACTCAGAAATCAAAGACCGTTATCGACCGGGGCACGCGGACTATACGTATGACGTGAAGTACGGGATTCGCGACTATCGCGGTGGTGGAAGATCTTCCGCGCGGGAAACGGCCGCTCGCGTCGCCGCTGGAGCGCTTGCCCGCAAGGTCGTTCCGGGGATCCGCATTCGGGCCGCCATGATTCAAATGGGAACCAGTCCTATCGACCGCAGTCGTTGGGATTGGGAGGCGGTGGGCCAAAACGATTTCTTTTGTCCCGATCCTGTAACCGCCCTGCATTGGGCCGAGTACCTGGAAGAGATCCGTCTTGGGCAAAATTCCGTTGGCGCCGTGATCGAAGTAGTAGCCGAAGGTGTGCCGGCTGGCTTGGGCGCTCCGATCTACGCCAAGCTCGATCAGGAGATCGCCGCCGCCTTGATGTCGATTAATGCTGTCAAAGGTGTTGAGGTCGGCAATGGTTTTGAGGCGGCTGGCATTACGGGGGTCGACAATGCAGATGAAATGCGAATGGGGGCCGACGGTGGAATCGAATTTTTGTCAAATCAAGCGGGGGGCATTCTGGGAGGCATCTCCAGTGGTCAACCGATCGTCGCTCGCTTTGCTGTCAAGCCAACGTCGTCGATACTCACCCCGCGCCGCAGCGTTACGGCGGATGGGCAAGATATTGAAGTGCGCACTAAAGGGCGACATGATCCTTGTGTCGGTATTCGGGCGGTCCCCATTGGAGAGGCGATGGTGGCCTGTGTGATCGCCGACCATTATCTGCTCCATCGCGGACAAACCGGTCGTTCCCTCTAAAGGCGTAGTGGATCTTGCTAAAGCTCCAAAAAACACGGGATCTTGCCAAAGATCCACTACAGGACCTTTGCATGCATAAGCAGGGTGCTTTCGCCGTAGACGGAAGACCCCACGAAAGTGTACTCTCGGCCGCTCGGACTGCGGTGCGCAAGCGGAAATGGATTTCAAGCGGAGGCTGACTGCTAGGATGGCAGGTGGGCGACGACAATTTGGCTACCAACTTCACGAAACGACGCAGCGCTTGCTGTGTCGGCTTGCATTCGTGCTGCTCGGGTTTTTGCCTCTCATCGCCTGTAGTTTCTTTGCGGTAGCCCAGTACTTTCCTGGTTATCAGCGATGGCGGGCTGAGCAGGCGGAGAGTTGGTTAGCTTCCCAGTTGGGTTTGGATGTCGAAATCGCGGCTGTCGAGAGCAAGTCTCCCACCCATTATGCCTTGCATGGCGTGCGGTTCATTCATCCTGAAAGTCGCGCTGCGATAGGTCGGGTCCGCCAGATTGACGTCCAGTTGCGGCGCGGTCAGCGGCTTGTGCATATGGTTGAACCTGAGCTTGAAGGGCGGCAACTGGCCGCGACTTGGAAAATCGTACACGATTGGTTTCTATGCCGTCCGCAGCGGTACGCGCACATGGCCGCCTTCACCATGGATCAATTGACCGTGCGCGGCATGATGGATGTCGATACGATCTCCGATATCGCCGTCAAGATGCTGCCGTCTGAAAATGCTCTGCTGTTGGAAATCGACTTTGTACTTGACAATCCGCTCGCCTCGCAGCCAGGTACCGCTTCGCAATTGATTATCCGCCGCGATCATCGCGAGAACCAACTGCTGACCGACATTCAATTGCGATCGACCGTTCCACTTCCATGCGAGTTGATCGCTGGCCTTGTCCCTCAGGTGCAGCGTCTGGGGCAATACGCTACGTTCAGCGGAGTGTTAGATTTTCACTTGCGTGATGCTTCCTGGGAAGCCACCCTGACCAATTCCAGCTTTCAGCAAATCGACTTTGGTCAGTTGAGTCAAGACACGGGTGCTGGCATCAGTGCCATGGGGCGCATCGACCTTGAGCAGGCGATCATTACGCATCGTCACGTCAAGTTCGTCAAAGGCTCGGTCCGGCTTGGGCCAGGACGCATCGACTCCACGCTGTTGCGGGCGATGGGAGAGCACATGGATATCGAGCTCAGGCTAACCAATCCGGTCAGCGTGCATGCTTTTGATGCCGCAGGTTGGCACGTCCGCATTCATCCCGAGGGAGTGCAAATTGCCGGGGGGCTCGGGCCTGAGGGGGATGCACTGTTCATCGATCGTCTGGGTGGCTTGGCAAAACGCTCACCGATGAAGTGGGAGGAATCGATCGCTTTTGAGCAAGTGGTATCGACATTGAATGCGGCCAATTACACTGCAGGTGCGCCATCGCTCTCGCTCGCTGCCCGCTCGGCGCTGCAGTGGCTCCCCAGTGACTCCACGGTTCAACGCACTGCTCGCAATGCCGTGGTAGGTGTATCTGGCACGGGGCCCACAACCGGCGCCGTCTCGCCCGCTACAGGCAGTCAACCGCCCCCGTAGTGGATCTTGCCAAAGATTCTCTTCTCACCGTAGTGGATCTTGCTAAAGTTCCTCTCCCTCTTCCTCTCCGCTCCCTCGTACTGCCTCTTGCTAAAGCTTCTTCCCCTCCCCTCCCTCCACAAACGGCTGCCAACCCAATTTATTTTTCATTAGCACCCTTCCGTCGAACACTTGACTGGAAGTTTAGCATAGGCTAAATTGGCAAGTGAGTTGCAAGTAGCAGCGGAGAGCCTAGCCAACCGCCAGGGAAAATTGCTGGCTGGAAATACCAAGCCAGCCAGCGCTCTTCACGGGTTTCCTTTTTTCATGAGTTTCCTTTTTTTCACCGGTGCGGAGGATATTTATGGACTATCAATTGCGTTGGCGGGGTTCCAGGCGAACCAAAGCGTTTACCTTGGTGGAGTTGCTGGTGGTGATCGCCATCATCGGCGTGTTGGTTGGGCTGTTGCTCCCGGCTGTGCAGGCGGCGCGCGAGGCGGCCAGGCGGATGCAAGGGCAAAACAATCTCAAGCAGATTGGGCTTGCCATTCACAATTACGAATCGGCCTTGCGTGTCATTCCGTCGGGCTATGTGTCCGATGTTCGCTGGGGCAATGTCAATCCGGATACACTGGATGCAGCTCCTGGTTGGGCTTGGGGGGCGCTCTTGCTGCCTTACCTCGAACAAACGGCGCTTCAGTCCCAATTTGATATGTCGCTTCCCGCGTGGCATCCTCGCAATGAGCAATGGGCCCGGACTCGTATACCGGTCTTTCTCAATCCAGGCGCTCCCAATTTCGATGGTGAGGCGCAGATTACAGATGAAGCGGGCAATGTCATGGCACAATTTGGACGCTCGCATTATGTCGCTAACGCGGGCATGGACGAACCTTGGGCTTACCGTCCGCCCCTGTCGGATTGGCGGAGGGTAGCTACGGGTCCCTTCTATCGGAACTCGCGCGTCCGGTACTCAGACATTTCCGATGGTCTAAGCAATACCGTCATGATTGGTGAGCATTCGACGATCAGCGACAAGACTTGGGTGGCGGTTATGCCTGGCAGCGTCTCCTGTCCCACCGACCCACTTCGCTTTCCATTTACTGAGTGCGACGATGCGGCCACTTATGTGCTCGTGCACTCAGGCCCTTCGCCGACAGAACCGGGAGTCGTTCACCCCCCCTCGTTCCCCACTTGCCACGTCTGCCAAATGTATTCGCCCTGGGCGTCGGGCGGTGGATATGTCCTGTTAGGGGATGGGAGTGTGCGTTTTATTCCGACAACCGTCAACCTCGATGTCTGGGCAGGGATGTGTTCTATCGCTAGCGGAGAGGTATTTCAGCATGTTGAGTAAACCGTGGCCGGGTTTCATCAACGCAGTCTTGGGCGTTCTAGTCATGCTGATGCTCGTCGGTTGCAATACGCAGCCACAGGCGACGACTGCCGAGTCGATGGAGTTGATCAAGCAAGTCTATACCGCCTGCAATACCAAGAACATGGAACGTTTGGAGAAAGCAGAGGCCAAACTGAAAACGCTCGTCGACCAGCAGGTGATCTCGGAGGACGAGCGTGTTGAATTCGAGTCGATTATTGCTCAGGCCCGTGCGGGTCAGTGGGAAGAGGCCCAGAGTCGCGCGCTTTCCTTTGCCGAAGCGCAAGTGCGGTAAAGGGAACGGCTGTTGAGTTCTCGATCGCCCGCTCGACATCGATGCGCACCGCAATTTCGTTCACCATACCCTGGTTAGTCACCAGCGTCTGGCAAATCAATGGAGCAATCGACTGGGTGGTTTCGCGAGGCGCCCAAGCTGCGTGACAGCTGACGTTTTGGCAACGATTCTCCCAACCGCGGGTCAGTGCACATCGAGTCGAGCAACGCGGCCGATGCTAGATTCATCGCCCTAAGCGTTTGATCAGAATTTCTTCGTGATGCAGCCAATGTCCGGCCATGAGCCATGCCAGGGTCCGGACCGTGGCTTGCATGCCGTTGGCGGTACCAAAAAGGTCCCAGGCCGAAGGCTTCAAACGTTTGAGCAAGAACAAGTTGCTGTACCGCAAATGGTAAAACTCGTCCGCCAAGTCAGCTGAGGTGCCGCGTCCGCCATAGCCACACGAAGCAAAGTGGTTTTCATCCCAACCGGGCAATTCTACCGCTTCTCCTGTAGCGAAACGCAGTGCCCGATAGCCGAAGACACGCTCCGCGTCGCAGCAATGCTCGATCACCGTCCGCACGCTCCAACCGTAGGGCGGGTGAACCACATCCAACTCACTCGCCGGTATGTCGCGGACGAATTGGCGAACGGACTGAGCCTGATGCTCGAGCGTGGTCAAGATATCGCCAGCGGGCACCTTGGCCACATAATTGCGCTGATAAGAAAACACTTCCGTCTCGCTCGGCCGTCGACTTAAGTCCATTCCAAGGATCCCATTTGTAGATCGTATTTCTAATAAGCAATTCAACAAGTATTATCGGGGGGCAACTGTTGTGGCCCTCCTCGGCCCTGATAGGCCGATTCAGTTGTCTGCAAGCACAAAACGATTGTGATCGACGTACACCACGCCAAAAGGTGCTTGATTCCCCTCAGTATACAGAGTGCATTTGTAATGGCGATGATGCAAAGCGGCCACACCGATCAAAGGGACAAATCGCTTGGCTTCCCTGTAGTCGGCAATTAGCTCCTTGACGATGCGGTATTCGCCACGTGGCATTCGATATACGGGGGGAGTCTCGTTCGAGCGTTCAAACGCAGCGAACACCTCGTCGTCGCTGAGAGGCTCTAATGGAACCTCATTCTTTTCAGTTGTCAGGGGCCCTAGTACCGGCACGCGGGTGTATCGCTCAGTCCCGATGTGCTCGTTCTCAGGCGACATAGGATCGACGCTCAACAAGCAAAGAATCGTCCGCTGTTCACCGTCTGCGATTTTTGTTCCAACGGCCGTGGCGACAGTGGCTCCCCAGGGAAGGTTCATGTAAAAAGCGATTTTACGTGAGGCGATGGAGGGTTGCTGGACCCTCGCGGTGGCTCCGTTCGCTATCGGCAAGGTGAATTCGTCCACCCTCAAAAGCTCAGCATGTTCGAATTCAAAGTCAACGCCGACCCACCGCGGCGCATCCGCGTCTTCACTGGGTTGGCTGGCTTGACTGGTACTCGATAGGGTGGCAGTGAGCTTACAGGTTACTCCAAAGAACAAGTTGGCTACCGTGGGTTGCCCCGTTTTGGCGTCTACGTTGACAATAAAGGGCGTTTCCTGTCCGACCGTCATGTTGGCGGCAGTGCCACTGTGCATGGTCAATAGCGGGCGGTTAAGCACTTTGACTTTGGGGTTAGCCGAACCTTGCAACCATCCTTCGACCGACTTCAACGCCGCTTCATCGAGTATCCAGGTAGCATGGTTGGCTGCGGGCGCCGCATGAGGTTGAGTAGCACTGGCCGGGATTACGGCTATTCGATTTTTGAGCGTGCCTCTTCCGCGCATGAGTTTCGCTCCATCCTTAAGGATTAAGGTTCCAGGTAAACCAAGATCGCTTTCAGCAGTTCCACCAGTTACCAAGTCGTTTAGCTCAAGCGGCTCCGCATCGGCAGGTCGAACTTTCTGCAACCAATCGACCGGGAGTTCCATAACGATCAATTTGGCTCGGAGTAGCCGACTCGTGGGCTCGCCCGCCGCAGCCATCGCCTCAATTGCAGGCGGCGCGTCTACAACTGGTGGGCTCGCCGCCGAACTGGTGTTGGCTGCCGTTTTTGCCGCTGCTTCATCTTGCGCTTGCAGCCAGGCGGCGCCGGGGAGCAGCAGGATTGCTCCTCCGATCAAAGCTGGGACAACCCAGCGTGGTGTGCGTGAGCGACTTCCTTGTCCAATACGCATGATTCTCTCCATTCGTTTCAAAGTGATATCGACAGGTCGCAGCCCCGGTACAATCGGTGCCGCGGAAAGTTGTTGCCTGGTTTCAAGTACCGCGATCAGGCTTCGCGCATAAGTCGCCGGCTGGCAGCCCAGACTGGCGATCGTTTCTTCATCACAACTTCGCTCCGACTCGCGTGTAAGCAATTGATTAGTCAACCACACCGCCGGGTGAAACCACCATAACGACGAAGCCATGACTTGCAGTGCTGACCATACAAGATCGCCGCGCCGCACGTGGACCAACTCATGTGCCAGCAACAGTCGTAACTGAGTTGGTTGAGCCGCTTCGACAATGACCTTGGGTAACAATAGCGTTGGCCGCCAGATTCCCATCACGGCCGGGCCGATCAGTGCGTCCAACACCCGTACGCGTACCGGCCGCCGAATTCCCAACTCACCCCGCAAACGATCCACCTCTTCAGGAATGAACGCCGGTACTGTGACGCTGGTTGCGCGAACCAGCGTCAAAAACCGAAAGAACCGCCACGCAAAATAGGTCGACAGCAGAAGCGTGCTCGCGCCCCAGGCGGCCATCAGCCAGCCAGCGACTAAAGTGGTGCCGCTGCCCGTTGTGGGTGCAACGCTCTGCTTGGGTTTTGGTGGCGGCTCGGCAATGGGTTGGTGAGACGAGGTCGTGAACTGCAACTTGGTTTCATAGGCGGAGTCCTGGACCAATGGGCTTGGTTCACTCGTGCCAGTCGTCCAGGTGTAGTTCGCAATCCAACTGAAGGGACTGAGCGGGCTGGCGATGATTGGCGGCGTCAAGCACTTCAATAAGACCAAGGCCCACAGTGTATGCGCCAGGTGCGGACGGTCCTTACCCAAGCAGCGGGTGAGAAACAGCACGCTCCCAGCCAGGGCGGCGATTTGCAGGGCGTGCGCTATGGCCAGCTCGAGGATGCTGACTCCATTCATGACTTCGGTTCCTTGGGTGATTTGGCTCCTCCAGAGACCTTAGCTGCACCTGGGACATCGTCTGTTTTAGACGATTCCAAGTCATCGATCAACTTCCGCAACTCGGCGATTTCGTGGCGACTGATATCGCCATCTTCGATCAAGTGTCGGACGAGCGGCATGGCACTGCCACCGAAGAGTCGCTGGACCAAGTCAGCGACCGTATCGCGTATGACCGCTTGCGGCTTGGTTTTGGCCGAGTAGATCCGCAGGCGACCCGCCAGCTTACTGCTGGCGTAGCCCTTTGACTCCAGGCGTCGCAGGTAAGTCTGGACGGTAGCGAAATCGATATCGCGGGTGGCACTGGTTTGGTCGTAGATCTGTCGTACTGTAGCCGGGCCGATATCCCACAGTGCGCGGGCAATCTCCAGTTCCCCCTTGGACAAGGCTTGACTCTTTTTCAACTCACCGCCTCCTGCTTACCAACCCCACTCGCTCAAGTACGTTTGTACGCATGGTATACGTACAAACGTACGCAATGCAAGAGCAGATTTCGAAATTGAGCCCGAGCAAGCCGACGTGTCAAGAGACGCCGGATAAATAGTAGTGGACCGCTCCGCCGGTCCAACTGAAAGCAACCGCAGGCCGCCCCGGCGGTCCACTCTCCGATCAGCAATACTCATCCCACCCCGACCCTAAGCCCTAAATCAGTTCCCGAATGGGCTGCACGTCGTTGTCTACCAGATAATGCGGACGACCTGTGTAGTCGGTCACCGTGGTGGTGGTGGCATTGATGCCGAGATTGTAATAGAGCGTGGCAAACACCTCTTGAAAGGTGACTGGACGCGCTACCGCTTCGCCACCAAAACGATCGGTTGCACCGATGACTTGTCCTGTTTGCATCCCTCCGCCGGCCAGCACCGCGCATGAAACATTGGGCCAGTGATCGCGGCCAGCATCTTTGTTAATAGTTGGCGTCCGCCCAAACTCGCCCCACGCAATCACGGTCGTCGTGTCCAATAAACCGCGTTGATCGAGGTCTTCTATCAAGGCACTGAGCGCTTGATCAAAGTCGGGGAAGTTTTCTTTGGCAATCTGGAAGTTATTGCCGTGCCAGTCCCAAAACGAATAGCTGAGCGTGACTACTCGCACCCCCGCTTCGACCAGTCGTCGAGCCAGCAGAAATTGTTCGTTCAGTCGCGGCGCGGCGTCCCCTTGCTCTTTATCGGTCCCTATCCCGTAACGTTCGCGGAGTTTGGGATCTTCCGAGGAAATATCGAGTGCCTTAAGCATCTCTCCAGAGGTCAGGATATCAAAGGCCCGCTGTTGAAAGGCATCGACGCCGTCCAGTAGCCCACGACTGTCTGTCATGCGTTTGAGTTGATCCATGCTGGCGAGCAACTGCTTGCGATCAGCGAGTCGCTCGGTCGAGATGCCGTTGAGCACCATATCGTCTTTGATCGCTCCCAGCGGCATGAAGGGTGTGTGGCTCGCTCCCAGAAAACTCGGGTGTCCAAAGTTGTATGGAAAGTGGCGCATCTTGGGGGAGAGATTGACGTAAGACGCCAAGGTCGGATTGGGCGTCCCTTGCACTTTCGAAACCACCGAGCCGATCTCTGGCCAGCCGCCGGGTGGATTGCGTTCGTTGAGTCGCCCGGTCATGCACTGAAACGACTCGTGGCGATCTTTGGCCCCGACCATTGAGCGAATGATGGCCAACTTGTCCGTGATCTTCGCCAGCCGTGGCAGGTGTTCGCAGATTTGAATCCCAGGCACGCTGGTACCCATAGGCCGGAATTCCCCGCGGATCTCCGATGGCGCCTCCATCTTGAGATCAAACATGTCTTGGTGGGGTGGTCCGCCGGGGAGGTAAACCATGATGATTGATTTGTTCGAGCTACCGCGACCACTGGCCGCCTCGGCCCGCAAGAGATTCGGCATCGAGAGTCCGCCGAGCCCCAATGCTCCAACACCCAAGCCTCCAACCCCCAGACCGCCGATCTTCAAAAAATTGCGGCGCGAAAAGCCGTCACAAAAGCGACTCGACGAATTTCCATGGAGCGTCAACATCAGCGAATCTCACAGTCTGGCGGGATAGTAAAGCAGTGGGAGATCAAAGGCGAGTTCCCCAGTCTAGCAAATAGCCAGCCTGAGTGCACGCGCAGCGAAATCGCTGACTCGTACTTTTTCTCAGCTCGTTTCCAAGGTAGTGGATCTTGCTAAAGATCCTAGGGTTTTTGGATCTTTAGCAAGATCCACT
>JBGSHW010000036.1:0-1513 GCA_041751975.1 Pirellulaceae bacterium
CGAATGGCACTAGGTTAAAGTCTCATAATCAAGATGACTGCGCCGAGCAGGGTTCGTTTGTGAGGAAAGTCTGCTTAGCAGTCGGGTCGAAGGCTTGTCTTTTTGCCTGGAAGAAGAAGAGATGAGCATTCGGGGAGTAGCGTTGGCGTTGCGGGCTAGTTTAGGCAACGAACTTCCCAGTGACTGCCGGTGATGTTGCGAGCGACCTCGCCTCGATGAGCCTGGTTCGTCCAACCTAGAACCACTTTGAGCGGTTGTGTGGCAGTTTGGCAATTTGTCGAGGTTGCTTGAGCGGCGTAGACCACTTCGGTCGTCGCTTTCGCGCCCGTGGTTCCCAGCGTCCAGGACGGTTACCTACGCGGTGGTAAGCGATGGTCGTCAGCATCGCATCAATGAGCGGCCCGCGATCCTCGGGCCGGACAGCCTCAATCTTCGGAGCGAATGCCATCAAGGCTTGCTTCGCGCCTTTGAAACTGACCTTGCGAGGCTCGGTGTCATTCTCGTCGGCAGCAACGGCCATGATCGTGCGGAGCAGGTTATAGGCCAGCAGGTGAGTCCAAATTTCTTTGTGAACCATGTCCGGAGTTTTGCATCGCAGGATATCCATCTGCATCGTCGACTTAATCGATCGGATATCGACCTCTCCCTCCCACCGCCGCTCGTACAAATCGCCGATCTGCTGGCCATCGATCGACTCGTCGAGAAGGGTGGTCACGACCTTGAATTGTGTCGCGCGGTTGTTCTTATCGCGGGCGTCAACGGCCACCTGCCGCATGACGAGGCTCTCAGGGTAGGTGCGGTATTGCTCTCCTGTCATTCCACGGGGCTTGCCGGGGCGCTGCCACACGAGTATGTCGCCCTCTGGGCTTCTTTCCAAGATCCGGCTGCCTACGCGCTCGTACTGAGCTCGCGCAACGATGTCGATATTGCGTTGGTGCAATTCCCAAGTGACAAAGTAATCGTCGAATAAGGCGTCGGCAAGAACCACATCGCCCGATTGGAGGGTATCGTACATGCGGCGGAAGAGACTCTTCTCGCCGGTACCCTTGCCCTGATACGACGCGATTTCCAGATCGTGGCAAGCACCGGTGGCGAGCGACAACAGCACGGAGATCCGGGCCAGTGGGAAACCGAGCCCAGGTTCTTGCTTTGGTGGCTGTGGATATCTCTGTTGATTCTTGGGAGTATCCGGCATCGAGACGGTCGAGCCATCGACTATGAATACGGAGCGACCGTTCCACTTCCACTGGCGGTCGATGCTCATCTGCAATTCTTCGGCGGTCTGCTTCGCCAAAGTGGAGAGTACTCCCGTGAGAAGACGGCTTCGCGCATCGCAGTAGCTGGCCGTATTCGGTGAACAAACCGTCTGACAATTCGTTGCACGATGTGCGATGATCCGCGATACGGCATCGCGACAACTATGGTCTTCACTGAGCACCTGACTCAGAAAACCCCAGATGGTGGTGACCGGGTTGAACACGCGGTCTCGATACTGAACGCCATGCTCGTGGAG
>JBGSHW010000037.1:0-42985 GCA_041751975.1 Pirellulaceae bacterium
CGGAGCGAACGACGACTATCCGACCAGGTCGAACCTCTTATGCATCCTGTTTCGATGAGATTGAATTACGGAAATTTCTGGTTCTCTAGAAATTATGATTGACACGTCTCCGGGCGAGCCTTGTTCTCTAGGTAACGAGAAATTGGCTTAGGCGAGGAGAACTGCAATGGCGAGACCGAATTTAGACTATCCAACCGAGTTGGAGCTTCAAATACTGAAAGTGCTCTGCGATGCCGAACCGCTGACGGTGCGAGATTTGCGAGATTTACTGGCCACTGGCGGGCGGGAGCTGGCTCACACGACGCTGATCACGATGCTGGGCACGATGCTGGGCACGATGCAGGATAAGGGGCAGATTGAAAAGCTGGAGCCGACGCAAGGTAAGGCCTTTCGGTTCTCGCCGCTTGTACAGCGCGTCGATGTCTCGAAGGGAATGCTGGGCGACTTGGTAGAGCGAGTCTTTGATGGATCAGCCCAAGCGGTCATGCTGAGCCTGTTCGATGTTAAGGATCTTGACGAAGCGGAGCTCGCCGGATTCTGCAAGCTGTTAAACAAAAAAATGCGGGAGGCCAAGTCATGAGTTCTTTCACAATGAATTGGTCGGAACTATCGCTCCAAGTAATGATCACGTTCAGTCATTTTCTATGGCAGGTGTGCTTTGTCGGAGTCGCTCTACTCGCCGCACAACACGTAGGCGAGTCTCTCCGAGACTCGCAATTTCTTAGAAGTCTGCGCGGTGCGGGCAAACCTGTCAGTCTCGGAGAGACGGACCTAAGTCGAGCACACATGCGTTACATGCTTGCCACTCTTGCGTTTTTCTCACTACCGATCTGCGTTGCCTCGACCTTTGCGTGGGTTCATCAATCGCGTGGTCCGATTGTGTTGGTTGCAAGTGTTCCAACAGCTTCAGTCACGATTCCTGTGTTCGTCGAAAGCGAGCCGACTCATGCGGTAGACATCGCAGGCTTCGCGGCTGGGATTGAGACGAATCCCGCTCGTTGCACTCTGTCAGCGGGTTTCTGAGCCTGTCGTTGTAGGCATAGTGAAGCCGATGATACTGTTACCGCCAACTTTGTTGTGTGGGCTCGATCCACATCAACTTGCCGCGATTCTCAGCCACGAGATAGCTCACATTCGGCGCTACGATTTGTTCGTCAATCTCCTGCAACGCATCGTAGAAGCGTTGCTCTTCTTTCATCCGGCCACTTGGTGGATCAGCCGCCGCGTGAGTATCGAGCGTGAGAACTGCTGTGATGATCTAGCGGCAGCTTGCACAGGACGCTTGTCTTATGCTGGCGCGCTACTGCAAATGGCAGAACTGTGCGTCGGTAATGAGCGTCGGCGCATGGCCCGATTGGCGAGCCTATCAGCAGACGGAGGGAATTCTAGTGAGCTTGGCTACCGCATTCGCCGCTTGATCGGCGAAGAGACAACTCGAGTAGGAGTTACTTGGAGAAGTCTTGCTTTCGGACTGGGGTTCGTTTCGCTACTGGGCGTTTCGTTAGTAGCCTGGGGCAACATTGAGCGCACTGAGGACGACAAGCCGCAGGATGCAACAGTGGCTAAACTCTTTGCACCAGAGCCGCTATGGCAAACGAAAATTGCGGACGACGAAGCTCCCTTCGACTTACTTCGAACTTCACCTCTCGTCGCAGTCGAAGATCGAGTTGTTTCAATCGCAAAGGACTTTGACTTACTCGACGGAACTTTGGTGAATCCGCCATTTACCCGCAGGCGGGATGACGATCGATATTCCACGCTCTCACTTATGCGTCGCCTCTCCTCGAACCGCAATTATGTAGTTGAAGTGTCTATCGCCGAGTATAGAAGCAACGAAACAGAGAAACCTGGAAACCAAAAAACATGGAAACCAGCAAAGAATGTTGGTTTCGCGCTGGTTGGGAAGATGGATATTGATGGAGATCAAATCGATGACACGGAGATATTGCAGAAATTGATTGAAGGGTTCGGCGGACGTATTGATGCGGTGCTCGATAGCAATTCGGCCCAGTCCGGGACGTTAGGAATCGGCACCCAATATCTCGTGCTCGGATCAGACATTGACGATGTCCCCGTCAGCGGAGATCAACAGGGTCGCGCCCAAGCGTATGCAGCCTTCATCAAGGAAGCTAGAGACTGGGGTACACCCGCAATTTCGTTTGTTAAATTTATGAGTTTTTTGAAGTTCGAACTTCGCGTGCGGCGCGCCGTCGACTTTGCTCAAGTCGGCTCAACCATTCAGGTCGCTCTAAATCTTGACTTGGTGAATTGCAGTGTGGACATCGAAAACGGCGGCGATTTTCTTGTGATTGGCGATCGCAATGGCGTTCGCGTCTATCGTACGGAAACAGGAAAAATCGAAACGACCTCGCCGGTCACGACGAAACGTGTCGATGCGGTCGCCTTCTCTCCAGATCTTCAGTGGTTGGTTGTCTCGGACCAAAACGAATTGCACTTCTGGCGTTGGCGTGATCAACGTCCGGTAAACACGATTCATACGGGACGGAAGATCGATAGCCTCGTCTTCACACCCGATGGCCAATATCTGGCTGAAGGTCCTGACATTGGCGAGGAGATCCAGATTCGCGATATGCGCACCCTTGAAACAGTGGCTTCACTGAAGGACGAAGTTGGTTCGCCGCTGAAAGTTAGTTCGATGGATATCATGCCTGACGGTCGGTATCTGGTCGCGCACAATGAAGTTTCAGTCGATCAAACGCAGATTGAGATTCCGCACCGCATCCATGTTTGGGACTTGCAGACCCGCGGCAAGCCCGTGTTTCAGATTGCAACAAGCGAGTTGGGGCGCAAGGTAGTGTTCAGCGACGATGGACGGATGATCGTTGGTGAATTTCGCGGGGCGACTCAGGGAGACATGTTGGCCGCTTGGAAGTTACCGGACGAAGTGATCCAGCGCAGAGCTGCTGTGCCGCGCGACGCCAACGATCGGCTTGGCGATGGTGCGCGATAGTCGCGTTGATTAGCCGATAAAAGGAGTCCAACGAATAGAAGGAGACGACGAATGGAAGAACCCGATCGAGGTCTCCATTCATTCGAGGTCTCCTTTGATTGGTTGGACAGAATTGGCTCGCCCACCTCTTTGACAGTTTCCGCATGGCCATTTCGCACCCTTCGTAGCCCAGCAAAGACTTCTGACACCTTTGTTGATAACCCCGCTCTTTGTAAATCAAAAATCAAGTCACTGAGAACAAATCGGTCAAATCAAGCTTGGCAGAGGGTAAGCAGGCTGGTGCAAGGGACTGCGGAGCGACGGTGATCTCGATTTTTCGATACGATTTTCCATCGCTTTTGGAGAGCACGTGAATGCGAGACAGGGGGATATCGACAACCCAATACTCTTGCACGCCGGCTTCTGCATAGATGTCGGCCTTCTCTTGCAAATCCGACGAAAGGCTGCTGTCCGAAACTTCGATTAGCAGCAATACATCTTGGGCAGTTGGACGCGTGCGACCGTAGCGTCGCGGCTGGAGCCAAAGAATGTCCGGCTCGGGACGATTGTCATCGCACACAAAACCAGACTGAACCCGAATATTGGCAGTTTCTTGGGTCGCTGAACTGTGCGACCAGCGAGTGAGATAATCGATGTAGTCGTCATGGATCGGTCCTGCTGGGTTCATGAATCGCAGTTCTCCTCGAATCAGCTCCGCCCTCTTGCCTGCGATGCAATCAAAAACACCGCGATCGGCCATCGCATCAAACTCTGCTCCCGTTAGCTTTGCAAAAATCGTACTCACGGGTTCCTCCGAGATGTAACCTAGTTTTCGAAATCGAGGCTAGCGTAATCCGCCATCGTGAGCGACTGCGCATCCCCTTCCAGATGAACTTACAACAAGTATACCAAGCCTTGATGATTCCATCACTGCTTTCAATTACCAGACCGAAGAGCCAGCAGAATTGGCTGCCTAACGAAAGCCTCTGAGCGACGAGTCCAACGAATCGAAGGAGACGACGAATCGAAGAACCAGATTCGAGGTATCCATTCATTCGAGGTCTCCTTTGATTCGTTGGAAGGAATTGGCTTGCCCGCCTCTTTGACAGTTTCCGCAAGGTTTACACCCTTCGTAGCCCAACAAAGACTCCTGGCACCTTTGTTGACTCGGAGTAAGTGTAGAGCGATTGTCCCCAATCGCTTCTGAAACGATTGTTGAAGTTATTTTGGAAACGATTGGGACAATCGTTTTACACTACAGTATCTCGTGAATGACTTTGCCGGCGACGTCGGTCAAACGGTAACTGCGGCCGTTGTGAAAATAGGTTAGTCGCTCGTGGTCAAGCCCTAGTAGATGCAAGATGGTGGCGTGCAAGTCGTTCACGCTCACTCGGTTCTCAACCGCCTCGTAGCCAATCTCATCGGTCTCACCGTAACTGACACCTCCCTTGATCCCCGCCCCGGCCATCCATTGCAGGAAGCCTTTGGGATTATGATCGCGTCCTTTTCCGTTTTGCGAGATCGGCATCCGGCCAAACTCACCACCCCAGATCACCAATGTGGAGTCGAGTAGCCCGCGCTGCGCCAAATCGGTCAATAGCCCGGCCACAGGCACATCGGTGGCAGCACAATGGTGCGTGTGGTTGTCCTGCAGGTTATCATGGGCATCCCACTCTCCGTCGCTATAGACCTGCACCATCCGCACACCGCTCTCGACCAGCCTGCGTGCCATCAAGCACTTGGAACCGAAAGACTTGGAATGCGGGTTGTCGATGCCGTAGAGCTCATGCATCGCTGGCGACTCTTGTGAAAGGTCGACGACCTCGGTCGCCTCTTTCTGCATGCGAAACGCCAGCTCGAAGGATTGCATGCGGTTGGCAAACTCGACGTCGCCCGTGTGGCGTCGCATGTGTTCATCGTTCAATTGGGCCATCAAGTCGAGTTGCGCGCGTTGGTCCTTATTGGTAATTTGCGGTTGGCGGTTGAGATTAAGGACAGGAGTCCCCTCGGAGCGGAAGAGCGTTCCTTGAAAGGTCGAAGGCAAGAAGCCAGCGCCCCAATTGTGCGGACCTCCTTTGGCCCCTTGGGTATTGCCCATTACCACGTAGCCTGGCAGGTTCTGGTTGTCGCTCCCCAAGCCGTAAGTCACCCAAGCTCCAGCGGTTGGAAAGCCGGGACGCGGCAAGCCACTGTTGATTTGATAGATGGCTGGAACGTGGTCGTTCGATTCGCTGTAGCACGATTTGATGAATGCCATCTTGTCGACATGCTGGGCGACATGCGTGTACTTGTCGCATACCCACTGCCCACATTCGCCATACTGCTTGAACGAGAATGGCGACTTCATCAACGGTCCAGGATTGCCAAAAAAGGCCTGGATGTCGGTGGTATCACCGTCGCGTTTGTCCAGTCCAGGCTTGCGATCAAACATATCGACTGCACTGGGGGCACCTTCCATGAACAGCCAAATGATCGACTTGGCTTTCGCGGCAAAGTGGCCGGGACGCGGAAGCAGTGAAGTCGCTGGAGCGGAGGAGCCGTCGGTTTGTGGTGCCGCCAGTAGATTTTGTTCTGCCAGCAGATTGGCGAGGCCGATCATACCCGCCCCAGCCCCAGCTCGGCACAGCCACTCTCGGCGGCTGAGCAAGTTCGCGACGCGGCCGCAGGGAAATGAATGGGAGTTCTTGTTCATATCGGCTATCTCATTCGACGTAGATGAATTCATTGAGTCCGAACAGCGACTGGCAATAGTCGGTTAACGCTTCGATCCGCGGAGCTTGCTCCGCGCGCTCGGCTCGCGCTGTCGCCTGTGCTTCAATAAAACGGATCGATGCCTGCAGTTCGCTGTCGGTCGGCAAGCGCGCAAAGGAAGTTTCGAACGCTCTCTCGACGAGCGGCTGCAGCTCGGAGTCTTCCGGAACCATTTTTTCCGGAACCATTTTTTCCGGGGCCAATTCTTCCGGGACCAATTCGTCCGGGACCGCCGCGTCAGCTTCTGCTTGAAGCAGAGCACTTGCGAAGTCGCGAGCTACTGCGCGCACAAAGCGGTCGTTCAGAATCACCATGGCTTGGGGTGCTACCGTCGTGTTTTGCCGTCGAGCGCAACTAGTCATCAGATCGGGGCGATCAAACGCCTGAAACATCGGATAAGGTATCAGTCGCTTGTGGAACATGTAGACGCTGCGGCGCCTGGTCGCTGCGTCGTCTTGGGCATCTTTCGGATAACTCTCCCCTTTGATATTCCTGGCCAGGTTTGCTTCGGGAGCAATATAGGGCTTGAACCCTGGTCCGCCGGCTTGAAGGTTGAGCGTATGGCTCACGGACAGCATCGCATCACGCATGGTTTCAGCTTCAAGGCGCAGCGGAGTCATCCGCCAAAGCAAGTGATTGGCGGGGTCCACTTGCATTCCCCGCGGGTCGACGGAGTCTTGGATACTGGCTTGCTGCCAAACTGCGCTGGCCAAAATCCTGCGGTGCAACGCCTTGATATTCCATCCGTCTTTGACGAACTCGGTCGTTAAATACTCGAGCAACTCGGGATGCGAAGGTGCATCGCCGCGGACACCAAAGTCGCTGGTCGTGCGAACCAGACCGTGGCCGAAGTGATGGTCCCACACGCGATTGACCAGGACGCGTGCAAGCAGAGCTCCGCCCCCTTGCTGTGTGTCTGTGATCCAAGTGGCAAGAGCGCGACGCTGCAGGGTACTTTTTGCTTCGCCACCCTCCGCGCCGATTTCGCCGTAAGCTTCTTTCGCCTTGTCCCAGTAACTGGAGGCACGCGGACCGGCTGACAGGATCGCGGGAAATCCAATGTCGACTTCGATTTCTCGATCGTAGAAATCACTGCGACGGAACAACCAAGTCGTTCGTCGCTGGTTGTCAAAGTCTTTGAAGATGAAGGCCTCTTTGCCGCTCGGTAGCTTGGCGGACACGCGGTCTCCGCTGTGAAAGACACCCATCAATTGATAATACTCCTGCGCTGAAAACGCGTCGTATTTATGATCGTGACAGCGAGCGCAGGCGACCGTGATTCCTAACAGTCCCGATCCCAGCGTTGAGATCACGTCATCCAGTTCGTTGTATCGATTGCTGAGTCGTTCGCTTTCGAGGAACTTATCGGGCAGCTTGAAGGCTGGACCGGCGGTCAGGAAGCCAGTGGCAGAAACTGCGGCGTCATTTTCTGGCTCAAATTCGTCACCGGCAATTTGCCACCGCACAAATTGGTCGTACGGAAGATTGTCGTTGAACGCTTGAATCACAAAATCACGATAAGTGTAAGCGTGTGGACGATCCGCATCGGCTTCTTGTCCGTCGCTGTCGGCATAACGCGCCACATCGAGCCAATGTCGCCCCCAACGCTCTCCATAATGAGGCGAAGCCAGCAGGTCATTGACAAGCAGTTGCACCGCCATGTCGGCACCTTCGGAATATGCCAGCAAGAACTGCTTCGTCTGGTCCGGAGTAGGTGGTAAACCGATTAGGTCGAAATACAAGCGACGCACCAGGGCTCTGGGGCTGGCGGGTTGGGCAGGTCGGAGACCAGCGTCAACCAGTTGTCGGAGTACGAATCGGTCGATCGGGCTCTTGGACCAATGATCTTGGGCTTGAGGTACAGGTGTATCTACTTGTTTCAGTCGTTGAAACGCCCAATGCTTTTCGGCTCGATCCAGCTTTGGATCCACTACGTCTGCGTCATCGGGCCACTGCGCACCTTGATCGATCCAGCTACGGAGTAAACGGATCTGCTGTTCGGTGAGCGGCTTGTTGCCTTCCGGTGGCATCAAGCGATCTTGGTCGACACCGGAGATCAATTGAATCAGTAAGCTCTCTTCACTCTTGCCCGGAAGAATCGCTGGAGCGCTATCACCACCCCGCAGCGCTGCCGCTTTCAACCCCAGGTTCAGGTCACCCTCTTGCGTGGTTCCCGCATGGCATTCGTAACAATTGTCGCGCAAGATCGGCTGAATCTCGCTCAAGAAGTCAACCGTTGCAGAATCGGTTGGCAGCGGCGCGGCAGGTAAACCCTTTTCGCCATCCGCTGCTGTGTCTTGCCCTGCAGCTACGCCGCTGACCGACAGCAGGCAGAGTGCCATGAAGATGGAGGGGCGCTTGAACGGAACAATGTGTGGAAGGAGTTTCATGCGTGTTCGCTAAGTGAGGAGCAATCCGCATCGCGGGGGAAACAAGCCATTGCCTTAGAAAGCGCACCAACGGGGCCAGTTCCTACGGTGTGCCTTACCTATCATTGTGGCTGGAATAAGCGGTCACGACCACCCCTCCGAGTCCGGGAGCGAGGGGGCGACAAAGCGCCATTTCTAAGAACTCGTCAAGTTTTGATACTTACAACCATGCATGGCCAACCCAACAATCTGCGAATGCGGATAGAAGACTGAATGCAATCGCCACCCCGATCGATCTCTCGCTGCCCGCCGACCGTTAGGTTCTGGTTAAGTTTGTGTCCAGGGGGAGTCATTCGGTTGAACTGCCGTTTGCGCAACTACATAATTACCCCCCCCTGGGCTCGGAAAGACGGGGGACTTGACGGCTTTTGGAAATTGCGAAGAGCTTAAAACGAGGTGAATATGTACTTGCCTAAGTTCCACAGGATATGTGTGTGGTTGGCCGCCGCCGCAACGGTAGTCTTACCGGCACGTGGATCCCTGTCGCAGAATCCGGATCTGTTGGCCCAAGCTGCCGCGGGGGAATATCAGCTCGAGCTGTACACGGCAATCAAAAAGCCTTTCGGACTCGAAGGCAAAGAGCGGCTGTTTCGTTTCATGAGTGACGATGAACTCAACGCATGGACCAACTCGGTTGCTTTGGGGCCTTGGGGTAACAGTCAGGGAACCCCGCTTACCAAGGATGAATATGTGCTCGGCTTCTTGGTCCGCAACGCCCAAGGAGAGATCCCGTCCGACTCTCATCAACTCGCCAGCGCCTATCGAGCGACGGTGGAGGGAGGTCACGTGGAGAGCGTTTGGCCACGTGCCGGAAAGGGGAATCCGCTGAGTGAGGTCAATGGCTATAAATGGCGTTACCAACTGGCTCCCATGGTCATCGCCGTTCCCAAGGGAGCTGAGCGAATCGAAAAACTAGAGGGAGCCCTAGTCCTAATTCCCCGCGACAGCACCGTCATCGCGCTTACGAAGGGGGATACCGCCGCGTACGCCCGCCAAGTGACCGTTTTTGCTCAGGGAGTCGAGCAAACGTCGCGGGGGTTGACCTACACCTTTGTCGTCTGTCGCTCAGAACAGGGAAAGGCCGCCGCGAGCAAAGCCAACACGAACACGAAACCGGTGGATAGCGTGGACATCGACTTTAGGGGCAAAACGGTCGAGGGAAAACGTGTTCATCCGAACTCAACGTTGCGAATTCAACTCAACGAAGGCGTCAAGAAAAAATTGATTGCGGAGTTTGTCTCCAAAACGCGTGCACAACCCAAAGTGTCTGCCGTAGAAGAAGCCATGATGGCAGTGCTTAAGGACCCCAAAGCCGAGTTCAGCGTGTTGCAAATTGGCTTTACAAACCAGACAGTCGAACTCGAAGAAGTCGAAGTTGCGATCAACGTGATGACTGGCAACCCCAAGCTGATCCCATTTGAACTCAGCAACATCACCCTGCCAACTCCTGCCGACGCCGACGCGGTCAATGAGTTCGTTGCAAAACAACCCGTTGCACAACAGGCCGCGATCGAATCACCGCTCCAATTCCGCACGTGGCGCGACGCCACCGGCTCGTTCAGCGTCGAAGCAAAACTGCTGGGGATGGAGGGACAGGCCGTGCAACTTGGAAAGAAAAATGGCGATGTGATCAAGGTTCCGATAACCAAGCTGAGCCAAGCCGATCAGGACTATTTGTCAAGCATCAACCAGTAACGCCTCGTCTCAGAATAAGTTGCCGGTTCCAACTTCCTCTTTCGCTCACTTGTTCCGCATTGCCTCGACCTTATCCAGCGAACCCCAATACAACTGCTGCCCGACGACGGCCGCACCCCAACGTTCGGTTTTCTCCGCCTCGTTTGTGGCGGGTAACATGATCGCGTAAAAGTCCATCGACTCGTTGGCCATATAGCGGGGTTCGGACGTAAAGACGCGTCGAAACGTCGGTAGGAACGCCGCCGGATCGATGAGGCCCATTTCAACGACGTAATCGAGCGTTCCATCTGTTTGGAAATCGCACGTGAGCTTCACCCGCGTTCCCAGATGTTCACGAAGAGCTTTTCTCAGGTCAATGCGTGGCCCATTCGGATCATGCAACAGTCCCTGTAAAATATCGTCCGCTACCGATGGGTTGCCGCTCGTCAAGTAAGTGACTTCTTGGATCAACATCACCGCATCGACCGTAAACTCGTAAGCAACCGTCCCCTGGGCCAGTTCCGTACGCGTGACCTCGTCGCCATACTCATGACGAATCTGGTCGGCAGCCCGAAGCACCAGTTGATGGTGAGTTTCGCGCAGCAGTTCGGATTGAGTTGCCTCCAACGCTGTGTGCGCGGGGAACGATTGAAGTTGTTCGATTACCGAAGAGCCACCGAAGGCGGCGTCCCATGGCTGCCTCTTGATGGACATGCAAATGCCGGAGAGTTTAGGGTGCTGCGTGCAATTTGCGGTACTCGCCTGGTGACAGCCCCACCTCGCGTCGGAAGGCAGCACCGAGATACTCCGAGTGTTCGAACCCCATCCGCTCGGCAATCTGATGTACCGTGAGGGACGTGTCGCGAAGCAATTCCTTGACGTGGTTCATGCGCACCCGCTGGATCTCTTGGTGTGGCGTATGACCAACCAGCTTGCAAAATCGATGCTCGAGCGCCCGCCGCGAAATATCAACCTCTTGCAGAATATCGTTGACTCGGATGTTGGAAAAAGCGTGTCGCCGTATGAATTGAAGGGCCGATGCTACCTCTACATCCTTAATAGCTACGGTATCCGTTGATTCTCGCAGTTGGATGCCTAGCGGCTGCGTGATCAGTGGCGAATCCGCAGCAACCATTTCGCCAGACATCATGCGGTCGAGCAAATTGGCTGCTTCATAACCGGTTCGCTTGGTGTCAGGAATGATGCTGGAAAGCTTCGGCTCTGATAATTCACAGATCAGCCGATCATTGTCGACGCCTAGCACCGCAACCTCGGTCGGTACGTCGATGTTCAACTGGCGGCAAGCGTCCAACACTTCCTGCGCCTTAAAATCGTAGCAGCCCATGATTGCAACGGGACGTGGGAGGGAAGCTATCCAATCCATGATCCGGGCTTTTTCGTTCATCGCATTGTAATTTACGTCGTACCGCGCCGCCGATTGGTGCTCGAAGTACGCGCAGCCTGCGGATTGGGCGAAGCTACGAAAGTAACAGCAGCGTTCTGCGGACCATTGGAATCCAGAATCACCACAGTACGCAAGATTTCGAAACCCACGCTGGGTGAAATGCTCCACGGCGAGCAGTGAGATCGCTTTGTCGTCGGTATCCGCCCAAGGAATGCCTTTGATGTGCCGCGCGGCGCTCAAGTCTACGACCGGAACACCGCAGCGTTTCAACTGCCGACCAATTTCATCTGTCTCGATTCTCGCAATGACGCCATCGCCCCCCCAGCCCCTCAGCCAGCTTGGCGGAGGAGCTCCTCGCTCTTGCTCCGTTAAGTAGACCGACCAATTGCCATGCTCTCTGGTGTAGGCGATCACCCCTTCGAGCAAGCCACGGCTATAGCCGTTGGAGGTTTCAATAAGCAGAGCGACCGATTTACGCGTCATCAGTTATAAGTGGCACGATCCGTTGTTAGTCGCAATCATAGGCGGCGATTGACTCCAGCCGACTACATGTTGATCGCGTAGCCTTCGCGGCTTTCGCGTGATAGAAACGCAGCGGCTTCATCGTCGCCAACGATCTCGCGCTTGGTTGGATCCCAATTCAATTCACGACCCAAGCGGATAGCGATATTGGCCAAATGGCAGATCTCCAGCATGCGATTGTGAGTCCAAACATCGGAAATTGGTTGCTCGCGCGAACGGATACCCTCAATAAAGTTGGCTGTGTGATTCTCACTCACTGGACCACCATAGACCTCCTCCACCGCGCCATCCGGAAGCGGGTTGCTTTCGAGATCTTCGACAGGTTTGCCTGTGAGCTTGCCACGATTGACAAAGAAGCGACCCTCGGTTCCTTCGAACAGGATGCCGTTGTCACCTTCGCTCGTGATGACCAATGGAATGTCACCCGGCATGTTGGCGAGTATCTCAAACTTGGTCGGCGAATTGTACTGGTCGCTTACCTTCGGATAGCCCTTGTCGTATTCGACAGGCAGCGAGTAGCTCACGGGTGTGATCTTGTTTGGGCCGGTCTCCGTTGCACCCAACGCCCATGTCGCAATGTCCACATGGTGCGCGCCCCAGTCATTCATTTGGCCGCCGGAATACTCATACCAATTTCGCCACGCGTAGTGACAGTTGGTAAACAATGGAACTCCGCCTCCGTATCCTTGTCGAATCTCAGGCAAGGCCCGGTAGGGTACTTTGGGTGCGGGCCCAAGCCACATGTCCCAGTCGAGACCTTCTGGAACGTCGACGGCCGGTATGACTGGCGAGCCGGTGGC
Organism: Pirellulaceae bacterium; assembly: GCA_041751975.1. Classification (GTDB taxonomy): domain Bacteria; phylum Planctomycetota; class Planctomycetia; order Pirellulales; family Pirellulaceae; genus Aureliella. Next base: position 12,532 of record JBGSHW010000037.1, read on the forward strand.
GCCATTGATACCGCAGGTAACTTTCACTAGTTTGCCAATACGTCCTGCTCGAATCAACGCAATGGCCTTCAAGAAACGCTGGTCGTTTTCGGTGCGCTGCATTGTTCCAACTTGGAATACGCGCCCCGTCTTCTCAACAATCTTCTCAATCAACTTGCCTTCGTCGATTGTCAATGTCAACGGTTTTTCGCAATAAACATCTTTACCGGCCAACATCGCTTCGACCGAGATCTTTGTGTGCCAATGATCTGGAGCGGCGATCATCACAGCATCGACGTCCTTGCGATCGAGAATCTCACGGTAGTCCTTGTAAACGTCCGCCTTTTTCCCCGTCTTCTTTTCTAACTTCTCATTGATCGCACCAAGCACATTGGCGTCGACATCCGCAAAGGCAGCGAAGTCAGCGAACTTCGTTGATTTGTCGGTGATCGTCCAGCCTTGGTTTCTCAAACCAATGGTGGCGAAAACAGGTCGCTCATTGGGCGAATCTTGGCCGTATAGGATGCCACCGGTTCCCGCGAATACGCCAGCAGCAGTGAGGGAGCTGGTGGTCTGAAGAAAACTGCGGCGACTGACGGATCGTTTGGAAGTCATTCTGAATCCCCTCAAGGCAACCAAAAAATGAAAAAGTAGTTTGAAAAGGTCTCGTCGTGGAGCTTGCTAAAGCTCCCTGTTTCGTAGTGGAGCTTGCTAAAGCTCCCACTGTCGTTCTTTAATTTTTAACCGCCATCTCTAACCTCACCTCGATTTCCAGATCATTCGGCTCCTTCAGTTCGTTGTTGGTTTTAAATTTTGGGTTAGAAATGCAGCTTGTAAAATTACTCCAGGACCTCCCTAGTGTAGCCATGTACCAGCTCACTTTGTAGTCCTAATTAATTTATCTCAAGTTTTCCACCACGCGCGATACATTACGATACCGCAAGCAACCTATTGGCGCCGCAAGGCTGCAAAGAAACGACGTCCGGTTCTCCGCGTGCTACCTGACGCGGCTTGGGAAGCAAGGCGAATCGATTGTATCTTGCACTTCATTAAGGGCGGATGCTGGCGCGTAAAAGCCTCGGGAATAATGACTAGGGCGAGGCATCTGCCAACCGCTTTGATGGTGGTTGCACCGCGATCGTCGTTAATCTCTGGCATCGCGAAAGTATGTCTAGGTTTGGGCGGACTTTCGCCAGTTTGCGAGTAGGTTAAGCGCTTGCAGAGACGCGTGAAATATCTCCGCTGCACTGCGCAATTCTTCATTGAACGAGTCGCCAGCCTGGGGTTAGAATCAGCCCTCTAAAGAATTGAGTCGTCTACTATCCCAATGTAAAACGATTGTCTTCGTTCCCAGTGTAAAAACGATTGTCTCAATCGTTCCGTGTAAATCGATGTCTCAATCGTTTTGCAAGGCGACTGAGGACAAGCAATTCAGGGCAATCTATGGAAGCGACTGGGACAATCGCTCGACACACAATCTATGGAAGCGATTGGGACAATCGCTCGACACTCAACAACCGCGAATTGTCGCCGTTCCTTGAAATTGGATGGAAGAAATATGTTGTCTCTCTACAAGTTCTGTGTATCCACCGCAATTGTTTTTGTGGCAGCGATATCGCTCGCTTCAGCAAGAGCACTCACTGCGCGGGAGACCAGCGATACGACTGCTCCCACCAGCGACTCTGATGCTGAGGTGGCGAAGGCGGTGACCGCTGCCAATCGCGACTTCAAAGTCCCCGAAATGAAACCTCCTTTAATCAACGAAGCCGATTTCAAATTCACCGACGTGGGTGCCAAGATCCCCAATTACACCTCGGGCGCTCAGTGGGGAACACAAGAGGCCCCGCTCACGCTGATGCAAAACCCGTTGCCGGCTGAGGAGTCGATCAAGGCGTACTCGATTCCACAAGGCTTTGGCCTGTCACTATGGGCCAAAGAATCGAACCAGAATTGGCCCGACTTGGAACAAACCTCAACCGTAACCGCTGGGCTGCAAGGCAAGCCGATTGCCATGAATTGGGATGAACGCGGGCGACTGTGGATCTGCGAAACGCTCGACTACCCCAACGCGTTGCAAACGGCATCGGGCAAAGGACGCGACCGCATTAAGATCTGTGAAGATACCGACAACGACGGCCGAGCGGATAAGTTCACTGTCTTCGCAGAAAACCTAAGTATTCCTTCGACACTGGTCTGCTACCGTGGTGGCGTGATCGTACAAGACGGACAAGTCACTGTTTACCTCAAAGACATTGACGGTGACGACCAAGCCGACTTTCGCCAAGAGTTGATTACGGGCTGGGCCATGGGTGACACCCACGGTGGCGTTAGCAATTTTCAGTATGGCCCCGACAATTGGATTTGGGCTATGCAGGGCTACAACAACTCCGAGCCGGTGATCAATGGCGAAAAACAAATGCGTTTCCGTCAAGGTTTCTGGCGTTTTAAAGTTAAGGCCGGTGCAGCGGACGAGACCGCGCCGGCCTTTGCCATTGACGGGGATGGCAAGGTATCGAGCGAGCCGACCGACGCCTTCAATGCGAACACAATTCGCGTCGATGCACTCGAATTCATTCGCGCCACCAATAACAACACTTGGGGACTGGGCTTCAGCGAAGAAGGCTACGTATTCGGCTCGACCGCCAATGGATGCCCAAGCGTTCATATGCCAATCCCCAACAAATATTATGACCAAGTCGGAGGCTGGTCGCCCAAAACACTCGAACGCATTTCCCCCAATCACCGGTTCCGCGCACTCGACGACAAAATCCGCCAAGTCGACTGGCATGGTGGCTACACCGCTGCGGCCGGCTCGGCTCTCTACACCGCCCGCAATTACCCCGAAGCATGGTGGAACCGGATCCAAATGGTGTGCGAACCAACCGGTCACATCGTCGGCAGTTTTGTGCTTGAAAAGGAGGGTGCTGGTTACAAGAGCAACAACTTGTTCAACGCCCTGGCTGGGATCGACGATTGGAATGCACCAATCATGGCCGAAGTGGGCCCAGATGGCAACGTGTGGGTGATCGACTGGTACAACTACATCATTCAACACAACCCAACCCCCAACGGTTTTGAGACCGGCAAGGGCGCCGCTTACGAAAGCGATCTGCGCGACAAGCGTTTCGCGCGAATCTATCGCTTGACTTACGGAGACGCCTCGGCAACAGTTCCATCCCACACCCTCCAACTCGCCAATGCGACGAACACCGAGCTAGTTGCCGCGCTACAGGACAGCAACTTCTTCTGGCGTCGAACGGCTCAGCGGTTGCTGGTCGAGCGCAGCGCCACCGACCAAGAGACCCTACAGGCCCTAATCGCGTTCGTCGAGAATCAACAAGTCGACGCAATTGGTCTTAATCCTGCGGCGATGCATGCGATTTGGACCCTTGCGGGACTGACCGAGAGCGGAAGTGCTGAAGCCCAAGCGGCTTTGGCGACCGCCTGCGAAAAGGGGTTCGCGCATCCGTCGAGCCCAGTTCGCAACACGGCCGTGTCCTTTTGTGCCGATGACCAAGTGACTGCGGCAGTCGCAGTCGGCCTGCTAAAGGACCCTGACCCCCGCGTGCAACTTGCCGCTCTCCTGCGAATCGCGGATGGTGCCGGAGAGGTGTCGGGCGAGACGCTCGCCGCCATCGCGCGGACTTCGCCAGACGACATTCTCCTGGACGCCTGGACCGCTGCAGGTGCCCCCCACGCAGTCGATACTCTGGTAGCGGTACTTATCGCCGAAGCGGGCGAACCGGCAAACGATAAGCTCACCGAACGCATCGCCGTTTTGGCGGAACATGCCGCTCGCTCGAATCCTGCGGCGGCTGACATTGCCAAACTACTAAAGATTGATCCGAGTTCGGCGCTGGCAGTGTCACTGTGGGAGGGCTTAGCCAAGGGTTGGCCGCGCGATCTTAACATCGAATTGCCCGAGGCAGCTCAGCAAGATATCCTCGAACGCTTCCTGGCCGCGGCCGTACCGGTAGCCAACAAAGCGGCAGTGCTTGCGGTGGCCGATAAATGGTCCGTCAACGATTTGGTATCGCGCGTGGCGGATATCCAATCCGATTTGTTCGCAACCGCTTTGGATGCGGAACGCGGAAATGACGAGCGTCTTGCCGCCTGGGACCAAGCCGTTCGACTTGCCCCCGCCAGCGAACGTATTATGCAAGCGATGGATGCGCTGTTCACACCGCAGTTGCCTCCCGAGTTGGGAGCGCAAGCGTTGAACTCGCTGCAAGCCGCCCGCGTCGAGGGCTTGGCCGAACACTTGCTCGACATGCGTGGCAGTGTCGGACCCAAGCTCGGTAGCGGTATTCTAACGCTCTTGCTGGCCCGCGCAGACACAACCGAAGTTCTGCTCAATGCCATCTCCGCTGGTAAAGTTCAATTCACCGACTTGCAATTGGACCAACGCCAAGCGATCCTCAACCACCCCGACCGTGAACTCGCCTCCCGCGCTCGGGAACTGATGGAATCGAAGGGTGCCATCGTGGTCTCCAATCGCCAAGCGCTTTTGGATCAGTGGATGCCGGTAACCGAGATGCCTGGCAATGTGCAAAACGGTATCGCCGTTTACAACAAGAACTGCGCTCAATGCCACAAGCACGGCGATTTGGGTGTTGCCATTGGCCCCAATTTGACAGGGATGGCGGTACATCCCAAAGCCGAAATCCTGATGAACGTGCTCGATCCCTCGCGGAGCGTCGAGAATAACTTCCGGGTCTATCAAATCCTGACGGTCAACGGCACGGTCATTTCAGGTATGTTGGCCGGTGAGTCGGCCAACTCCATGCGATTGATTGACACGCAAGGTAAAGAGCAGCAGGTGTTGCGCGAAGATATCGAACAAATGACCGCTTCGCCCAAGTCGCTGATGCCGGAAGGTTTTGAGAGCTCCATCACCCAACAAGAAATGGCCGACTTGCTGGCGTTTCTCAACCAACGTGGGAAGTTCACCCCGATGCTGCTCTCGAGCGCCGCAACGCTCAGCGGTCCAGTCGGCCTACCGAACTTTCGCGGCGGCGAAAACGACAAAATCGAATTCGACTCTTACGGCACCGTCGAAGTCGAGGGAGTGCCCTTTGAAATCCAAGACCCTGCGGAAGGACGCGTGCCGAATATGATCGCGCTGCAGACCGCCCGCGGTCGACGCCCCGCCACATTCCCTGCGACAACCACGCTGGCTTGTTCTGGAAAAGTGTCGGCGATCCATCTCCTGGGTGGCGTCGCCTCCATGGGTTTTCCAATCAGCCGCGACGAATCGGTGAGCTTGGTGGTGCGCTGCAACTACGCAGACGGCTCGACGGTCGAGCATCCGCTAGTCAACGGAAAGCATATTGCAAGCTACCGTGAGCGGGTTGATGTACCCAATTCTACTTTCGCTTTGGATGCCCAAGGTAAACAAGTGCGGTACCTCAAACTCCCGGTCGACGATAGCCAGGAGCTGACGAGCATTGAGTTTGCAAAGGGTGATGACATGACGCTGCCGCTGGTGTTTGCCGTGACCGTCGAGTCGGCGGAAAACGCAGACCACTAGATTCGCCCGTGATCGACGCCTTTCCGCGGAAGGTGCCGTGAGGGGCTAGTCGCGTTATTTGTTTAGCGAGTGCCTTAACCTCCCTCGTTGTGCAAGCCTTTCGCTTGAACGGCGCGGGGAGTGGCGGCTTATCAGGACCGGAGAGGTGGCCGCCAGCCCTCCCCAACAAAACGAGACGATCCGCCCACTCATCCCCCCTCCATAAAGGCACACACATGTACCTGCGACTCTCTCTTGGGATTTGCCTGCTCTTTTTCGGGTTGCTCGGCCACGCACAAGATGCTGCACCGGTGGACGATTGGCAACCCGCGGTCACTAATCAGAATGGAAAAGAATACCCGCAAGTCAACTCGGAAGGGCGCGTCAAGTTCCGGGTCCACGCTCCGGACGCTAAGAGCGTCTCCTGCACTTTTCGTGACAGCAGCGAATTTGTCAAAGACGACGAGGGCTATTGGACCGGCTACACTCGCAAGCTAGACGAAGGCTTTCACTACTACGAACTGGTCATCGATGGTGCCAAGGTGCCCGACCCAAACAGCAAGTACTTTTTTGGCGCCATGCGCTGGGGAAGCGGTGTGGAAGTGCCCGCCAAGGATAAGGACTTCTACGCACTGAAGAAAGTCCCGCATGGACACCTGCGAGAAGTGCTCTTTTACTCCGAGAGCACGCAGACCGATCGCCGCGCGTTTGTCTACACACCACCCGGTTACGATAACGACCAAGAAAAACGGTATCCAGTACTCTACTTGCAACATGGTTGGGGCGAAAACGAATACGGTTGGAGTGTCCAAGGCCACGCGGGACTGATCATGGATAACTTGATCGCCGAAGGCAAGGTTACCCCTTTCATCGTCGTGATGACCTATGGCATGACTAACGACACACCCATGGGCGGCCTGCGGAACTTCGATATCACCCACTTCGAAACGGTGCTGGTCAAAGAGTTGATTCCCTACGTGGATGCCAACTTTCGCACTCTGACCGACCAACCGAATCGAGCTATGGCCGGTCTGTCGATGGGCGGTATGGAAACCAAGTTGATCACGCTGCGAAATCTTGACCTGTTTTCCCACATCGGTTTGTTCAGCGGCGGAACGATCACGCTAGAGGATGCCAACAATACCGAAGGCTTCAAAGAAAAAGTCCAATTGGTCTTTGTGAGTTACGGCAGCAAGGAAGTTGGTGGCGGAGGTCCGCGCCGTGGCGGCGATCCGGAAGCGAACGCACAGGCTTTGAAGGAGGCGGGCATCAACAGCCACTATTACGTTTCCCCGGACACGGCCCACGAATGGCAAACTTGGCGTCGTAGTCTGCGAGAAATGGCACCGCTCCTGTTCGTGCCTGCAGCAAACTGATTTTTCCGCGTGAACAGCTATTGCTTTGATTGCTTCAGTTCAACAATATCACCAACGTCAAGAACCGATGCTTAGAGCGTACCTGTCTTCATCCGTGCTCGGGGTTTGCTAGAAAGCTGGGGATTCGGAGCAGGCGGCATCGGAGGCAGCAAAGGTCCCAAGTGAGGCAGGAGCCTCAAGATGTCATCGAACGCGTTACCTTCTTGGGCCTCGTCAGGCATGCTGAGACAATGTTACTGAAAGACGGCTGTTTTGAATCGGCAAGAGGAGAGAGACGCAAATTCTCAAACCAATACAATCCGGATTTGCCAGGCGCAACGATGTCGAGGTCGCCATCGTTATCCATATCTCGGATGACCATTTGCAGGCCGGTACCTGCTGAACCAGGACGAAAATCCTTTAATGCGTCTTGGTGTTCTGGGTTTAGTGGGGCAGTGGAAGCTGGCTCCCCAAGATGCACCGTGCTTCTTGTCCACTTCCCGGCCACTCGATCAAAGCCGAAGATGTACATACAAGGCTCGACAGTCCAAGCTATTTTCTTTGAAAAGTAAGCGCACGTCACGATATCCATATGGCCATCTCCGTTCACATCCAACGGAGCGTCAGCGAAATCCTCGTAATAGTGCGGATTGGTGCCCTTGGGAACCTCGCGCACTTTGAATGCTCCCAATTGGGTGCTGCGTACCACAAGTCGCCTGAAAACACATCCAGCTTGCCATCTTGATTGAAGTCAGCCACACCGGCTGCCTCAAATGGCGAAAGGTGATTGATGACGTGCTGCTTCCAATTGGACGGAGGTTCATCACCCACCACGTCGTGAGCAACGAACAGCGATGCAACCAATGCGACGATGTGGAATCTTCAAGCCGAAACAGACACAATCCGATCTCCCGAAAAAGCATAGCTAAAGCCGCTGAGAGTACGATGTCAATCTATTTTTGGTTGGTTCATGTGATGGGAGGGTTGGGCCGACCAGCAATTTGGTATATCCTTTTGATGTGCGACCACAGTATGGGCGAGACATCGTTTGGAGCATTGGAAATAATGTCGATCAGGCACTCGTCCGGATCCCTTCCGGTCAATAATGCGACGGACGCCGCCGCAATGGTAGGTGCGCGACTCATCCCGGCACTGCAGGCGACAAGCGTCCGCATTTCATTGCGAACCAGATCAACCACGTTGCGAACGGCAAGTGCAATCAGTTGATCGCTGTTTCCATCGCCGTCGCAAAGTGGGAATCGGCAGTAGATAATTTCCCGCCCCAATTGCGCAGGCGGTTCGTTGATCGCGAGATCGACGACAGCGCAAATCCGCATGTCATAAATCGGTCTGAGATCGCGGGCATCCATGGCGTTGCCTACGTACAACATTTCGGAATAGACGTTACGGATCAATGGACGGCCTCGTCAGTTGCCATTGCATGAAGTTTAAGTGTGGTGGACCAGTTTCGCGTTGTTACGCCTTGGCCCGCCTTGCCCAGCAGGGCCACGGCAGCCTTACTCTTCAGGATGCTGTCAGCGCAATGCAGGTAAGCGGCATAACGGCCGACAGCAAAACTCTCGGGGGGAACAACAAGTGACTGGATGGAGCTAAGTCCAGCGAGCGTGCGTTGATCCGGGGTGAATGCCACCATCAGTTTGGAGTGATCGCTCGACTCCTGGACGTACGGATTCTCAGCAACGATCAGGGCTAAGTTTTTTGCAGACTTGACGATGACGGGCACCTCGAAACTCATGCGATTTTGGATCGCCACCGCGATGGCTTTGGCGTGCGACGATTCGGTACCGGCCCGTGCGCGGAAGATGGCGTTTCCGCTATTCAGGAGCGTCTGGACCTGCTCGTACCGGAGTTCGGCGAGTAGGTCTCGAAGATCCGCCATCGGCAGTCGCTTGGCCTTACCAACGTTGATCCCACGGAGCAGAGCGACAAAAACGGTCAATTGCAGCGCCTTCCAGCCGAAACCACCTTTTTCCGGCAACTGATGTGTTATGTATAAGCGAATGGCCACCGAACCTTGGGCGCATTATTTCGGTAGGCAGCTTACTGGATGTCTTGTATTCAGCGACCCCACCTTTGTTGATAGCCTAGGCTTCGAGCTGCTGCAGGATGTGGTTGAAGGTTGGGCTGGGGCGCATGGCGGCTTCGGTCTTGGCCACATCGGGGTGATAGTAGCCGCCGATATCGACCGGCTGGCCCTGAGCGGCATTGAGCTCATCGACGATCTTGGCTTCGTTTTCCGCCAAGCGTTTCGCGACTTCAGCAAACCGCTGGCTCAAGCCTGCATGGCGGGATTGCGCGGCCAAGGCCTCGGCCCAGTAGAGGGCAAGGTAAAAATGACTGCCACGGTTGTCGAGCTCATTGACGCTCCGCCCCGGCGACTTGTCGTTGTCCAAGAACTTGTTGGTCGCTTGATTCAATGCCTCGGCCAAAACCACGATCTCTTCATCGTTCGACTTCAGGCCAGCATCTTCCAGTGAAACCGCCAGTGCCAGGAACTCGCCGAGCGAATCCCAACGCAAGTGACCTTCTTCTACAAACTGTTGCACGTGCTTCGGAGCTGAACCGCCGGCGCCGGTTTCGTACAAGCCACCACCCGCGAGCAACGGGACGATGGAGAGCATCTTGGCGCTGGTGCCGAGTTCCAAAATCGGGAACAGGTCGGTCAGGTAATCGCGGAGAACGTTGCCGGTCACCGAAATGGTGTCGAGCCCTTGTCGCGCGCGATCGCAGGCGTGCACGGTGGCGTCGACGGGGGACATGATTTGGATATCCAGTCCACTGGTATCGTGGGTTGGCAGGAAGTAGTTGACTTTGGCAATTAAGTTCGTATCGTGCGCCCGCTGGCTATCGAGCCAGAAGATAGCTGGCGCGCCGGTTGCGCGGGCTCGAGAAACGGCCAAGCGGACCCAGTCGCGGATCGGTTCATCTTTGGTTTGGCACATCCGCCAAATATCGCCGGGTGCAACGGAGTGTTGCATCAAAGTAGCACCCAATTGATCGATGACCCGGACCTGACCTGCATGCGGGATCTCAAAGGTCTTGTCGTGCGAGCCGTACTCTTCGGCCTTTTGTGCCATCAAGCCGACGTTGGCGACACTGCCCATCGTGCGTGGATCAAAGGCGCCATGTTGCTTGCAGAAATTGATCGTAGCCTGATAGACTCCGGCGTAGCAGCGATCGGGGATCAAGGCTTTGGTGTCGTGCGACTTGCCATCGGCGCCCCACATACGACCTGAAGTGCGAATGGCGGCGGGCATGGAGGCATCGATGATCACATCGCTGGGCACATGCAAGTTGGTGATGCCGCGATCCGAGTCGACCATGGCCAGGGCAGGTCCCTGGGCCATCGCCGCGTGCAACTCGCTCTGGATGGCAGCCCGTTCGTCGGCGGGGAGCTTCTCGAGCTTGGCCAACAAATCGCCAAGGCCATTGTTGGGGAGGATGCCTAAGCGGGCGAAGGTAGCCGCGTGCTTCTCAAACAGGCCGCTGAAGTAGACGCTGACTGCATGGCCAAAAATGATCGGGTCCGAGACCTTCATCATGGTGGCTTTGAGGTGCAATGAGAGCAGACTACCGCTGGCGCGGGCGTCGGCAATTTCTTGCGCGTAGTATTCCCGCAAAGCTTTGACGCTCAGCACCGCCGCATCGATCACTTCGCCCTCTTGCAAAGCCAGCTTATCGCGGAGCACCGTGGCATGACCGTCTGCGGCGACCAGCTCAATGCGGACCGAGCCAGCCGCCTTGATGACGACCGATTGTTCGCTGCCGTAAAAATCACCGTGGCTCATCGAGGCCACGTGCGTTTTCGAGCTACTGCTCCAAGCACCCATCGAGTGCGGATTCTTGCGGGCGTACTCTTTGACGGGACCTGCTACGCGGCGGTCGGAGTTGCCTTCGCGCAGCACCGGATTGACGGCGCTCCCCAGGACCTTGGCATACCGCGCCTTGATCTCCTTTTCCATCTCGTCTTTGGGCTCTTCGGGATAATCGGGGATGTCGTAACCGTGGGCTTGCAGTTCCGCGATGGCTGCGGTCAATTGTGGGATCGAGGCGGAGACGTTCGGGAGTTTAACAATGTTCGCCTCCGGCAATTTCGCCAGGTTGCCAAGTGCCGATAGTGCATCGGGCTGTCTCTGCGCGGGGGGAAGTTGCTCGGAAAACGTAGCCAAGATACGTCCCGCCAGCGAGATATCTTGTTTGTCGATTACGACCCCCGCAGCGTGCGTGAAGAGTCGCACGATGGGGAGTAGCGAGTAGGTCGCCAGCGCCGGTGCTTCGTCGGTGTAGGTGTAAACAATTTTGGCTGACATAGAGGTCACCTCTTCCTGGTCGAATGGGCTGCAGGGCTGCAACAAGGGGACTCGGCATCGTGCCCATTTTCGACACAATTGTCAATGCGACGCAGAGTTTTTCTTTTAGGAGGCTGTTGATGATCCTGTTCTTGACGAAAGATCTCTTCTTTGTACCAGTGCTGCAATCGGCCGGAGTGCGGCAGGGTGTAGAAGTGGTCTCGATTCTGTCGCTTGATTCACCGAAATTAGCCGGGGTCGACTCGTCAGCTGTGACCACCTGTGTCATCGATCTGGCATCGATCGACGTGAGTGGGCTGGGGCTCGCGGTCTCGCAGTTGCAGAGCAGTTATCCAGCGACGCGGGTGGTGGCCTTTGGGCCGCACGTACAAACCGAGCGCCTGGCCGCCGCCACCGAGGCGGGCTGCGAGCAAGTTCTCACGCGCGGGCAATTGAACAGTCAAATCGACCGTTTGATAATTGGTTGGAGTAGGCGCCCCAACGACATCCACCCCAGTGGTGGAGCGACTGAGGCTTGAGGCGGCTTGTAGGGGCAGCGAGAGGGCGAAAATCCCGCTGAGCCTTGAGGGGGATGGGGACTCGCGCGAAGCGGGGTTTTGGGGTATGCTTTAACGTTCTCGCAGCGTTGTCGCCATGGCAACGATTGGCGTTTTCTTTTTGCACAACGCACACCCCCTTCTGATAGCCCCACCATGCGCTGCCTTGGAGAAATTGACGGTCGAAAACGGACAGAGACTTTCGTGGCCTTCTTGCTGACCGAAGGGATCTCGGCGCAGATCGACAGCGTCGACGCGGCCAATGATCGCTGGGAATTGTGGATCCGCCAAGAGGATCAGTTGCCTGCTGCCCGCGAGCATTTGTATGCCTTCATCACCCACCCCGACGATCCACGGTATACGAAGGCGATGGAGTCGGCGAGTCAAATTTTGGCTGAGAAGGAAAAGCAGCGCAAGGCAGCGGCCAAGAATATCCGTCGGATGGAAGTGCGTCCGCGGTCGGCCATGTCGGGCCCCATTCCACCGCTCACGCTGACCCTGCTGATACTCAGCATTGTCATCAGTTTGGTCACCACTCTCGGCAACCCCAAGCCGACAAACGAGTGGGGTGTGGCGGTGGTCAATGAGTTAAGCTTTGTGGCGAAAGCTGACTATATCGCGACCGAGGAAGACCCGGCGGCTAGCCTTCGCAAGGGGGAAGTGTGGCGGGCCATCACCCCGATTTTTCTACACCTGAGTATGTTTCACTTGGCGATGAACATGTTCATGCTCGTCTCCTTCGGCAGGATGGTTGAACGATGGCTCGGCACGCCCCAGTATGCCTTGTTTGTGCTCCTATTGGCGATCGGCCCCAATCTCCTTCAGGGACTCATGCCGGAAGCGCTGCAGGGATCGCCTTTCTTCGGAGGGATCTCGGGAGTGTTGTATGGGTTCTTCGGCTATGTGTGGGTGCGCTCGTCGATCAACCCGATGCTTGGAGTCTCCATACCGATGCCTGTAGCGATGATTTTTGTAGGTATCATTGTGCTGGGGCTAAGTGGCGTCTTTCCCTCGTTGCGACTTGCGCACTTGGCGCACTTGGGAGGTTTGCTGATTGGTGCAGCCATGGGCTTTGCCGCTGAACGCCGCTAGCGAACAACTCGTAACACCAGAGGATATCACCGTGCAGGCGCAGCCCACAACCACTCGACCCACTGCGGGACTGGTCGTCACTATTGACGGGCCGGCCGGGGCGGGCAAAAGTTCCGTGGCCCACAAGCTGGCCGATCAGCTGGGGTTCGATTTTCTCGATACGGGAGCGATGTACCGTTGCGTCACTTTGGCCGTTTTGCGGCGAGGTATCGAGACGAACGATGAGCCTTCGGTGTTAGCCTTGGCCGATCAATTGTCGATCGAAGTCGACGGAGCTACAGTCCATTTGAATGGCGAAGATGTCTCGGAGGCGATCCGTACACCGCAAGTTGCTACGGCCATCGGTCGGATTGCTGACAATGTGGCTGTGCGGCGGTTGCTCAGTCGCTTGCAACGCGAGTGGACGGTGGGTCGCAGGGTGGTGACCGAGGGACGCGATCAAGGGAGCGAAGTCTTTCATGACTCCCCCTGCAAAATATTTTTGGTTGCTGGCAGTGATGAGCGGGCGCGGCGGCGGCATTGTGAACTAGCGGCTCGAGGTATTGAGCTGGAACTGGCCACCGTGCTTGAGCAGCAAAACCAGCGGGATCTTGAAGACCGCTCGAGGCCCGTCGGTGGTCTGCGCAAAGCGGCGGATGCGATCGAGGTCTCCACCGATGGAAAGACGCTTGACGGAGTCGTGGCCGAACTTCGCTCCGTGGTGGTCGAACGCCTGCAGCTGCAGCCCAGCGACTTGCCGATAAACGCAGGCGAATTCAAGAACGATGGGCGAATGCTCGATGGCGGGGAGTCTCGGCTGCAGTGCTCTCCGCTGCACAGCGCGAAGGGGCAGAGTGAATTGTCATGACAACCAAGCGTACACGTGCAACAACCGATCACCCGACTGCAGAATCGGAAACTCGTCCGCAGCGAACCAACAAACATAAATCGTTGCCCCAATTGGGCAAGGCACTGTTCTACCGCAGCGTCCGTTTTTCGTTTCGCCTCGCCTCCGTTTTCATTTATGACCTGCGATGTATCGATCGCGAAAACACCTTGGTTGAAGGGGGGGCATTGATCCTGAGCACACATCAAAGTCACTTTGATCCGATCTTGATTGGTGTGACGTTCAATGAACGCTTGAACTACCTCGCGCGACGGACCTTGTTCAAAAATCGTCTGTTCGGACTCATGATCAGTCTGCTCGATGCGATCGAACTCGATCGCGATCGCAGCGGTTTGGCGGGGCTGAAGGAAACCTTGAAGCGACTTAAGAATGGCCAGAAAGTCTTGATCTTTCCCGAGGGAACCCGTTGCAGCGATGGAAAGATCGCCCCGCTGAAGCCCGGTTTCCTGTCGGTCGCACGACGCAGCAAACTGCCGCTGATTCCGGTGGCGATCACCGGTGCGTACGATGCGCTCCCCCGCACCAGTCGCTTTCCCATTCGTTATCCGCTGCGCGTGGCAGTGGGTAATCCCATTCCGTTTGCCGAGTTCTCCGAATTGAGCGACGAACAAATCCTAGCGTTGGTCACCGAGCGGCTGCACCATTGCTACGCACTTGCCCAAGCCTCGCGGACGTGAGCCAGCCGGGTTCAAGCTGGCGGGTTCAAGCCGCTTGCATCGCGAGTTGTACGCAGCAGCTGCGGACTGCTTCAGGGTGTTTCTCGCACAGCTGTCTCCGGTGAAGCTGTCGCCGGCAAAGCTTCCTGTTTATCCGCTTGTTTGCTGCTTCCAAACACAGCCAGCAGCGCTGGCAAGAAAATCATGTCGCAGAACAAGGCTGCACCAATTGTGATCGCCCCCATCGTCGCGAAGATCTGATGGTCTCGCGAATCGCTGAAGGTCACAATGGAAAAACCAGCGACCAAGACGGTGGTGGTCATGATCAGCGCCGTTCCAACGCCGGTGAAGGCGGATTGAATAGCGGCTGACTCATCCACGGCGGTCGCCCGTTCTTCGCGGTAACGGGTTAGAAAGTGAATCGTATCGTCGACGGCAATGCCGAGGCACACGGTGAAATTGCAGACCATGACGATCTCCAAATTGTATCCCATGACGGCCAAATACGCGGCCGTCAGCACCAGCGGAAAAAGATTGGGGATGATCGAAATCAGTCCCAGCCGCAGCGAGCGGTAGAACAGGGCGAGCACAAGGAGAATGATGATGGAGGCGGAACCGAGGCTGGTGGCTAGATCAACCACAATTTGATAAAGATTTTTCCACCGCCACACGGCGCCACTCTCTTCCAGGGCGATCGAGAAGTTAGGGTGAACGGCCGCGATCTCCTGCAAGCCCTGCTCGATATTCTCGAACACCGGGCCGTACTGGGCGATCCCCAAGTCCTGAACGCGAAACGTGACACTCGCCTGACGATACTCAGGGGTGTAAAAAGCCCGTTTGAGTGGCGGTGGTAACAATTCCAGCAGTGTCATCCGCTCTGCCAGTGGACCGCTGCCGGGCTGGGCGTCGAGCAGATTGCGAATGGAGAGGGGGTGCCCGACCAAGGGCTCTGTGGCAAGGAGATCATCGACCGCTTGGATCACTTCCAGAATCTCCGCCGAATCGGCCGGTATGGACTCAGTCCAATTCAGGTTGATCTTGGCGAATTCCAATCCACCAAAAGCTTTGTCCACATGAAAAAGAGCTTGGGTGGCTTCGGCCGATTTGGGCAAACCGTCGGATTGGCGTTGATCAGGGCGGAGCGTAAGTGCGCAAGCAGCCAACGCTGCCGTGAGTACAACACTCATCGCGGAGATCGATTTTTTGTATTGCAGCACCCATGCGATCAAACCGCCCACTCGGCCAAGATGTCGATCGATCAGACTCTTTTCCAAACCCACGTGCACTTTGTTGCCCAACCACGAAGAACAAGCGAGTGGAATGACGGTCACCACGGCGATGAAACTGAGTACGACACCGACGGTACTGCACATGCCGAATTGTTGCACCCATTTGGAGTCGGCCAGCATGAGTGAGCCGAAACCGATAGCCGTGGTGAGTGAGGTCAAGAAGCAAGCCAAGCCTACTTGCTGGAGTCCTCGTTCGGCCGCTACTTCACGCGTTTCACCGGCAGCCCGCAACTTGCGGATCTGCACCATCAAATGCACTCCATCGGTCAGCGCCACCAGGCTGACTAGAATGGGCAGAATCACATCGATGAGTGGGTTTTCGTTGTATTCGAAAAAGCGAATAAAGCCGAGAGTCCAGAACACGCCGACCATGGGCGCCAAGGCCACGATGATGACGGCGCGGATGCCGCGAAACAAAATGAAGGACATCAGCAGAATCATCCCATAGCCAATGACCTGATACTTGACCTGATTCTGCTCGTGAGCTTGGATGGCCGCAATGGCGGAAGGCATGCGACCAGTAACGCGAAACGTCAGGTCCACGTCGCCGAACGTGGCGGCTGACCGGATCGCCGTTTCTTTAAGTTCCGTAGTGGCGGCTTCGTCAGTGAACAAATAATAATCATTGAAAGTCACGAGCATGAGCATCGTTTTCGTGTCGTCGCTCAGCAATTGTCCGCCAACCAGCGGGTGTTGCATGGCCTTTTCACGAGCGGCTTCAAAGCGATTGGCAGAAGCGGTCGCGCGGGGCAGCAGCGGCTCCGGGAGTCCAAAGATGTTGAGAATCGGCACGCGATCCAACCACAGAATCCGCTCGACCTGATCCAATGCCTCCAAGTCCTCGACGACTTGCCGCAATGCTTCGGCACACTGCGGTGTAAAAAAGTTTTCCGACTCCACCACGATCACCGCATCGGAGTTGGAGAGGCTGATGGGACTGACATTGGCCGGAGGCCGGGTGCCACTGGAAGTGTCGGTTGTCTCGATTTCGCTCGCGTCGGCAACGGGTGGAACTGCTTTCCACCACGCGGTAACGAGCGACGGCTGAGTGTGACCGACCAATGCAATGGCGGAGATACCGATTAGCAAGCACCAAACGGCAAGGCGATGATGGACGCTAAAGCGAGCCAGGCTAGTGAAGATAAGGTGCATAGCGTCCTAGCGGTAAAGCCCTTGTGCCACTTCACGCAGTTCTTCACGAGTCAGCACACCGTCGCCGTTCTTATCCCACAGATCAAACCTATCCCAACGACGAAGCAGAATTCCCGTTTCAGAACGATGGATCATGCCATCCCCATTGCCGTCCAACTTACGCAGCATAGCGTTGACATACGCTCCGATTTTTGCCTCTGGATTGGCCGAGACTTGGACGTCTTGAGCCGAGTTTGGCCCCAGCCGCGGGCGTCGCCCTGACGAAGTCGGCTCGCGCACTCGTGGCTCTGCGACTTCAAAAAAGGCCACTGCCATTTCTTCCCAAGTCTGGTCTCCCCAGGCAACCCATTCGTTAGGATTGGGGTTAAAGGGGTTCGTCGCAGAGTTATCGAACGTGGCTGCAAAGGCCAATCGCTTCAGCCGATCCAAGCTGAGCGGTACACTGAATTGATAGGTGTGCTGCCAGTTGAAGTCATATCCGGGAACGTCCAGCAGAATGCTTTGTTGGTCGCTGCCAGCGAACAAGCGGAACGCCTTGCCACGATAGTGCATGTGGGGCGTTACCGCCAGCAATTCACCGTTATCAGGCAGCCAAGGCACTTCGGCCTCAACCACGTGCGCGCTCGCGTTGGGTGGAATCTCGAATTCCTGATCGATTCCGACCAACGTAAAGACCTCATGAGTAACTTCTGCCTCGGGAATAAAGATCAGACCGATCTTAGTGATGTCAGGCTGCTCTTTGCCGTTGGGGGTGTAGTGCATCTGAAACACCAGTTTCGATCCAGCCGGAATTCGCCGTGCGCGGCCTGGAGGCATCGTTTGAGTGCGCTGTCCAGGTACGTAGGCACTAAGCCAACCGACACCACGGAACTGGGAGCCATCGGGAGGTCGGACGAAGGCGATCGCGTGGTGCACTACGGATGCGTTGCCTGGAATGACCTGCGCAGCAGACACCCACTTGTCTTCGGTCAGTCCCAGATCGGCGACGAAGTACTGATACTCAACGACCCCTTCCTTGGGAACGATAAAAGCACGCTCACGCATTTCGACCACCCTGTCGGGCTCACGCTCCAGTCGCCAACCTTCCACATAATCGTCCGGTGGAGGGAGATCGCTGTCTTCGCCGCGGGTGTAACCCCCTGCGATCCAGTCACGCAATAACTGCTTGTCGCTCTCGGCCATATGCCGGGCGTTGACAAATTCACCGTATTCGGGGGCCGCATGCCAAGGTGGCATCCGCTGATTTTCGATGGTCTCCAGCATTGTCTCGGCCCAACCCACCACTTGATCGTAGCTATCCATCTCAAACGGTCCGATTTCACCCGCACGATGGCATTCGATGCAGTTGCGTTGCAACATGCGGCTGACGTCTTTCGTGTACGTCACCGCAGACTCTGATGCGTGGGCCTCGGAGGATGTACCCGGTTCCGCGGTTGCCTTCGCCGCTAACGCCTGAGGGGGAACGCGGCCGATGATGCAGCCCAGAGGAATTGTCTCAGGAACGGTGACCGTCTCGTGGGCAAATGACTCTACAATTGCCAGTCGCAAGTCCTCTCGGGTCGCCGAGCTGCGGGCCACGCCAGGGGCGTAGCGGTCATTGATGCGGCCGTGGTAACGGAGTTGCAGATCGCGATCAAGCAGGTAGGCCTCAGGGGTGCGTGTGGCGGCAAACTGGTCGGCGATCCGATTGCCGCGATCGTGCACGACCGGGAAGGTCACCTCCAGCTCGGTCACAAATTTTTCGATATCCTGCGGCGAGTCTTGTACGTTGCTGAAGACACCGACAACTTGTAAACCCTGCGACTTGAACTCATCCTGCAGGGAATTTAATTGCGATGCGTAGGCGCGGGCCATCGGGCACTGCGTTCCGAGAAAACAAACCGCTGTCAGTTCGCGGGTGCCGGATTGAACGGTGACCGCTCCCTGCAAGCCATCTGCATCGAAGGCAAACTGCTGGGCGGTCAGATGCCGAGGACAAGTCGCGATGGTTATCGAGGCCAAAAGAAGAAGTCGAATGAGGAGCATACTTTTTTCAGCGATTGTTTGAGCCGGAGTTGTCAGATTCGCGTTTCCTGGGCGAGCGTGGAGCGCCCCCCGGCGTGTCTAATCTACAAAGCTAGTGTTCTACGAAGTTATCGCTTACAGTGTAGTCCAGGCGTCCAGTGGCCTGAAACGCTCAACCGCTTTGGCTCGCAATACTTAAACAGTTCGCCAGGTGTTCTCGGGTATAAATGCTGTGCCCTCCCCGGCCCTGATAGGCCGACCCTCCCCACGCGAACTCGAGCACAGCGCTTGAATTCGCGCGGGGAGGGTAAGTTCCGCGTTAGACCTCAGCGATAAAACTCTATCCCTGAAGCAACTTGGCGACCTGCTTAAAACTTCCGGGCGAAGATCTCGCTAGCAATGAAGGCGGCACGTAGCGTGTCGGAGCTCCGCAGCATATCGACCAAGGGACTGACTTGGTGCGAGCGTTTCGTAACTTCGCTCCGCACGTTGGTTTGGTTTGAGCCACCGGTCTTCAGGGCATCCGAGGCTTGCGGGAGGCCCATGACATCATGGCTAAAGACCTCCTGCATGTGCCCGGCCATTCTCTCATCGGTTTGTCCGATATGTTGAGCGAGGGCTGGGCGGGTGTCCAAGTTGCTAAGTGGATTCGAACCTTTGGCGCGCTGGGATCTTTCGTCCAACTCCGCATCTAGAATCTCCGCGTCGATGACTTCTGCGTTTAAAACGGGCCGCGCACGTTCGGCTTGCCGCACCGGCGCTCTGGGGGGGGGAGCTTGCGGCGGCGGTGCAGCCTGTTCCAGCTTTTGTTTCAATCGCTCGGCGGCTTGTTGCAAGAAGCGTTCTAGATCTCCAGCCATGGCAGTCTGCTTACGGATTGTGGAAGAGTGGTAAAACGGTGGACTAGGTTACCGGCTGCATGACCGGTTTATCGCGGTCGCCCACGTCGGCGATGCTGGTCCGCATGCGGGTATCGGCGTCGACGTTTTTGAGGCGATAGTAGTCCATGATTTTCAGGGAGCCGGAGGCAAACGCGGCTGCCATGGCGCGTGGCACGTCCGCTTCCGCTTCTACTAATTTGGCACGGCTTTCTTCGATCTTGGCGGTCATTTCTTGTTCGGCAGCCACGGCGGCAGCTCGGCGGCTTTCGGCGCGAGCTCGAGCGACCCGCATGTCGGCCTCAGCCCGGTCGGCTTGCAGCCGAGCTCCGATGTTTTCGCCGACATCGATGTCAGCGATGTCAATCGAAACGATCTCAAAGGCGGTATGCGAGTCGAGTCGTTTGGCCAGCACGGCTTTGGAGATCATGTCGGGGTTTTCCAAAACAACCTTGTGGTCCTGCGCCGATCCGATGGCGCTCACGATACCTTCTCCCACCCGCGCAATGATGGTCTCCTCGGTCGCACCACCGATTAACTGCGCCAAGTTGGCACGCACGGTAACCCGCGCCTTAACCTTTAATTGAATTCCATCTTTCGCTACGGCATCGAGCGAAGTACGGGCGGCACCGCGTGGGGGACAGTCAATCACTTTGGGATAAACGCTGGTCTGCACCGCCTCCAATACATCCCGGCCAGCCAAATCGATGGCCGAGGCCTCGCGGAAAGCCAAAGTGATCATTTTTGACTTCCGGGCGGCGACCAAGGCCCGAATGACTTGGGGAACATTGCCACCGGCCAAGTAGTGGGCCTCGAGTGCTGCGCTGGTTAACTCATTATCTCCCAAGCCTGCCTGAACGGCCATGATTTTTGAGCGGACGATGATGCGGGCGTCGACCCGGCGGAACCACATTCCGATCAGGTCAAAAAAGCCGATGCCAGCACCCGTTGTGAACGATTGGGCCCACATCCAGAAGAAATTCGCCATGACGGCCACGATACCGATGATCACAACCAAGATCGCCAGGGCGGCCACGATCATAATGACCGCCCGCGTGTCATTGTTTTGGGCAAGCAACAGGATTGAATACATAGTTCAGCTCACTAAATGGCCTGGCGGCAGGCAATGGGGGTTGGGACAAGTCTGAAAGACTTTAACCGAGCAGTCAATCTTAGCAGTCTCGGTCCCTCGATGGAACGAGGCAAGATTGCGGGAACACCCGTCCTACGGCTTTTTCTGGCTTTCGTTTACGATATGCTCGTTCAACACACGATGTAGGGGGCTGGCAGACGGCAAGCGGAGCAGGCATTCATGGAAAAAACCAAAGTCGCGATTGTCGGTTTAGGAACCGTGGGCAGCGGCGTCGCGCGGCTACTTCTCGACCACGGCGACCGTACGGCACGCCACGCCGGCCGCACTCTGTGGCTAGAAAAGGCGGTCGTGCGGGACCTGAAAAAGCCACGCGAGTGCGATGTTCCTGCGGGGGTGCTGACCGAAGACTTGCGAGAAGTCCTCGAGGATCGCTCGATCGAAGTGGTCGCGCAGTTGATCGGCGGCCTGGAACCCGCACGCACCATCATGCTGCAGCTGCTCGAAGCGGGCAAAAATGTCGTCACCGCCAACAAAGCGTTACTGGCAGAACATGGACCGGAACTGTTTGACCGAGCCCGCGCGCTCGGACGCTGCATCGCTTTCGAAGCGGCCGTGGCAGGTGGTATTCCGATAATCACCAACGTCAGCCAATGCTTGTCGGCCAACCAAATCGAATCAATGCAGGGGATTTTAAACGGTACCAGCAACTTTATCATCTCGAAGATGGATGAACTGGGTTGGAGCTATGCCGACGCGCTGGCCGAAGCCCAACGACTGGGGTTTGCCGAAGCCGATCCGACGATGGATGTTGACGGAACCGACTCAGCTCAGAAGTTGGCTATCTTGGCTCACCTTGCTTTTGGCGCCCGTATCCGCTGGAACAAAATCCCGCGGGCAGGGATCGATACGCTTGAAATCGCCGACCTTCGCTTCGCGCGGGAGCTGGGGTATCGAATCAAGCTAATCGCCCACGCCAAACTGACCGGCAGCGGGCTCGAGCTGAGCGTTTCACCCACTTTGATCCGTACCGGTCAACCGCTGGCCGAAGTGCGGGCGAATTACAACGCCATCAATGTGGTGGGCGACGCGGTGGGTGATCTGTTTTTTCACGGACAAGGGGCTGGGCAAATGCCTACCGCCTCGGCTGTCGTGGCCGATATGATCGACGTGGCTGTTGGCCGCACCCCCATCACCTTCCGCACGCTCGAACTGTGGAGCAAACGTGAGTCGACCGTCACGATCATGCCTTACGAAGATCTGCCGGGACGCTACTACATGCGATTTCAAGTCGTCGATGAGCCGGGGGTGATGGCGCAAATCACGTCGGTCTTGGGGGCACAAAAGTTATCCATCGCCTCGATCATCCAGCACGAACCGAATCGTCGCAATGCGGGCAGCAGCGTGCAGCTCGTCATCATGACGCACGAAGCCCCCGAGGGGGCCGCACGGGCCGCGGTCGAGCGGATCATGAGCTTGCCATGCGTCAGCGGTTCCGCCGTGCGGATGCGCGTGATGGAAGAACGCCG
Organism: Pirellulaceae bacterium; assembly: GCA_041751975.1. Taxonomy (GTDB): domain Bacteria; phylum Planctomycetota; class Planctomycetia; order Pirellulales; family Pirellulaceae; genus Aureliella. Next base: position 34,818 of record JBGSHW010000037.1, read on the forward strand.
TGCCTGCTAACTACCGATCATCTGGACTAACTGTAGGAATGAAGATCGTTGCCATAACAGATAACTGAACTGAAGGCTTGACCGTGTTGGCGATCTGCCTGTGTTGACTGTGATGGCAGTTTGATTTTATTGGCAATTCACCTATTTTACCGCCTAACGCCTAACGCCTAACGCCGACCGCCTGCGAATGCTAGGCGGCGCTGTTAATTTGAGAAACGACTGAAGTCATGAAATATGCAATCATTATCCCCGACGGATGTTCCGATTTGCCGATGCCCGAACTGGATGGCCAGACACCGTTGCAAGTCGCCCGGATTCCAAACATGGATGCCGTGGCGCATTCTGGGATGGTGGCACAGACGGACAACACTCCGGCCCATTTCCCGGCTGGCAGCGAGGTGGCCAACATGACATTGTTTGGTTACGATCCCAATCAGTACTTTACGGGTCGGGCGCCGATTGAAGCGGCCGCTCAGGGAATCAAGTTGGGCGAATACGATTGGGCCGTGCGTTGCAACTTGGTGACGATCATCGATCAAATCATGGTCGACTTCACTGCCGACCATATCGGCACGGCGGAAGCCAAGCAGTTGTTGGCCGCCTTGTCGACTGCCGTCAACGATCCGCGTCTGGAGTTTGTACCCGGCGTCAGTTACCGCAACTTGTTGATTTATCGCGGCCTGGCGGATGAGCGCCCACCGTTTACCGCAGACACCCGCACTCGGGCTCCTCACGACTTGACCGATCTTTCGGTCACCGATGATTTTCCGCGTGGCCCGGGGAGCGATTTGTTGACGGAACTGATGCACGCTTCGGTGCCGCTCTTCGCCGACCACCCGGTCAATGTGCAACGCATTCAGGCCGGACATCGCGCGGCCACCAACGTCTGGCTCTGGGGCTTGGGGAAGAGTCCCACGCTCCCCTCCTTTGAATCGCGTTACGGTCTGCAGGGAGCCATGATCACGGCGGTCGATTTGCTCCGCGGTTTGGCGGCTTTGATCGGTTGGGATCGAATCGAAGTCGAGGGGGCGACCGGTTATCTCGACACCAACTATGCGGGGAAAGGCCAAGCGGCCGTGGAAGCCTTGGATAAGTACGATGTCGTGTGCGTGCATGTGGAGGCCACCGACGAGGCCTCGCACGAGGGTCGTTACGCAGAGAAGATCAAGGCGCTCGAGTCGATCGACACGCATGTGGTCGCTCCCGTCTTGGCCAAGTTGAAGACTTTTGATGAGTATCGGCTGCTGGTATTGCCCGACCATCCAACGCCTTGTTCAACCAAGAAGCACAGTCACGGTATGGTCCCTCTGGCCATTTGCGGTACCGGCATTAGCGGCTTTGGAGAAACGTACAGCGAAGCGGAAGCAGCCCGCTCGTCCGTCGCATTTCCTAACGGCTGGGAAATGATGGACCACTTTGTGCGCGGCACTTGGTAAATGCTACCCGAGGCCCGCAACCGATCGATTACAACGTAGATTGCTTCAATAACCAGACCAGGAAGATCGTTCAATTATGGCATTGGTGGTACAAAAGTTTGGCGGAACAAGCGTTGCCGATCCAGAGAAGATATTAGCCGCAGCGCGCAAAGCCATTCGCGCGCAGCAAGAGGGCAACCAGGTAGTGGTCGTGGTGAGTGCCATGGGGCATAACACCGACCTGCTCGTTGACTTAGCGCAGCAAGTCAACGATGCCCCGCCAGCCCGCGAGATGGATATGTTGCTTTCCACGGGGGAGCAGGTGAGCGTGGCTTTGATGGCCATGGCGGTCGATTCGCTGGGCTATAAAGCCGTCAGTTTGACCGGCGCACAGATGGGGATTCAGACCGATAGTTCGTTCACCAAAGCTCGCATCCGCACAATTGCCGCCGATCGTATCAAGAGCCAATTGGACGCGGGTAACATTGTGATCGCCGCCGGTTTCCAAGGGATCGATGAGGACTTCAATATCACCACGCTGGGACGTGGCGGAAGCGACACGACCGCCGTAGCACTGGCCGCCGTGCTGCGCGCCGATGCCTGCGAGATTCACACCGATGTGGATGGCGTCTACACCACCGACCCTCGGCAACTCCCCGAAGCGCGGCAAATGAGTCGCATTAGCTACGACGAAATGCTGGAGCTGGCCAGCCTTGGTGCAGGGGTGATGCACAATCGCTCGATCGAATTCGCCAAACGCTATGGGGTGCCGATTCACGTTCGCAGTAGCTTCAGCGATACGCGCGGCACGCTGATTGTGTCGGAGCCTGAGTCGGCCATGGCGGCCGTGTGCGGTGCCGCTCTGACTCGCAATGAAGCACGGATCACGATCCAAGGTGCTCCCGATCGTCCCGGCACAAGCAGCGAGATTTTCCGCTTGTTGGCGGACCAGAAAATCACCGTCGATATGATCGTCCAGAATGTGGGGCAGGAAAATCGGGCTGATATTTCGTTCACCGTTCCCAAGGATGAATTAAAAAATGCCGTTCGGGCGGTGCGCGAAGCGGTTGCCCGCGTGGGTGCGACTGGCTTTACGCAAGACGACGATGTCTCCAAGGTCTCCGTCGTTGGCTTAGGCATGGCTGAACAAACCGGGGTGGCCCAAAAAATGTTTCGCGCGATTGCCGATGCGGGAATCAACATTCAAATGATCACCACCAGTGAAATCAAGATTTCGGTGCTGGTAGCGCGTGGCGAAGCACTTGCCGCCCTGCGGGCCGTGCACCAAAGATTTGCGCTCGACCAACAACCCGCCGATGCAGTTACTTGGAACGAACTTCCCAAACGCACTCCGACGCAAGCCGATATCGACAAGTTGGTGGCCGACTTGCAAGTCGCCGATATGGAGCAACTGGCGCTCAGCGACATCACACTTTCCGACAATCAAGCCCGGGTGACCCTGTCCGGCGTCCCCGATTCGCCCGGCCTGGCTGCCGATGTGTTTGATGCCGTGGCCGCAGCCGGAGTTTTTGTGGACATGATTATCCAGAGCTATGATGGCTTCCAAGGGGAGACCAGCATCAGCTTTACCATCCCACGCAGTCAATTCGAAGCGGCCATGCAAGTGATGGAAAAGCTGCAAGGCAAGTTCTCGATCCGACGCGTCTGCGGCAGTAAGGATATCGCAAAATTGTCGGTCAGTGGGATCGGCATGCGCAGCCATACCAATGTCGCCATCGGTATGTTCGAGGTCCTGGCAGCCAACGATATCAATGTGGAAATGATCAATACCAGTGAACTGCGGGTGAACGTGGTCGTCTCCAGTGCTGCGGGTGGCAAAGCGCTCGCCTGCCTCCAGCAAAAGTTTGCGGAACGCTTGGCTTAAAAACTACTTCAAGGTGGACAGGTAAGCCAACAGATCGGCAACTTGCTGCGCGGACATCTCGCGCAACAAAAGTTCCGGCATGAGCGACACGCTTTGCGGACGCATCTGCTCGATGTCGGCCACGGCGAGCGTCTGCTCTTCGTTCAGGGCATTCTTCAGGACAACCGCTTCTTCATCCTGGCGGACCAATAGACCCGAAAGCACTTGACCATCGTTGGTCGAGATCAAATAAGTTCGGTACTGCGGCTCGATCACTTTGGACGGTTCCAGAATGCTCTCCAAGAGCTGAGTGGCGTTGAGTTTTGCCGCAATGGCGGAGAGGTCGGGGCCCAGTGGAACTCCTTGATTTTCGAGTCGATGGCAGTTCTTGCACGAAACACTCGGCGTTTCGAAGAAGAGTTGCCGACCACGCTGGGTATCGCCCGCCAAACTGAGAATCGCCTGAGGTTGGACTACGTTCCCCAATCTCGGTTGACGGGCTTCGGGGGGCAGGAAGCGTTCGAAAAGATCCCGCACCGACTCATGGGCATGCTGACTGCCACGGGCAATGGCCACTTGCGTGAGCTCGACAGGAAACTGATGTTGTTCGAGGCCATGCAAGACGGCCAGCGCCCCGCTCGTCGATCGCAACAACTGTTCAATGGCCGCCACTTGTTCAGCCTCAGTCCTGGCTGCCGTCAAAACGCGTAGGGGCGCATTCGATGCGAGCGTTTTAGGAACAATGCGTCTTGTCTGGCTGGTCTGAGTGGTCTCGCTGGTCTCAGCACTTTCAGCGAGCTCGGGTGGTAACTGAGCGATCCAATCGCAGATCAACTTGAAGCCAGCCGCATCGACCTCAGTGGAGCTCAGACGGGGCATCCGTCCGCCGCCAAGTTTGGCGAGTCGGTAAGGCAACACGGAGCGATAAGGATCTCCGGGGGCAATGACCCGCGCCCCCTCGATTCCAAAATCTCCCTGAGAGGGTCGAGCAAACAGGTTGGTCTGCTCGATCGATAAATCGTGATGCATGAACGAAAGCACCGAGCCTCCGCCACTCATCCGGTGGCAATGCCCACAGTTGACATGCAGATACGCTCGGGCTCGCGCCTCGAGTGAAGCCGTTTGATCGTGAGGATCGGCCAGTTGCGGCGTCTGTTCGATATCGACCGCTGCGGTCAGCAGTTGAATCTGTGCGAAGTGGGCGAGTTGGGATTGTTCAGCATGGTAGTTCAACTGCGGGGGAGTGAAACCAAGCAGGCTCCCGGCATATTTGTTGTGGCAGCGTTGGCATTCCGCGCGACCAGCAAACTGCCAATGCTGAACCCGTTTTCCTCCCGGTGCACTTGCATCCTCGATGGTAATCACCCGTTCATCGCCGAAAGCACTCACGAGTGTCGCATCGGTTTGGTCGTCGTGCCAACGATAAGTGTAGGGCAACCACTCCTGGCCATCGAAATGCAGGATCTGCGTCTCGATCGCTTGCCGACTGCTCGCATCGCCGTGCCGCGTGTCGAGCGACAGCGTCTTGACCAGCACCGAGTTTGTCGGGAAACTCCAGGCGGATGTGGTCGTATTAATCGCGTATTTTCCAGGAATGGCGACCCACCGCTGTGCACTCGCATGGTCCGCCCACGACTGGGCGTTAATGCGGTAGGGGATTACCCCGTCCGCCAGCTGTTGTTCGTTGACGACTTGGAACAAACCGGTTTGGCTGAGGTTCACAGGGAAATCGCTTTGACGATCGCGCAGTGGGTTTTCAATCAAAGTGTGAATCGTGCCTGCGGTATGATCGAGGAAGTACAACTCACCCGCCCGATCTTCGCCGAAGCCCACCACGCGATGGGTCGTGTCGGCCAAGGTTCTCTGCTCAACCACTCGCCCCGCTTCGAACCGGATCCCCCAAAACTTTCCCGTATCGTAGTCGGAGTAGACATGCGTTCCATGAAGTTCAGGTAAACGTTGGCCATAGTAAGTCAGTCCGTCGGTGATCGAAGAGGATTCGCTGTGCGGATGCTGCACGACGGGAGGCAAGATCGGCGTAGGTCCGCGCGGCAGCTCGGTGTTGATGGGCTGGGGACCTTCCATAATCGACCAACCGTAGTTCCCCCCACGTTCAATGCGATGCAACATTTCCCAAAGTTCCCACCCCACGTCGCCGCACCATAGGTCACCGGTCTGACGATCAAAACTCATCCGCCATGGATTGCGCAGTCCATAGGCCCAGATTTCAGGTCGCGCACCGGCCAGATCAATGAACGGGTTGTCAGGCGGAATGCGGTAGTTGCGATCGCCTTCGGCCCGATCGACATCGATCCGCAAAATCGACGAGGGAATATCGCTCAGATCCTGACCGGTCTTAAAATCGTCCGGTGGATTCGGGCCGGTGGCATCGCCAGCCGAGATGTAGAGATAGCCGTCGGGCCCGAACAGCAGATGGCAACCGTTGTGTCCACCCGACCACCAAGTCAGGATGGTCAGCTCGCTGCTCACATCAATAGTCGGCGGATTGTTGTCGCGGAGGGTGAAGCGTGCGACGTGCGTCCCATCCTCCCTGCCGTGCTCTTCGATGTAGCAAACATAAACATAGCGATTGCGTTGGAAGTCAGGATGGAAGGCCAGCGAGTACACTTCGCGGACCCCCGGAATCTCCTTGGCGAAATCGATGACCAAATCGGCCGACGTGACTGCTTGATCGTCGGGAAATGAAAAGACCTTGCCCCCCTGCTCGACGACAAACAGCCGCTCGCTGCCGGGCGCCGCAACGATGTCCAGGCACATGTTGAACTTCAGATTCGGAAACGCCCGTTGGGCCACATAGGGTAACGGGGGCTCGGGTGAGCCCACGATACGCGAGCTAGTCCAAGGCACACGCGGATCGCTATCGCTTGCCGGCGACTGCCCGGCCCACACCAGCAGGATCATGAGCCAAGCCAGGCCAAGCGAAAAGTCCAGCCGTTGGTCAAAGAGCTGGCGGAGGAGTGGCAGTTGCTGCATCAGGGAGTCCTACTCGTGCAAATTCGAGCGCGTGTTCGAGGGGTCCTCCTTTATAGCTGGTTCGCGCGGCAAATGCACATGGAATTTTGACGCCGGCTGGCTAGGAACTGATCAACGGCGCCGGTACCAGAAACGCATGTTGGAAGTACATCACGAAGGCCCCTTGGCCAGCGACCAACTGAGCCACATACAACGCTCCCACGTACATCAGGACACTGGCCAGCGCTAGCAGACGGGCAGGCCAACGCCAGCTCCAGTGTCGGCGCGGCAGTTGCCGACGGTGTTGCCGTCCATCCGCGTAGCCAATGGCCGCGCCCAACGCGAGCTTGGCCGGGAGCATCAGCAGCACAAATACCAAGCTCGGCGCCCATAGCAATTCGGCCGGTGTGGCTTCAATCCGCAACAAATAAAGTGGAATGCATAAGCCGCACAGCAACAGCAGACTCAGCGCATGCGCGCAAGGTGCGTAGAGGAATCGTCGCCGCACGCGGCGAAACTCGAATAAGGAAAGAAAGCGATTGTCGGCCGCGAATTGGATCTGCGCGAAGGGAAGGTAAAGCATGATCAAGGTCATTGCCACGGCACCGATAAAACCGATTAAGCCAATCCCGGCAAAGTTCTCGGCCCGCTGCCCGATGATCATCATGGACACCGGCACGGCGATCCACAGAAGTGCTCCCGCGGCAGCGCGGGCCCCGAGCCACCACAGGCGTGGGAACTGCCAAGCAACCACGGTGTCGTACAATCGCTCACTCGCGCGACTCCAAGTGCTCGGACGCCACACCTGAGTTACAAACCGTAGTGGAGCTGGCCATAGAAAATGCCACCAGCGACCACCGCGCATGGCGGCCCATGCCACATGAATGACCCAGGCGAAGGTCAAGCAGAAACTGGCCACGCGCCAACCGCTAGCTGTTGCCGATCCCGGTTGCAGTAGCTGCGCGGAGTAGGCGAGATCGTTGATTAAATAAAGTGGCACCCAGAGCAGCGCGGCCAGCAAAGCAAACGTTCCGAGCCGCCCCGCCTGACGCAAGCCCGGTACGGCTGAGCTCCAGGGACGGCCTTGAGCCAAATGGCCCGCTGCCACCAGGAGATAGCCCAAGCTGGCGAGTTGCAAGACAGGTATCGCCGCGACGATCGCCAGCAGCAATAGCAAGCTGCACAGATCGAGACTACGAGCCAACAGCCAGTCAGGCCAACGGTACCAACGCACAGTGGGCTTGGACGCGGTCGATGTTGCCGGGACATCGGTTGAAACTAGAGGAGGCATCTGTCCAGGCTTAACCGGTCGGGCTATCACAGTGGGCGCAGTTGCCACAAGCTCAGCTGCCAGCTGCTCAGTTGCCAGACGCTCAACCGCCGGGGGGACGTTTCGCGTGGTCGTGGCGGGGGCGACTGCGCGGAGAACAGGCAGGTGGGATGGCTCTGCCAAGTGCGCAAGCACATCAGCCGTTTCAAGATCGCTTCCGGTTAGTTGGCTTTTTGTCACGGCAGTGTACCGCCTGATTCTGAAGAGTATTGGCGCCGTTGCGGCGCGTTGCATTTCTCAAGTCGCTAGCTCAAATCCGTTTATTTCAAGTCGTTTATTTCAATTCATATCGAGCCACTGCCCTAGATCCATTGGGGCGACGGGACCCACGTTACGCTCAGCCTCACGATCTATTCGCCAATTTCGCCAACTTCTTGCCAATAAATTCTCAGTTGCGTCGAATAAACTAAGACACCGCTCGTTCCTGAGGCTCCGCCCTCTTTAATAGCCCACATCCTTTTTACGACCCCCATGAGCTTGCCTCATGGGTGACTGAGTTTTGAAGTTAGATCGCGTTCCCCCACCAATCCCCACCTTCCCAGCCGCTTGCCGCCAAGGGCGGCAAGCGGCTGGGAACGGGGGACGG
>JBGSHW010000038.1:0-28011 GCA_041751975.1 Pirellulaceae bacterium
GACGGGCGAGCCTGCGACGGGCGAGCCTGCGACGGGCGAGCCTGCGACGGGCGAGCCTGCGACGGGGTCAGGCCTTGTGTTCGGTGTTCATTGTGAATAGGATTGCTCCGGGGTCAGCGACGGTCTCAAGTTTGGTTAATAGCTGATTTAAAAAGTCTTTTTGAAGTTCCTTTCTCGAAGTCAGTTTCGGACAGGGGTGTTGGATTTTTTGAGGCATGGCTCGGGTGTTTAATGATGTTCCCGTGCGAGGGCGAATAATGCAACGTTCTTTGGTGGTTACTAGCAGGGCTTGGCGAAACGGAATAAGGCTCTGCTTAGCGTCATCGTTCCACGCTTGCTTGAGCCGATTGCTCTCCTGGTTGATCAGCTCCAACAGCTGGCTACGGCGTGCTACCAACGCGCCATGCTTCTGCTCGTGATCATCCGAATTTTCAATTTCCCATAGTTCTTGGGTGTCAGGTCGATAGACATCCAGAGTAGCTTTGGAAACATCGACGCCAACAAAAATCTTATCCGTTGAATTTCTAGATTTCATAAAATCCTAGCCTAGTAAATTCGAGCTTTCGTAAAGCAGCTCATGCGACGGTTCGGGTTTGAGATGAACGTCTTGCGATCCTGCCGACCCTCGGTTTTAAAAGCCCCGGCCTATGCGATCTGCCTTCTCTCACCGCTCATGTTTGGATTGCTTCAACTGTTGCTGTCTCGCATGGAGAAGGAGCCACGACGCAGTAAGAAATAGAAGAGCACGATAACCCAGGGTTGCGCTGCACCCTCTCCGCTGCGTTCCACCCTGGGCTGGCATAGGGCCGCCCCGTTGGGGCTTGGCCCGGTAAGCTGACAGGCAAGTGCGTCAAGACTCTTCGCAGTTCTCGCGTTCGGGTTCAGACTGCAGTTCTTCGAGATGGAGTTTAAGTTGCCCCCGGGCTCGCGAAAGGCGACTGCGGACGGTGCCGATGTTGATGACCAACAACTCGGCAATCTCCTCGTACGTGAGCTCTTCCATTTCCCGCAGGACGAGAATGTGTCGATGCTCCTCGGTGAGCAGCTCCAGACCCGAATGGACGAGTGCCACTCGCTCATCCCGCAATAGCGGCTCATCGGGTGCTTCGGTGCGATCCTCGGGATCGTGCCCGGTCAGTTCACGGCTTTGCTCAATCGACAGCTCGGGCCGGCGGCGGCGCTGGCGACTAAGGGCATTGTTGAAGGCGATGCGGTACAGCCAAGTAAAGAACTTGCTGTTTCCCTGGAACGTGTCGAGCTTCAAATAGGCCTGGACGAACGACTCCTGGACCACATCCTCCGCCTCATCGTGCGAGCCGACGACGTTGAGCATGGAGTTGTACAGCCGCCCCTGAAACCGCTCGACGAGCTGGCAGAAGGAGTCGTTATCCCCTGCAGTCGCATCACGAATCAGATCTTGTTCGGGCTTCACTGAATCTGACTCAAGCTATTCGAGCGTGGAAGAACAAAGGAAGACGGTCGCGGTTCTATTATTCTTACTGAACACCGCGAAAGTCAAACCGGGGGAGCCTCCACCAACAAAAAAGCCAGCCAAGAACAGATCTCTTAACCGGCTAGGAGCTTTTTGCGACTTGGGATGGATGGGGCGACAGGACTAGAAGCCAATCCGCAGTTGCGAGCGCGGCAGAGTCCGTCCGCCGAAAGAGCTGGGATAGCCCAAGTTTCCAAACCCGCCGCCAAAGCCGGGTCCAAAGCCGGGGCCAAAGCCGGGGCCGTAGGCTCGGGAAAAGCCGCCGCCGTAAAAGCTGGACCGCCCAACACCAAACCCACCTACCGGTACAAAGGTTGGCACCACCATGACAGGCGCTCGATAGTAGCCCGGCGCATAGCCAACACCATAACGAACTCCGTGGCCAAAGTTATGGCCTACACCTCCATAACCGGGATGGCATACCCCACCACGGTTACCACCAAAACCATGATCCGCTTGCGCCGTGCTCAGTCCGGCTAGACCCAATGTGAGTCCCACCGCCAAACAGCTTGCCAAGGTCAACTTGTGCATCATCGCGTTCCTTTATTGAGAGAGATGACAGCCACACCGCCGGTCGACTAACCGCCGATTTCATTCTCACTTAATAACAAACGCCGTGCCACGACCAAAATTGCTGGAGTTGAGCCAATTTGGCCCCAAACGGCTCAGAAAGCGCCGCGTTCCCGCATCATAAATATATCAAAATGATATCATTTGATTCTCGAATCTTGCATCGGACTGTGGCAAGTTCATGGTCCGTTTGAGCCCCAAGGCATCGGGCCACATGCAAAAGAGATGAACCTCAAGACCTAGCATTCTAATTTTTAGCCGGATCTCCGATCCAGACCACTCGGGAGCTATTTGGGGTCGCCGAAGGCTGGTGGTATGTCGGGGGGAAGTTCTTGCGGAGCCCCGGTAGCGACTGCAGGCGAAAAGCCCGCTTGGTGAGCACGGGTGAAATAGAGCTGCGAACCCACCATGGAAACGAGCGAAACGAGGCCGACGACATAACAAGTCGGGCGGAAAAAGGCCATGAAGTCGACGTCCAGCGAATCGGTGGCCAAGGCGTTGCGGGTGAGCATGACACACACGTACCCCAGATAACCAAACGAATCGGCCAAGTACATCAAGTAGACTACGTTGCTGCGTTCCCGAGTCATGGCAATCAGCCGTTCAAAAATCGTGGTGTGCGTCGCCACGTAGGGCAAATACAAACCCACCCCGATGAGAACCATAAAGAGAAAGGGAGAGACCTTGCCCATGTGTTGCCCGACCGTCGCTAACAACAAAATCAAAAAGCCAACCACGCAGGTCCCCATCGCAAATTTAAAAGCGCGATAGTTGTTGGCGATCAAAATGGCGCAGCCGTTCCCCAGCGTCACTGCCAAGCCCACCCACATCTCCGAATAGCTGAACAATTCGGGGGTGGTGGTCACTCCCAAACTTTTCCAAATCTCGGGGGCAAAGTCGGAGCGGATACTGCGTACGACGGTCACCAACAAAAACATCAACAACAAGGGAACCAGTCCACCGGCATACTTGTTGAAGAATGACCAGCGATCGTGGGATGTCAACGTATGCCGCTCGCTGCGCGCTGCTACATCGGCCACCGTAGGCTGGCGAATTTGGCTGAGCATCCACACGAAAACTAGCAATGGAATGGAAAAGATCAGTCCCACGGTGGCTGGCATCCAAAAGTGGCTAACGCCAGCCTCCAGCAGCGCCTTGCCGACCGACTTGGTCATCCCATCTGCCAAGATAAAGCTGGTGCAGAGACATGCCGCCAGCGCTTCGGTCTGTTGCCGCCCCTCAAGAAACCCAAGCACCAAACCGAAGACCATTCCCAGTGGCAAACCGTTCAGGAACAGACAAAAGATGTTGTAGGGTGCGGGGACCAAGCCAAACAGCACCAACATCAACTCGGCAAAGGCCAATAGCACGATGATACTAATCGCCCGTCGGTTTGGCGGTAACTCCGCCAGAACCTTGATCCCAATGAACTTCGATAGCGTATAGCCGATTACTTGGGCCGCCACGGCAACTGTCTTGTATTGCCAGCCCCAAGCGGTCACATCGCTAAAGTCGGCTACGGCAAAAGGCTTGCGGAATGCATACATGCAAAAATAAGTGCCGAAGGCGGCGGCGATGGCCCACGCCATCGGCAGCCACGGACTTCGATTCTCTTCGAGCGCTGCCTGGCTAGAGCCGTTAATTGCACCTGCCCGTAAGCCTGTTGCAGCGGAGTTCGTTGTATCGCCGGTGCTCATCGAGTTCGCATGCTTTGAGAAGTTGACCTGGGTAGCAGAACGTCGCGTAATGATGCGGCAGGTAAAGAGCGTCTGGCCGAACGCTGGCAAGTTGACTATCATCAGCCCCGTCCGCTGCCGAATTAGAACAAGATTTCGTGACCACAACTATCTATGGCATGTGTCGATTATGTTAATTTTGTAGTTTCTCGACTCAAAAAAGCGAGCTTCTACTTCCCAACCAGCCAATTTGCAGGCTAGCTTACGCGAGGCTATCCAAGCCGATTGGGGAGAGGCAAACGCCTTTCAAACGTTTGAATAATTAAACCACCAAGTGAGCGATCCAATTAGTCGAGCAGCGGTGTTCTTTACTGCGGGGCAGCCGCTGGAAATTTGCGAGTTGGCCTTGCCTCAGTCGCTCGCGGCTGGCGAAACGCTGGTGCGGATCACCTGCTGCACACTTTGCGGCAGCGACCTATCCACACTCGACGGCCACCGTCAAGAACCAACGCCGTGCATCCTGGGACATGAAATCGTCGGTGTGATCGAAGCTCTTGGAACAGGCGTGGTGCATGATCTGCGCGGCCGTGCAGCGAGCTTGGGAGATCGTGTGGTCTGGTCGGTCTCCGCTTCGTGTGACGACTGTCGGAATTGCCAGCGCGGCTTACCGCAGAAATGTCGTAGCTTGCGAAAGTATGGCCATCACCGACTCTCCGACGACTGGCAGTTCAGCGGCGGCTTGGCCGAGCATTGTCATTTAATTCGTGGCACCAAGTTCGTCATCATCGACCAGCAACTACCCGACCAGCAACTACCCGACGAAGTGGCTTGCCTGGCAAGTTGCGCGACCGCCACCGTTGCTGCCGCCCTGCGCACCGCTGGCGACCTACGGGGCGCTCGCGTGTTGGTGATCGGAGCGGGACTGCTGGGGCTCACCGCGTCCGCTATGGCCAATCAACTTGGAGCCGAATCAGTGGTGGTCTGCGACACCCAACCGCAGCGTCTTGAGTTGGCCAAACGTTTCGCCGCCGATAGAACTCTGACTCACACCGAGTTGCGATCGGAACTCGAGACGTCAAAGTTTGATATCGTGCTCGAGATGTCCGGCAATCACACGGCCGTGCAAACCGCGTTGGCGGCGGCCGACACAGGAGCCGCAGTCATCCTTGTTGGTTCCGTGCGCCCGACGCCACCGATCGAACTTTTTCCAGAGCGCGTGGTGCGGCAAGTGCTCTCGCTGCATGGCGTCCACAACTACCGGCCAGAGGACTTGTTAACCGCCGTCGACTTTCTTCAAGGCACCGGTCGTCACTTTCCATTCGCCGAGTGTGTCAGTCAACACTACTCGCTCGCCGACATCAATCAGGCAGTCAGCTCCCCCAGTCGTGGCCAAGCGATTCGCATTGCAATCAAACCCTAAATCCAAATACAGTCAACTTTAAGATCAACCCGAGGTGCATGATGGAAGCTACAGCCGCGATCACCAAACGCATTGCCGAGTGCTTTGCCAACAAAGGAAACTCAGAGTACGGTGGCGAAAACGTCACGCAACTTGAGCACGCCCTGCAATGCGCTTTGTTGGCCGAAGAGGCGGGAGCAAGCAGCGAACTTGTTGTCGCGGCACTCCTGCATGATATCGGTCACTTGCTGCACGACCTGCCCGATGATGCACCTGAGCAAGGAATCGATGACCACCATGAAAACAGTGGTTATCGCTTCCTGGAAGATCACTTTCCTCCGGCGGTTGCCGAACCGGTGCGGTTGCATGTCGCTGCCAAACGTTACTTGTGCACCGTTGAAGCTGCTTACGCAAGTCATCTTTCGGAACCATCCCTGATCAGTTTTCGCTTGCAAGGTGGCATGATGTCGGAAGGGGAATTGAGCGAGTTCCGATCGAGCCCGCATTGGGAAGATGCGCTCAACTTGCGAAGGTGGGACGACTTGGCCAAAGCCATAGACTTGCCGACACCAACGCTCGAACACTACTTGCCTATGATCGATCAAGTTGCCAAATGAGACGGTACGTCCTCTTCCTTGTAAGCCAGAGAGCCTCCTAAGCCAGAGAACCAGTCGTTTATGATCGAACAGCAATTTGATGTCGCGGTAGTGGGTGGTGGCATTGTCGGGTTGGCGCACGCCTGGAGGGCCGCCAGCCGAGGGCGAAAAGTGGTCTTGCTCGAGCGATCGCCGCAGGCCATCGGAGCTTCGATTCGCAATTTTGGCATGGTCTGGCCCATCGGTCAGCCGCCGGGTGAACTGCACGATATCGCCATGCGCTCGCGTGAACTATGGCTTGAGATTGCCACCGCAGCAGGCGTGTGGATCAAGCCCTGCGGTTCGTTGCATGCCGCCCATCGCCCGGATGAGTTGGCGGTGCTCGAAGAGTTTGTTGCGCTGTACGGTTCGCAACTGGGAGTGGAGTTGCTAACTCCAGAGGAGACGCTGGCCCGGACACCGGCGATTCAACCCCAAGGTCTGCTCGGCTCCATGTGGAGCGCGACGGAAGTGTGCGTCTACCCACCGCAAGCCATCGCAGCCATCCCGAAGTGGTTCGCGCAGACTGAGTTGGTGAAGTGCGAATTCTCGACGACCATCACTGCCATCGACGACCATCAATTGTTCGCCAGCGACGGCCGGAGTTGGAGGGCCGACCAAATCGTGGTGTGTAGCGGCAGCGATTTCCAGGCGCTCTTGCCGGAAGCCTTCATCGACAGTGGCTTGCGATTGTGCAAGTTGCACATGCTGCGGACCGTAGCCCAAGCCAACCAATGGCGTATCGGCCCACATCTGGCCAGTGGCCTCACGCTGCGGCACTATACCTCGTTTGCAGCCTGCCCATCGCTGGCAACCCTTAAACAACGCGTTCAGCAGGAGACTCCCGAACTCGATCGCTACGGCATCCATGTCATGGCCTCGCAAAACGATTTGGGCCAAGTCATCCTAGGAGATTCGCATGAGTACGACCACGAAATCAGTCCGTTCGACCGCTCAGAAATCGATGAACTTATCTTGCGCGAACTGCATCGACAATTCGTCCTGCCCGATTGGACGATCGAGAGTCGCTGGCACGGAATCTACGCCAAACATCCTTCCCGAGTGATTCTAGAAACAGAACCCTCGCCCGGAGTGCATGTCTGCGTCGGTCCTGGTGGAGCGGGGATGACCATGTCCTTTGGCATCGCGGAGCGTTTTTGGAGTAAACAATAGCGTCTACTGCAGTGCTAACTTCGACCGTATGTTTGATTTTTTAACTCGCTTTTAAACTGCACAAGCTCATGTCCACACCTTCTGCATCAAACTCCGTTTCCAATCTCAAAGCGATCGTGTTTGATTGGGCGGGAACAACAATCGATTTTGGAAGCTGTGCACCGGCCTCTGTCTTCCTAGAGATATTTCGACAACGAGGTGTTCCCATCACGGCCGCCCAAGCCCGCGAGCCGATGGGGCGAGCTAAACGCGATCACATTGCCACCATCGGGCAGATGCCAGAGGTCGATACGGCTTGGAAAGCCAAATACGGCCAATCGATTCAGTCAACCGATATCGATGCGATGTATGCTGATTTCTTGCCCTTGCAAATGA
Organism: Pirellulaceae bacterium; assembly: GCA_041751975.1. GTDB lineage: Bacteria > Planctomycetota > Planctomycetia > Pirellulales > Pirellulaceae > Aureliella. The sequence goes on from JBGSHW010000038.1 coordinate 7,321, forward strand.
AGACACTTGGCCAGCATTCCGTCTTGATTGACGGTGTACCCGAGATCATCGCCTGGTGTCGCTCGCAGGGCTTGAAGATCGGCTCCACCACCGGTTACACCCGCGAGCTGCTGGACGTGGTGGCGCGGTCCGCGGCGGAACAGGGCTATACACCCGACTGTGCATTGGGAGCCGAAGATGCGTTGCTCGGACGACCGGCACCGTTTCTGATCTACGAAGCAGCCCGACGCATGGCCGTTTATCCCTTGTGGGCCATGGTCAAAGTGGACGACACACCCGTGGGGATCGAAGCGGGGCGCAACGCAGGATGTTGGACCATCGGTGTGACCCGCACCGGAAACTGCGTTGGCCTGTCTCGCGACGAATGGGCTGCACTTTCAGCAGACGAGCAACAGCAACGGTTGGCTATCGCCGAGGGCAAACTGCGAGCTGCAGGGGCCCACGCCATCGTGGAAAGTGTGACCGACATCCGGCCCGCACTCGAGCATTTTTCCACAGAATTAGCCAGCGGCAAGTTCCCGTTGTGATTGCGGGCTGGAGCTTGCTATTGCACGCGAGTATCGGTGGTCAGCCTTTCGGGAGGGCGACGCTCCTGCGGAGCCTTTATGGGCCGCCATCTGCCGTTCACAAGTAAGGGGCTGTGCTTGCGTGGCTTGTGTACGTTAGGGGGTAGCCCCACAAAAAAGCTCGGCAGGAGCCTCCCCCTCCCGACTGCACATTCTACTGGTCAAATCACAACGAAAGATGTTTAAAGCGGTGGGTTCGGCCGAGCAGGGCCTTAAAGCAACTCGCTGAGCACATGCCCGTGCACGTCGGTCAGACGCCGGTCAATACCGTTATGACGGATGCTCAACCGCGTGTGGTCGATGCCTAGCAAGTGCAGCAGCGTAGCATGGATATCATAGACCTCGGTCCCACGGTTGCGTTCCAACGGCTTGTAGCCCCATTCATCGCTCGGGCCATAGCTTCCCGGTCGCACTTCGCCGCCGCACAGCCAATTCGTGAAGACAAAGGGATTGTGGTCTCGCCCCTGAGTTCCCTGCGAGCAGGGCATGCGGCCGAATTCCGTGGTCCATAGGATCAGCGTGTCGTCGAGCATCCCGCGCTGCTTGAGATCTTGAATCAGGGCGGCTGCGCCGTGGGCCATGCCGATGGCCAGTGGACCGTGGTCGCGGCGGACATCTTCGTGACTGTCCCAATTGCGTCTGGGGAAGCCATTGTCATTGCCGCTCCAAATCTGCACAAAGCGAACGCCGCGCTCCAAGAGTCGCCGAGCCACCAGGCACTTGCGACCGAAGAACTCCGTTTCTGCTTTTGGATTGATCTCGGTGTCATCCACGCCGGGACCTTCGGGGGCCAAGCCATACATATTATGGATGTACTGCGGTTCTTGGGACACGTCGAGCGCATCGGTCGCACTCAACTGCATGGCCGCCGCCAACTCATAAGCTTGCACGCGGGCCGTGAGGCGATCGTCATCGGCCCGCTGTTGGGCATAATCGCTATTCAACGCGCGCAGTGCGGCTAGGCCAGCCCGATCGTTGTCGGCATCAATGAAATCGCTGCGTGGCGGAAAGAGGTCGGCAATCGGCGTAGGTTGGCTAGGGCGAATGACCGTCCCTTGATGCTGGGCCGGAACAAACGCATTGCCCCAATTCTTCGCTCCGTTCGATGCCAAGCCGCGGTGGTCTGGTAGCACCACGAAGGTCGGCAAGTTCTCGTTCTCGCTCCCCAGTCCATACGAGACCCAGGCGCCCGCGCTGGGGAAGCCAGGCATATTGAAGCCGGTGGTTTGCAGCAATGTCCCTTGGCTGTGCACACCTGTTTTACCCACGACATTGTGCACAAAAGCGATGTCATCCACGACCGCTCCCAAGGGCCGCACAATCTCACTCAGCATCTTTCCACTTTGTCCATATGGAGCAAATCGCCAGGGACTCTGCATGCAAGCACCCGGAGTGCTCTGAAACAACTCAACTTGTTCGCCCGGATCCCATGGCTGACCATGCTGTTTGGCCAACAGCGGTTTATAGTCAAAGGTGTCGACGTGACTGGCCGCACCCGCCATGAACAACTGCACGACTCGTTTTACTCGCGGTGGATGGTGCAAGACACGATTCCCGACCCCCGCCTGGGCTTGCTCGCGGCTCAGCAGGTCGGCCAACGCCAAACCCGCGAAGCCACTCAAGCCACCTAAGCCCTGGAAACCCGTGCGCAGGAATTGCCGGCGCGAAGTGGTAGACGATTCGACAGTCTGCTTATTCGACATAAGTAAACGCACTCGTGTTCAAAAGGACGCGGGCCAAAGTCTGAGCTCCGTGGGTTGTCAACAGCTCATGCAGCACCTGCTGTTCGCTGGCGGTTGGGGGACGCCCCAACGCGAGCTGGCATCCCAATTCAACTTGATCCTCGATGCCGGTGGCTTCCCGTTCAAGTCGCTCGGCGAACTGCTGCGCCATCGCTTCGACCAAGCGATTGTTCCATTGCGTCAGTGCTTGTAACGCAGTCGTCGATTCATCGCGCATTGGCACACTGATCGATGGGTCGGCACAATCCAAGGCAGTGAGCATCGGCTGGGGTTGCGAGCGTACCACGAAGCGGTAGATGCTGCGGCGATGGGTAGCGGGATCGTGTGGGTCATGCAGGTGGTATTGATAGTGAGGCGAGTGCTCGGGCTTTTCCACTATGAAGTCGCGGAAACTCGGGCCACCTCGCGTTTCGACCTGCAGCACGCCGCTGACCGCCATGATCGAATCGCGAAACTCCTCAGCGGTCAGTCGTCTTCGCTGGCCGCGCCACAGGTACTTGTTGCCCGCATCAATTTGAGCGTTGGCTGCATCGAATTCACTGGCACGGCGATAGGCTTGCGATGTAACCAGCAATCGCACCAGAGATTTAATCGATTGACGTGGGTCATCGCGCAAACGAATCGCCAGATAGTCGAGCAACTCGGGATGCGAGGGGCTCATCCCCATGCGTCCAAAATCGTTGGGAGTGCCGACGAGTGGTTGACCAAAGGTCCATTGCCAGACGCGATTGGCCATGGTCCGCCACGTTAGAGGGTTGGTCTGTGCCGTAAGATATTTCGCCATCGCAGCCCGCACCTCCGCCTCTTGCCAATTGTCGGCGTTGGCAAAAGCAGTTTCCGCCTCTGGCCACAGTGGCGGCGCGCCGGGAACCACCCGCTCGCCGGGAGCACGCAAGTCGCCGCGATGCAATAAGTGAATCTCCCGCGGCTTGCCCCCGGTAGCCACGAACTGCCCTCCACCCGAAAAGTTCGTGGCGGCGGCGTACACAAAGTCTCCCTTAGGAAACTGCGTTAAGGTGTGCTGAACTTGTGCGATCTGTTCCGACTGGGCAGCCAATGTTTGGCTGAGCTCAGGAGTGAAGTGGGCGAGTTCGATGGCCTGCCGCTGTGCTTGAAGACTAAAAAACTCCTCCAATTTCTGCGGATCGCGGACCGCTTGAAAGTAAATCCCATCGGTTAGATTGCCCGCACTCCACCGCACGGGAGCTTCGATACTGTCGAGTGCCGTGACCTGTGCGTGCAACGCATGGTTATTGCCCGCCTCATCCAAGGCCTGCAGTTCGGCCAGGGCAAAGATGTAATCGGCTTGACGCTCGGACAATTTGGTGGCGGTAACCCGGATATAGCGCATCGGCACGATGCCTCCTCGGATTACGATCAGGCGCAGCTGAGGATTCGGTTGATCCTCGGCCGTGGCGTCGAGCCACGTCTGCACGCTGACGTCGGTAAAGCTCGGCTCATTGGCTGCCTGTACTATGTACTGCACCGGAAAGCCAAAGCCAGCACCGATGTTGTTGAAGTTGTCAAACGCAGGCAGCAAACGGACTTCTGCCACCGTGCGTGGTTCTCCCAAGTCGACTTGCACCCACTTAGCGGTTGTGGGCGAGCTCGAAATCTGACTATGGAAACCGTATTCCGGTTGCGGTTCGCTTGGCTCGCCAGCGGTCAACTCGGCGAACCGTTGGTCGATCGCTTGTGCTTCGATAGCGATCTGTTGTTTAATTTCACTTTTGAGTTTATCGCGCTGTTGTTGCACCTCCAGCAACGTTGTGCGGAGTGTCTGTTGCTGCGAAAGTTGTTCGACCGACAAGCCTTGGTAGAGTCGCTCGGCGCGATCGACGGCCGACAACGTGGCCTGCAGCCGGTAGTAGTCCTCCATGCGAATCGGATCGAACTTGTGGTGGTGGCACTGCGCGCATTGCACGGTGGTGCTCATGAAGACATTGAAGACCGTAGCCACCATTTCGTCACGATCGAGGTGTTTGGCAATCCGCCCATCAAGCTTACCTTCACCCACCTCCCAGTGTCCAATGAAGTCCCATGGACCGGCTGCTAAAAAACCAAGCCCCAACACGCCGTCCGGTTCATCGGGAAAGATCGCGTCACCGGCGACTTGCTCCTGCACAAAACGGCCGTAGGGCTTGTCGTGGTTGAAGCTGCGAATGACATAGTCACGGTAGGGCCAGGCGCTGGGCCGCGGCTGATCTTTGTCATAGCCATGGGTCTCAGCGTAACGCGCGACATCAAGCCAATGTTGCCCCCACTTTTCACCGAAGGCGGGTGAGTCTAGCAGGCGATCGACCAGCTCCGTCCATGCCCGCTCACTATTGTCTTGCCACGCAGCCTCGAACGTTTTCACATCAGCTGGCTGGGGTGGCAAACCCGTCAAGTCGTAACTCAGGCGACGGATCAACGTGACGGGAGTTGCCGAGGGGACCGCTGTCAGCCCAATCGCAGTTAACTTCGCATCGACAAATGCATCCACCGGATGTGCCTGAGAAGTTCCCGGCGGAGAACTGGCCGTGATCGGCTCCAACGACCACCACTGATGATCGGCCACATCGGGGGCGCGCAGCTTGACCTCCGTCGGCCATACGGCACCTTGTTCGATCCACATCCGCAGCGTAGCCACTTGTTCTGCCGATAGTGGCGGACTCTCTTTGGGCATTTGAGCCGGTTTGCCATCGAGCGGAGTGACCAAGTCGATCAAATAGCTCGAGTCGGGTTCTCCAGCCGCAACGGCTCCGCTGGCCTGGACCGCCGCCCAAGTGGCAAGTGAGACATCGCCTTGGGTTGTATCGTCCGAGTGGCAGCGCAGGCAGTGCGCTTCCAAGATCGGTTGAACTTGCGTGACAAAGTCGACCTCCTCCGTCTGCAAAGCAGTCGGTGCGGTTGCGTGCGAGTTACTGAGCAAGAGGCCAAGCAGCATGAAGCCGAATGGCGTGAATCTAAACAGCATGAACTTTGGAACAAACATGCGACGTAACAATGGCTGGTGGGAGAGTAGGGGAGGGACAGGCAGGGCAGGGGAGGAGTTAAAAGGGGGAGACTGTGTTCGCCGAGGGGGATAGTAATGGTGCTTGCTTTTACGCAGGTCGCCAAGGGTTATCGGGGATAACTAATGTGCCCCTCCCCGGCCCTTATAGGCCGACCCTATAATTTAGTATGACAGATTCGCACGCAAACTCAAAATGTGCGTCCACGCTTCACCCACTTCGAACTCTCCTAGACTGAAAATTAAATGTCGCGCACCGTCGGCTGGAACTTCGACAACAGCTACGCTCGCTTGCCGCAGAGCTTCGCAAGCCAGGTCTCTCCCACCCCGGTTCGGAATCCCCAGATTGCGTTGGTCAATGATTCGCTCGCGACCGCTCTCGGGTTGGACTTAACGCAGTTCGATAGGGGCTCGTTAGCTGCAATATTTGCAGGAAATCTCTTGCCAGAAGGGGCTGTTCCCATCGCTCAGGCCTACGCGGGACATCAGTACGGTGGCTTCACGATGCTCGGGGATGGGCGGGCGATCTTGCTCGGCGAACAACTGACCCCTGCCGGAGAAAGATTCGATATCCAGCTCAAAGGCTCCGGGCCGACTCCTTTCTCGCGTCGCGGGGATGGTCGGGCCGCACTGGGGCCGATGCTTCGCGAATTTGTGATCAGCGAAGCGTTGCATGCGTTGGGCATCGCCACCACCCGCAGCCTGGCTGTGACCACGACCGGTGAAGCGGTTTATCGCGAAACGGTGGTGCCCGGGGCGATCCTTGTGCGTGTTGCGGCCAGCCATATTAGGGTCGGCACGTTTGAGTACTTCGCGGCGCGCGAAGATGGGGCAGGACTCAAGCAGCTGGCCGACTACACCCTCCAGCGCCACTATCCCACGCTGGTCGCAGCCGAGAATCCCTATCAAGAGCTTTTGCGGGGAGTGATCGATCGTCAAGCCGCTTTGATTGCCAGCTGGCAGCACATCGGCTTTGTGCATGGGGTGATGAACACGGACAATGTTTCCATTTGCGGTGAGACTATTGACTACGGTCCTTGCGCCTTCATGAACGCCTACGATCCAGCGACCGTGTTCAGCTCAATCGACTCGCAGGGTCGTTACGCTTACGGCAACCAGCCGCGAATCGGACACTGGAACATGCTCCGTTTTGCGGAGTCGCTATTGCCGTTGTTGGATGCCGATCGAGCCACTGCGGTCAACTTGGCGAACGCGGCGCTCGAGGAATTCCCGCAGCTCTACGAAAACTATTGGCTGGCTGGCATGCGTCGCAAGCTGGGACTGGCCACCGCGCAACCGGAGGATGCAGCCCTCATCGAATCGCTCTTAAGCTGGATGCAGTGCGGAGGCCGAGATTTCACGGAAACGTTCCGCAAGCTAAGCGATGCCGATCCGTTAACGGAGGCGCATGGTGCAGACTCCAGCTGGATGGAGTGGTACGAACGTTGGCAACAGAGATTGAAGCAAGAGGAAACACCCCTTCACGTCGCGCACCAGCGAATGAATGCGACCAATCCCGCCATCATTCCGCGGAATCATTTGGTAGAAGCAGCCTTGCAAGCCGCAAGTCGCGATGGCGACATGGCTCCCCTCGAACGCTTGCTGAGTGCCCTCGCGCAACCCTTTGATACGCCTGAGCAGTTCGGTGACTTGCGGCAACCGCCGAGTGAACCCGACGCCCATTATCGCACTTTTTGTGGAACCTAACGTAGTGGATCTTGCCAAAGATCCCGTAGTCAACACGTAGCCGCGTCTCTCCGAGACGCGGAATGTCTGCGCCTCGGAGAGACGCAGCTACGTGAAAATGCAGCTACGTACAGCTGCTTAGAAAGCGAGCTTCGTCTGGCTCGTAAGGGTTCAGCGACCCGTGTCTAGCTTCCGTTGCATTTTTATGTGCGGGATATTGGCCTCCAGGAACTCGTCTCCGTAAGCTTGGTAGCCCAGTTTCTCATAGAATGGAAGGGCTGCGATCTGGGCGTGGAACCAGACGCGCTGCTGGCCAGCTTGTCGAGCCCACTGCTCAAGTGAGCGCACGACCAGTTCGCCGGCACCTTGGCGGCGATGTTCCTTAAGGACCGCCACGCGGCCGAGCTTACCATCGAGTTCGATGTCGAGGCGTCCTGTTGCGATCTCACTTGGGCCCTGAAAAACAACGACATGCGTGCACAGCGGGTCGCGGTCATCGAACTCCTCGTCCCGATCGATACACTGTTCGACTACGAACACAGCTTCCCGCACGCGCTCGATGGCCTCTCGGTGCGATTCGAAATCGGTAATAATAGTCCGCATCACTGGAATTTCCCTCTTCGTTAAGCACCAAAAAGCCATTTCTTATGCACAGGTTATATCAATCCGACTCCCGCTGGTCACGCGACCGCCGGAAGCCAACTTGGTTCTGGGGGTGGATGTTGCTGACGAGCCCTCTGTTGGCTGCGGCAGCCTACGGTGATGAGCCGCCGAGCCCAGCGAAACCGGAGCAACATCGTTTTACCAACGAGCTGATTCATTCGACCAGTCCCTATCTGTTGCAGCACGCTCACAATCCTGTGAACTGGATGCCATGGGGGCCCGAAGCGTTTGCGAAAGCCAAGCGCGAGAACAAACCGATCTTCGTGTCGATCGGCTACTCGACGTGCTATTGGTGCCATGTGATGGAACGCGAGTCGTTCGAGAGCGAAGAGGTGGCGGCCGTTTTGAATGAAAAATATGTGGCGATCAAAGTCGATCGCGAACAACGCCCCGATATCGACGAGCAACTAATGATCGCCACTCAGTTGCTCACCGGACGGGGCGGTTGGCCGAACTCAGTTTGGCTCACAGTCGACGGTCGTCCCTGGATGGCAGGCACCTACTTTCCTAAACCTGCATTTCTGGATGCCTTGGGCAAGTTGGCGGAAGTCTGGGAGCAACAGCCGCGGGAGGTGGACCAGCAAGCCAACTCGTTCGCCGAAGCGATTCGCAAAGTGACTCAATCCGAAAGCGCTCCGGCCACCGTCCTGTCGGCGGTCACTCCACTGGAGCGAGCGGTGGCCGAGTCGCAGCAACTGTACGATGCCAAGTTCGGTGGGATTGGTAGCAAGCCCAAGTTCCCGCCGCATGGCCTGCTGCGCCTCTGGGCCTTTGATGCTCGCGAGAATAACAATCAAGTGGCCCGCGACATGCTCGTGCAGACGCTCGATGCCATCTACAGCGGTGGGATTCACGATCATGTGGGCGGAGGCTACCACCGCTATGCGACCGACGAGCGCTGGTTCTTGCCCCACTTTGAAAAGATGTTGTACGACAACGCACAACTCATGCGGGCCTACACCGAGGCCTACGACCTGACGCAAGATCCGCTGTATCGCCAAGCGGTAGCCGATATCGCCGATTGGTTGCACCGCGAGATGACTCATCCGCAAGGCGGTTTTTATTCGGCGATCGATTCCGAGAGCGACGGCGAAGAGGGACGCTATTATACTTGGTCGATGGAAGAGCTGAACAAGTATCTGCCCACAGGCGAAGCCAAGCTTTTTGCGGAAGGTTATCGCTTTGAGGAGGCGGGCAACTTTCTAGAGGAAGCTACGGGAAAGCGCGTCGGCACGAACATCCCTTCTCTGCAACTTGAGAGCGAGCCGCTGCGGTTGCTCGCGGCCGATCCGCAACTGGCTGCCATGCGCCGTACCTTGCAACAAGCGCGTGGCCAACGCGAGTACCCGCACCTGGATGACAAGATCCTGGCCAGTTGGAATGGACTCATGATTGCATCGCTCGCCAATGCTGGCAGGAGCCTGTCGGAACCGAAGTACACCGCAGCGGCAGCGCGGGGGGCCGAGTTTGTGTTAAGGGAATTGATCGTCGACGGCAAGCTCAAACGCACCTGGCGCGACGGCGTAGCGGAACTTCCCGCTTTTCTCGAGGACTACGCGTTTCTGGCAGAGGGTTTCTTGGAACTGCACAAGACGACCGGTGAGCCACGATGGTTGATCGAGACGCAACGTCTAGTCGACGCCATGCGTTCGCAGTTTGAAGACAAGGTCGACGGAGGCTTCTTCTTCACCGGGCCCGAACACGAAGAATTGATTGTGCGTTCCAAGAGTCTCACCGGCGGCGGAAACATGCCGGTAGCCAACGGGGTGGCCGCCAGTGTGTTGCTCGACCTGTTTCAATTGACGGGAGACCCATCAGCCCAACAATCGCTCGAAGCGACCCTCGCGGGTCTCTCGGGCATCCTGCATCAATCCCCGCGCGAAGTTGAGCATTTGGTGCTGGCTGATGCCCAGTTCCGCCAGCTCAATCCTCAACCCGCAGTGGCCGCTGACAGCCAGCCCGATGCGACGTTCCGTGGCGAAGCGCTGCAAGCAGAGTTGTTTGTGTCGCATAACCAAGTCTGCGAGGGGCAAGTGATCACCGCTGCAGTCGTGCTGAACGTCGATCGAGGTTACTATCTCTATGCCGACGATGGCCAGGAATCCGAGTTGGTGCGGGCTACGACCGTGAAGCTCCGCCCCGCCGAAGGCTTGATGGCCGGGGAAACGCAATCGCCGACGGGTGAGCGCAAGCTGGAGCCACTGCTCGGAGTTGAAATCAGTAAGCTCGAAGGGCGCGTCGTGTTTCTGCTGCCAGCCACTATAATATTGGCCCCCAATCAGACGCAGGTGCAAATCCAGATTGATATTGAATACCAAGCCTGCGATGCGACGCGTTGCCTGAGGCCGGTCACCACGACGCTCGAATGCGAGTTGACGGTAGCGCCCCAAGCGGGTGAGCGGCGTCATACCCAACTATTCCCCAAGTAATTCCAGGCCCAAGTAATTTCAGGCCCAAGTAAATCCTAGCCCTGTTAAATCCTAGCCCAGTTAAATCCAGGCCCAAATCAAATCCAGGCTGAACCCAATTGACTGATCATCCAGCGAATGCCCCGAACGACAAAGCAGCGCCAGCCGACCTAGTTGCAGCCGACAGTACCCAAGAGGGCAACACTCCAAAAGGCAGTGCTTTAAAAAGCGACACTCCAAAAAGCAGTGCTACAACACAGGTTGATGCGTCAGCCTATGTCGTACCATTTGTGCTTTATCTGGTTGGGACAAGTATCGCTGGACGTTTTGAAGGCCAAGCGTATCCGGTTGCCTACGGCGGAGTTGTGGCAATTGTCTCACTCGCCACCATTTATCTCCTTCGGGGGAAATCGCTCTTTCGACCGCATATTAGGGTCGGTCACGGAGTATGGGTCGGGTTGCTGGGGATCGCCTTATGGATCGTACTAAGCGAGCTGCAGTTAGAACGCTGGGTTACCAGTTATCTTCCGGAGTGGCTAAGCCCTGGTGCACGAGTTGGTTATAACCCGTTTGAGAAACTCGAGGGGGCGCTGTCCGTGTGGGGCTTCATCGCTGTCCGCGTGATCGGTTTATCGCTTGTGGTCCCGCTGGCAGAAGAACTTTTCTGGCGTGGCTTCCTGCTCCGCTGGGCCATTGACCCTGAGTGGCAACGGGTACCGATCGGCGAGTACACCCTCTCGTCGTGCCTGCTGGTCACGGCCATGTTCACGTTGGCCCATCCGGAATGGATCGCGGCAGCCGTGTATTGCCTGTTGCTCAACGGCTTGCTGTATTGGAAACGCGATTTGTGGCAGTGCATCGTAGCGCATGCGGTCAGCAATTTTGCATTGGCCGTGTACGTGCTGATGTTCGAAGCCTGGTGGTTGTGGTGAGCCGTCTTTTTGAAAAAAACGTACATACCATTGTTTCACGCCCGCTTAATGTCTTGGCTAATCGCGATCGATTGCAAACAAGGGTTAATTCTTGAAACACAGAGACACGGAGTTCACAGAGCACGCCGCGCGGAAACTCAGTGTCCTCCGTGCCTCTGTGTTTATTTGTTTGCTTCCAGCCATCGCTACGCCGAGGCGACCGATTCGTCTTGCACAAATGTCTTCCAGCTATGGTAGCGTGGGTCGTTGAGTGGAATGGCCATGGCGGGATTGCTCCGCGGCTTCATCGGCTTACTCAGCAAGTGCATGCCTGCTTGCGCCGGAGTGCGTCCGCCCTTGCGCGAGTTACAGCCCATGCAACTGCAGACGATATTTTCCCACGTGGTCTTACCGCCGTGGGAGCGCGGGACCACGTGATCCAGACTCAACTGATTCACCGGTCGAGTTTGGCCGCAGTATTGGCAGCGATGTTCGTCGCGTGCGAATAGAGTTTTGCGATTGAAGCGGACGGTCGACTTGGGGACCTTGTCGTAGCGAGTCAGTCGGACGATCCGGGGGACTTGCAGTTCGAAGTTCACCGCTTGGATGTAGTCCTCGCCCGATTGCTTTTCCAGCGAGTAAAACTGGCTCAACTCGCACCACGATTCAAAATCGTAGTTGGCGTACTGGCCGTCATCGATGGTAATGACCTCGGCACAGCCACGATACAGCAACGTCAGCCCTCGCCGTACGTTGATCACGCGGATAGCCATGTAGAAGCGATTTAGCACCAGCACGCTACAGTCGAGCGCTTGCGACATAAATGAGTCTCCTGCTCGCATTGACTCGGTGGAATCGAGACACCTAGTGTACCCGAACTAAAACCTGGAAACCACCAATCAGGCAGTGAGACAATTGAGGCCCGGCCGATGTTCAGGTGGTTTTTATTCGTCACTTATGCTTTCTAAAGGATCTTCAGCCGTTTTGAACTAGGTCCGTATCAAGAAGTAGTTAAGATTTGAGGGGTGTTCGTTCGGTATCCGTCGGGTGCCGCGGCTACAGAATGCAATATCGTTACGTGGCGGAAACCTCCGAATGCCTCCCAAACCGGGTTACAAAAATAAATTTTACAAAGAGCGGCGACTGAGTTCCCGGGGGAACGAACTTCCCGACGTTTTGCCCCTCTCTCCGGGCCCACGTGAGCCCATGGCGGCCATTACGCTCAACAAAGCCACCACCCACCCGAGCGTGTATCGCAAGCGGATCAAGCACATCGAGGGCTCGCCCCAGGTCGGTGATTGGGTACGCGTGTTGCACACCGAGACCGAATCGGGCGCGGCGGAGCAGTTCGCCTACGGTTTGTACAACCCCAAGTCGGAAGTGGCACTGCGCTTGGTGCACTGGGGTACGGAACCACCCACAGACAGCCTATGGGACGCAGCGGCCGAGCGGGCCATTTCGCTACGCAGCGAGACGCTGGGACTGGACGAAGTCACCAACTGTTATCGCCTCGTCCACGCCGAAGCCGATCGCATGCCCGGCTTGGTGATCGACCGCTACGGCGATTGCCTGAGCGCGGAAGTGTTTAGCGTTGCCATGGCGCCTCGCGCGGAACAACTCATCCAAAAATTGGCCAGTCGCTTGGGGACGAAGCACTGGTTGATACAACCCAGCCCCCACCTGCAGAGTCAGGAAGGCTACGCGTTGACACCTCGGTCCAGCGGTGAACTCCCCAATCACATCCAAGTGCACGAACACGGAACCAAGTACCGCGTCCACTTTGGTACAGGGCACAAGACAGGATTTTTTTGCGATCAGCGCGACAACCGCTTGAAGCTGACGGAATTTACCCGGGGTCGTTCGGTGCTCGATGTCTGCTGCTACACCGGAGGCTTCTCGGTTATGGCTGCGACGCGTGGTGCGGCCAGCGAGGTAACCGGGATTGACTTGGACGAAGAGCCCTTAAAAACCGCCAAACAAAATGGGGCGTTGAACAACGTGCGGGTCAAGTTCACGCAGGCGGACGCTTTTGCGTACATGCGTGACATGTTGCGGTTGGGCAAGCAGTTCGACGTGGTCGTGCTAGATCCACCCAAGTTGATTCGCAATCGGGCCGAGTTGGAGGAGGGGACGCACAAGCACTTTGATCTCAACCGCTTGGCCATGCAGTTGGTCAAGCCGGGCGGGATCATGCTCACCTGCTCTTGCGCGGGTCTGTTACCGGAAGCCGAGTTTACGCGGTTAGTGCGGTCGGCCGCTCGCTCTGCCTTCCGTCCCACCGACTTTAACCCCAATCCCACTCCGCGGCACATGCAAATTTTGGCCAAGTCGGGCGCCGCGGCTTGCCATCCCGTCTCTGCCAATTGTCCCGAAACCGAGTATTTAAAGGCGATGTGGCTGCGGCTCTAGTGCTTCTCGTTCTCGCGGCGACTGCCTTGACCATGGGGCGACGGCTATCGACAATCAGATACTGATAAACAACCCTACACAGAAACAGGCTCCCCCTCCGGGCGGACTCATCCATGAACGCTTTGAATATCCAGAAGCCCAGCACCGCCAACGTGCCCGACGAACGGGGGCGGTTTGGTCAGTTTGGCGGCCGCTTTGTTCCTGAAACGCTTACCCGAGCACTCGACGAACTCGCTGCCGCATACGACTCAGCGCGAAAAGATCCGAAGTTTCAGGCCGAGCTGGACCATTTGCTGAAGACCTTTGTGGGCCGTCCATCCCCCCTGTACCACGCCCGGCGGCTGAGTGAGCTGGCCGGCGGGGCCCAGATTTGGTTCAAACGCGAAGACCTCAATCACACCGGTGCCCACAAAATCAACAACACGCTCGGGCAGGCCTTGCTGACCTTGCGGATGGGCAAGACGCGGGTGATTGCCGAGACCGGAGCTGGGCAACACGGGGTGGCCAGCGCAACCGCGTGCGCGCACTTCGGTCTGCCATGCGTGGTTTACATGGGTGAAGAAGATGTGCGTCGGCAGCGCCCCAACGTTTTCAGCATGCGTTTGATGGGTGCCGAAGTGCGCCCCGTGACCAGCGGTTCGAGAACGTTGCGGGATGCGGTCAACGAGGCGATGCGGGATTGGATGGCTTCGGTCGAGGATACGCACTACATCATCGGCTCGGTCATCGGTCCGCATCCGTTCCCGATGATGGTCCGCGATTTTCAGTCGGTGATCGGTGCCGAAGCTCGCGCGCAGTCGCTTGAGATCTTCGGACGGCTACCCGATACGGTGGTGGCCTGCGTTGGCGGAGGCTCTAACGCGGCTGGCATGTTCTTTCCGTTTGTCGAAGATAGCGAAGTGAAGTTGATCGGCGTTGAAGCGGGAGGGCTTTCGGCTGAACCAGGCCAGAACGCTTCGCCACTCAGTCACGGCAAGCCTGGGATCTTGCACGGCAGTTTCAGTTACGTGATGCAAGACGAAGATGGCCAGACCTCCCCCGTGCACTCGGTCTCCGCCGGACTCGACTACCCCGGCGTGGGACCTGAGCACAGCTACTGGAAAGACACAAATCGCGTGCAGTACACGGAGTGCCGCGATGGGCAAGCTTTGGAGACGTTCGACAAAGTCGCGAGGCTCGAAGGTATTCTGCCAGCGCTCGAAACATCGCATGCGGTGGCCCAAGCACTCGAATTGGCTGCGACCATGAACAAGGATCAAATCGTGCTCGTCTGCCTCAGCGGTCGCGGAGATAAAGACGCGGCTGAAATTGCACGACTTCGTGGATTGGAATACTAAAACATGTCAGCGATCGATCTTTGCTTTGCTCAATTGCGTGCCGAGGGCCGTAAGGCGTTCCTGCCCTTCGTGACCGCCGGCGACCCGTCGCTGGCCTTGACGGCCCAAGTCCTTGAGATCCTTCAGGACTGCGGTGCCGCGATGGCCGAAGTGGGAATCCCTTATAGCGACCCGATTGCCGACGGCCCGGTCATTCAAGCCTCCTACACGCGGGCCCTGGATGCCGGCGTCAAGCTCCGAGATATCTTTGAGACGATCGGTAAGGTATCGCCCAAGCTGACCATGCCTTTGGTTTCGATGGTGAGCTACTCGATCATCCAGCGGGTGGGGGCAGAGAAGTATGTGGCGGATGCTCAGCAGGCGGGATTCTCCGGCGCGATTGTTCCCGACCTGTTGGTCGAGGAAGCGGCGCCGCTGCGGACCCTGTGCCGCTCCAAAGACTTCAGTTTGATTCACTTGGTGACCCCCACCACACCTCCCGAGCGGATGCTCCGTATCGCGGAGAGCTCGAGTGGCTTCATCTACTTCGTATCGATCACGGGGATCACCGGTGAACGGACCGAGCTCCCCGCCGGCTTGCTCGACAAAGTAGCTTGGCTCCGTGAACGGACGGAGTTGCCGATCTGCATTGGCTTCGGCATCAGCAAAGTAGAGCACGTCAAGTTGTTAGCACCGGTGGCCGATGGACTGATCGTCGGCTCCGCTCTTGTGCGGCGTCTAGCCGAAGCCGCCGACCCTCAGGCCGCCCTAGCCGGCGTCAAGCAGTTAGCGACGGAGTTAGTCGCTGCGCTGATCCAAGAAGTGCTGTCGTAGTTCATTCTGTTAAACAGTGCATCCACTCTGGACGCAGATATCTGCGATGCATGGCCAGAGGCTCGTGATGCTTTCAAAATCTCCGGTCGCTGGCGAGTTGGGTCGTTGGCGATTCGGGTCGTTGGCGATTCGGGGCGGTGATGCTACGGGCTGAGAGCAATTATAGCTTCGTGGGTGTGGCTGACACCCTTTCTTTCGAGCTTGGTCATTAGGGGGCAGGCTTCGCTGCGGCGAGCCGTCACCCGCTCCCTTTCACTTCTCGGCAACCCTGTTGTTAGCCCGCGTTGCCCCTCTGTTCATAGTGGACAATTTTCTCAATGTGAAAATCAAATGCATGGGGGGGGGCTTCCCCACCCAGACCTGTTTTCACCTGTCGCGTTAAATCTGAGCCATTCGCATCATTTTTCTCGTTTTTTGGTCACAGATTTCCACTCGATGCAATTAGTTACTTTAGGGAGACTCCAAATCCTCGCTGCGGGCCCTTTTCGAAAGGGTCGCCGTGGGCATCTTATCAACGCGTTTGGTCATTTCGTTACTGTCCTCGTGGGGAGAAATTACAAAATGGGAATTCAAAGTCGTTACTTTACGCGCAGAAAACCTGGTTCCTGCGCAGAATCTCGCAAACCGCTCCACCGACAGTTGCAATTGCAGTTGCATTTGGAATCGCTGGAGCAGCGAATTGTATTCAACAACTATTGGGTAACAAACCTGGCCGATAGTGGGAGCGGTTCGCTGCGCGCAGCTATCGAGGCCGCCAACACGAATCCAGGGATGGACACGATTCGCTTCAACAACAGTCTGCAGGGGACGATCTCGCTCGACAGTCAGCTGGAGATCTCTGATAGTCTGAATATTCGAGCCAATCCAGCCAACAAGATCATCGTGAGTGGCCAGGGTTCAACCCGCGTATTCCGTATCGCTGCGGAAACCGACGTCACGATGCGAAACTTAACGATCGCAAAGGGCTACACCGAGGACGCGCAAGGCGGAGCTGGCATACTTAACGCGGGGAACCTGCACTTAATCGACTCAGTGGTGAATGGCAACGAAGCCTCTAACCCTGAATCGCCAACTGGGCGAGGAGGCGGAATCAATAGCTCAGGTAACCTGACTCTCGACCGCACTCATGTGACCGGCAACAAGGCGACTCGAGATGGAGGAGGGATTCTGCACTCAGCCGGTAATCTGATTCTCCGAAACTCGACGGTATCTGGTAATCATGCAGCCGCCGATGGTGCGGGCATTACAAGCGAGCAAGGCACGGTTGTAAGCATCAACCGATCCGAAATCAGCGACAACGTCGCTACCGGTTTTGGAACTGGCGGAATCGCCGCCGGTGGACAGTTGACGATTACCAACTCCAAGATCACACGCAATAACAGTGCCGCTGCGGGTATCTACTTAATGTTGGGAGCAACCGGAGATGTTTTGATCTCGCGGTCAGAAATATCTCACAATACGATCGGTGACCGGTCTTTCGGCGCGGCCGGAATCTGGAGTTTTAGCGGTAGACCGATGACGATCGAAAGAACTACGATTGAGAACAACCAAGGATCCGCGATCTACTCTCCCTTTGGCTCATCGCTGCTCATCCGTTCATCGACTATTTCAAAAAACAGCGGTGGCTTCTCCACCGCATTCATATCTGGTCAATCGAGAATTGAGAACTCGACGATTTCTCACAATCAGAGTCGTAGTGCAGGCGGTGTAGACAACTCAGGCAACCTTACAATCGACTCGTCGACCATAAGTGACAACCGGGGTGGAGGAGTGGGAGGTATTAACTCATTTGGTGCGCTCACGCTCAACGCCTCTACGGTGAGTGGCAATGTAAGCACTCCTACTGGTGGCCACGGCGGTGGCGGGATTCTCGGACGGGCCACTTTGATCAATTCAACTATCAGCGGAAACACGCTCGACGCCTCAAACATGGTATTTGATTCACCCTATGCGTCCTATGAACCAACTGTTGCTGGTGGTTGGCTAGTAACCGGTGAAGGTAATTCCGTTGTGAGTTCGACGATTACCGGTAGTCGTGTGATCAATGCTCCAGACAAGTCGATTCTGAGATCTGCCGGTGGAGTTAACACAATGGATATCGAATTCTCCTTCTATGGTTATTACGACCCTGAGACTCTGTATGAATACTCCTACCCTGCAGATGTCGCACCGCGTAATACAATCATCGCCCGCAACGAAGTGAATGGCTCACAGGACGATGTTGCCGGTACATTTATCAGCGGTGGTCACAATCTGATCGGTGTCCTCACCAGCGATGCTTCAGGCTTTGTAGAGAGCGATCTTCGAGGCAGCGTCAGCTCACCGCTTGATCCCAAGCTTGGTCCGCTCGCCTTCAACGGCGGCAAAACCAAAACGCACGTACCGTTACGAAACAGTCCGGCGATCAACGCGGGAGATAACGCCGAGGCGACCATTGCCGACCAGCGAGGTTTCCAGCGAATCACTCGAGGGCGTATCGACATTGGCTCCGTCGAGACGAGCAGTTGGCGCGTGAGGGTTGATTTCGCATTCGACCAGCCTACGAACACCGATAGCCCCGTGGCTGTTGTCGTTTCGCAAGACCGTCCCGGTGACAGGCCAGTAGTCAAATCGATGAGCGGTAAAGTTGAAGCCAACGCGCGATCGGCACGCAACTTCGACCTCGTCGATCGGGCATTGAAGTCACTGAGCCAGCCAAGTACTCAGCCTAGACTCCCCTCAGCTTTTGACTGGGATATCGATTGGCTTATGATGTCGGCAAAAGCATCAATTGGGTAGTTTCTAAGTTAGTTCAATACTTCGAATGAGTAAGATGATGAACGAACCCATGGAGGCACTGGCTGCAGATCCAGATGCAACACCACATGATACGGTACCCCCCTTGGGCAGCGTTCACACCCAGTCCTTTCCGCAACTGCTACGGGAGCTCGGGCTTTCCGTAGCAGTCAGTACCTATCAGGCCGGAAGATTGGTTTTCCTTCGGTCTGATGGTGATGCTTTAAACACACACTTCCGTTTGTTTCAGCGTCCTATGGGTATGGCTTACCAAGAGGGACGTTTCTTTGTTGGTGCGAATCGTGAAATCCACGAGTTCCACAACTGCCGCACGATCGCCTCAAAAATCGAACCTCCGGGCAAACACGATGCCTGCTTCCTCCCGCGAATAACGCATCACACTGGAGATATCCAGGTTCACGAGATGTCCTTCGCGGGCCCAGAACTCTGGATTGTAAATACACGCTTTTCCTGTCTGTGCACTCTCGACACGTTGCACAGTTTCGTTCCTCGTTGGCAACCGCCATTCATCACCGAGGTGGCGGCGGAAGACCGCTGCCATTTAAACGGACTGGCGATCCGAGACAACGCACCCGCATTTGTCACCGCCTTAGGTGACACCAACCGAGCACGCGGTTGGCGCGAGAACAAGCGAAATGGCGGAATCCTGATGAAGGTTCCTGACGGTGAGATCGTAGCAAGGGGCTTGTCGATGCCGCATTCCCCACGTTGGTATGCAGGACACCTCTGGCTGCTCGAATCGGGAACTGGGTCGCTGGGTATTGTCGATGTTGCCAGTGGCAAGTACCAGCCCATTGTCCACCTCCCAGGCTTCACGCGAGGCTTAGACTTTTTCGGCAAGTATGCGTTCGTCGGTTTGTCTCAAGTTCGCGAGACCGCTGTGTTTAGCGGCTTACCAATCACCGAACAAGACGAGCGTTCTAGCGGTGTGTGGATTATCGACTTGGAAACTGGTGAAGTCGCCGCCTTCTTGCGATTTGATGGTGCAGTCCGAGAAATTTTTGCCATTACGCTTTTGCCGAGTTTCCTTTTCCCAGAACTGATCGTTGACGACAAAAAATTACTTTCGGACGCTTTTGTTTTGCCTGAACCGGGCGAACACGTTGGAACAATTCGCTTTGTCAGCTAAGCTCCAGCGGCTCAGCGCGCGGAGTCCATCGCGTCGGTGAAGTTGGTTGCCGCTGGCCCACAGCCGAAGTGTGTAGCTTGCTGCTCGAGCATGTTTACGTCGATCGCCAAGTGCTCTTAATCCTCGTGCGTAAAGACAAGTGGCTCGATATCGATTATTGATAATCACCACGCCTGGCGCAACGTGGTTCACTGACGGTACTCTTACGGTCGGAATTAAGCAGTGGCAGCGCCACGACATGCAATAGCCTGGGTGGAGCGAGAATGAGTCCCAGACGAGTTCGGAAGCGGAACCCCAGAATCGTCATTAGAGCACCGAAGCGACCGAGCGGATGATTGCCCAACCCACAGATCTTTTTCGAGGTCGCAACAGGTGGGTGACGACTGAGACGAGCAACGTTCAGGAACTCTGGAACGAGACGACCTTCGGTGTTTACGATCACCTGCACCCACGACAACGCAGGGCAGAAATCAACCGAAGGATTGACGATTTCGGGGCGGACGCACACTACCACGACCGCTTATGATGCTAGTAACGAGCTGACGCAGTACACCGTAATCGTTTGGTATTTGTCTACCCTCAGGGCGAGAGGACGGTAAAAAGGGTGATGCGACGGCGGCGGCCTCACGCCGGGCTCAGCCTTTCTTAAAAAACGATAACCGAAGATCCCTGCATACGCCCTGCTGACAAAGATCTTCCACCCTGATTGGGTTTCGGTCTGTCATTTGCCAAGACGTTTGATACGCCTATCTGAGCCAATCAGGGCTCTGTGATGCCTTGGATAGCAAGTGGATGACCTGCAGGGCGAGTCGATTCGTGCGAATCAGAGCAGAGTCGAGAGTGAAATCGACCCTAAAAATGGTCGATTTTTGATATCCGGCGATACAACGACCTGGACGCGTGGGATCGCATCTGAATTTGGAATTGTCGTTGGTGGTGGGACTAGGCTGCATCTTGACTGGCCTGTCCGGTTGAATTGGGTGGTGGAATGCCGGTGATGTTGGTGGGGGATCTAGAGCCCAGCGGGCGACACCATCCCGCAACAGCTGTGTCGGACGCCGGCCTAGCAAGCAGATGGCTATAATGAGCCCCGCCACTTCCTTCGCCCCATCGCTGATTGGTGCCACCAATGCCACTTGGAATCAAACCCACTGTCGACTTTGCGTTCAAAAAGGTCTTCGGCTCGCCAGAAAATACTGCACCACTGATTGGGCTTCTCAACGCAATTCTCAACTT
>JBGSHW010000039.1:0-71734 GCA_041751975.1 Pirellulaceae bacterium
CTCCGCAGCTTGACTGTCTCCAGGAGGCAACGTTCTCCACCGATTTGCAGCGGCTATTACGCAAACCGACTGCCTTCTGGGCGTCCTCTGGTTGGCTACCAAGCCTCGCGGCAACTCTGCCGTCCCTCAGCCCTCCGGGGAAGCCCTCCGGGGACAGGCACTGCGCGCAGCGACTGTCCCCGGGGGAGGGCGCAGTGCATGTCCCGGAGTCGGACGGCGGGCGGTTGCGGCGGCTGTCGTGTAAGGAACGGCTTACTTGGACAAGAGTGCGGCGGCGAAGCCGAGGAGGTCGTCGCGCTGCTGACAGATATTTTGCATCAGCTGATACTCCCCATAGCGCCTGCTGAGTTGCAGCAGCGTGGGAGCAACGCCCATGGTGCGGGCATCCGGGGGAATGCGCTTGGCAAACGCCTTGAACGCTTCCTCATAACGTCCACAACGTGAAAGTAGATCGATCAGAATTTCAACGGCCAACAAACCATAGGTTTGCTGGTCGACCGAATCGGCCTTTTGAGTAAAATAGCGAATGCCAGCATCAACCTGCTCGCCCAACAAAGCTCTAAAGAATACTGCAGAGGCGGGATACAAATCCAGAAACGGCTCATCGCCTGGATACTGATACTGAGGATGCAACTGGCGACCGTACAGAGCAATGTCCAGCGCCTGTCTCAAGCAACTTGGCTCATCAAGCACCCTCGCAAACTTGACCGTCGATGCCAAATGGCTGGTGTCCAAGTGATATGCCCCCTCGCGTAACAACTCTGGACAATCACTCAGCAGCTCGTCGCAGGTAGTGCCCTCAGGTTCGCTTCCCTGACGCCGCGCAATATCCCGCTTTAAATTGCCAAACAACTCGCGATGAACATGCTCCACCAACAATTTTGCAGCAAGCTGCTGATCACCACGCGGCCGGGCAGCCAACGCCTGCTCGAACAACGTGATACTATTGCAAGTCCCCATCCGTTCCAACGACAAAGCGTAGCCGCGGCCAATATCAACGCCCTCGTGCAGTTGAACTTCAATCAAAGCGTCGACGTTTTCATCGTTTGGTGCAATTGCCGCCAATGCCCGCGCAGCCCCATCCCGATCGCCGACCGGCCGCAGATACATCCAGCCCTCGCGAATTTTGCCCGCCTTAAGGAACAGCTCACCGACCCGACGGCAGGCATCGAGTAGGCCTCTTTCAAACTGAAGCTCTATTTCCTCGTCGAGCGGCGACTCGCGATCCGCTTGGGCCACACTTAGCCCAAAGCGATCGCGAAGTTGCATTTTCAAGGCCTCGAACAGCTCGTGATATCTTTCGGCTTGCTCAAAATGAGTGATCAGCGCCGACAAAGCATGCTCTTTGTCTCCTGATTCAACCAACGCCTGCAGTTGCTCGTAAATCGTAGCGGTCATTTTTACTTAATTTATTCTGTACTGAGCCAAGTCCACCGCTGCCGCCGACCCCAAAGGGGGCGTATCAGCACGCCCCCTGGTAAGGATCGGGGCAAACAGGAAACTGTGTCTTGCTAAACGCCTCGGCAACCGGGGCGCATCGGAGTCGCTCAGTATACCCACAATTCTCGGAAAGATGCGTTGACTAATGAGCAGTGAAAATCGCTCGTTCGCTGGACTTGCAGTCGCCTCGCTGGAGAGCCGTCGCCGAGACGACATGCATCGCCTGATCGCCAAGTTTGGGGGTGTGCCCTTTGTCAGTCCTTCAATGCGTGAAGTCCCCATCGAACGCAATCGCGACGCCATCGATTTTGCCAACCGCGTCATGGTTGGAGAAATCAATATCGTCATTTTCCTCACCGGAGTCGGCTTCAAACACTTGCTGTCAGCCGTGGAACGGGCGGTCGATAAGCAGCGTTTCCTCAACGCCCTGTCCGATATCACCACCATTGTCCGCGGCCCCAAACCGGCGGCTGCCATGCGCGAGGTCAAACTCACCCCCACAGTTACCGTCCCCGAGCCGAATACATGGCGAGAACTGTTGTCAGCCATCGATGCCAAGGTCCCGGTCGCAAATCAAAAAGTGGGCCTGCAGGAATATGGAAAATCCAACCCCAGCCTCGTCGCCGGACTCGAAGCCCGAGGCGCGGAGGTCATCCCGGTTCGCGTCTATAATTGGGACTTGCCCGTAGACATCCAACCGCTCGAGGAAAACGTGCGGGCGATGGTGGCTGGCCAACGCGATGTGCTGCTGCTAACGAGTGCCCACCAAGTTGCAAACCTATTGCGGATCAGTGCCGACCTGGGACTTGAAGACGAATTGCGAGTCGCCCTGCGGAAGATGATCGTCGCTTCCATTGGCCCCACCACTTCGGAAATGCTGAAACAAAACGACCTGCCTGTTGACCTTGAACCATCACATCCCAAGATGGGACACTTGGTGCAGGAAAGCGCCATTCGCGCGCACAGCTTGTTAACCGGACGCATCGCTTACGCCAAGTTGATCGGCGACACAGGAAAACCACCTATGGATAAAAATGCAGCCTGGTACGATGGTCCCTTCATGCGCGCCTGCCGCCGCGAAGCTTCATCGGTCACCCCCGTCTGGCTGATGCGTCAAGCAGGACGATACATGTCCGAGTACCGCGCCGTGCGCGAAAAAGTTAGCTTCCTCGAGCTCTGCAAAGACTCGGCTCTGTGCGCAGAAGTCATGGTCACGGCAGTTGAGAAACTAGGGGTCGATGCAGCGATTATCTTCTCGGATCTGCTACCCATTCTTGAACCCATGGGAATGAACTTGGAGTTCGCCAAAGGTGATGGCCCGGTCATCCATAACCCGTTGCGTGAAGCCAAGGATGTCGACCGAGTGACGGAACTCGAATCGATGGAGTCGCTCGACTTCGTCATGGAGACGGTCCGCTTGACGCGACGAGCCATGTCGCCGGAGATCCCAGTGATCGGTTTCGCCGGGGCACCTTTCACGCTGGTCAGTTACATGATCGAAGGTGGCGGTAGTCGCAACTATCACCACACAAAATCACTCATGTACCGCGATCGAAGCGCTTGGCACGTACTGATGAGTAAAATGTCACGCACCGTCGCCCGCTATCTCAACGCTCAAATTGCTGCAGGTGCCCAATGCGTGCAGTTGTTTGATTCTTGGGCCGGTTGTCTCTCAGTACAAGACTACCAGCACTTTGTTCTTCCTTATGTTAAGCAAATCATCGACTCGATCGTACCGGATGTACCGGTCATCAACTTTGCCACAGGCAATCCTGCCTTGTTGCCACTCCTGAGGGCCGATAGCCGCACGGTTGTGGGCATCGATTGGCGGATACCCCTCGATGCCGCTTGGCAGGTTGTCGGACATGACCGAGCGGTCCAAGGAAACATGGATCCAATCGGTTTACTCGCCGACCCAGAAACCCTGCGAGAGATGGTCGGCGATGTGTTGCACAGGGCAGGAGGTCGAGCCGGGCATATCTTCAATCTGGGTCACGGTATCCTACCCCAGACACCGGTCGAAAATGCCGTGGCGCTGGTCGATATGGTGCACACACTCAGTCAAAAATGAGTTCCGCACATCGCCCTGGTCTTTCAACCCTTGGAAAACGTTGTAACTGTGGGGTCAATAACCTCAACCGCCTTTAGTCGCCTGTTGCGCAGGCGTGTCGTTGTTAAAGAGCAAGCGTTGAATCATTACCAACCGGTTGCGACACTTTGGCTGACATAGCTCTTGATCGATATTGGGATCTAGCACCCAGTAGCTCGCATCAAAAAGCACAAGATTCGGATCTTGCAACTTACGTTTGTTGGCCAGATCGATGAGCGAACTGCGTTGACTGCGGCTGAGCCCATGTCCGCGACATAGTTCTAGAAAAAGTTTACCCGGATCATTGATGGTTTGTTGGGTTCGCTTGCACAGGAGAATAGTACCCGCCACAGCGATGCATAGCACAAAAACCAACGCCAGGATGATTCCCAGGGTGTAGTTCTGGCTGGAATCGGTGAGTCCCAGACTCTGGTTGATCGGCTCAATGCGACTGCGCATGACGGCCGATAGCTGAACAAACGTATTGATGTTCATTGATGAGCAACCTTAGATTGGAGTATCGAAAGCTGATGGCTGCGTTGCAGTGTTAACATCTTGCTGTTGCTGTCGTCGGTTTAGTCGTCGGACGGCACGGTTTGCGGCGTCTTGGATATCTGTGCTCGCATCTTGCAAGAGTTCGGGGATCAACGTCTCGAGCGACTCGTGTCCTAGGGCGCTCAGCAAATCAATAACGCGCACTCGCACATCCAGACGCGCGTCGTCGAGCAATGGCATGAGCCAGCGGCTGACACTGTCAGTGCACCCCAACATCTCAGTGACTTGCAAGGCGGCCAAACGCCGTTTAGGAGCTGGACTCTGCAATTCAAGGCTGAGTACCTCATCGATCTTCCGCTCAGTTAGCACGACGATAGAGGCCATCGCTTTGCACATTTGGGTTGGCCATTGACGCACATAATCTAACAGATGCTTCAAGCTGAAATCGGTCAGGAATTCACGGGCTGCCTTCTTTAGAACCACTGAAGGGCTCTCGAGCCAGCCAGCAATTTCCTGCATCAGATCCGATAAACAACCTTCGCGGCCGGTATGCATCATCGAAGCCTGCATGGCTGGTACCCAAGTGGCTAAATCGGGCTTGCGACAACATCTCAACATTTCGGCTGCCCCGTTGCGCCCATCAGCCGTCCCTAGCTTAGATAGGCGAATCGCTCCCCTCAATATGCGAGGGAGGTCATCCGACGAAGCTGCAAACATCAACCACAGCTTCTTTTGAATGTCAAAGCCAACTTGAAGACCCGGGATATCTAAGTTCGCGAGGCATTGGAGCGGTGGTAATTGCCGTAGTCGCTTCAAGGCCGTCGGTAGCGTCTGCGCGTCAAGCAGCGTGGCTATCGCCTGAGCTAAGGCGGGTTCAGGACGCTCAACCAGGGTCGTCGTGATGCTCTTGGGCGTTGTGCTTCGCCAAAGATACCCCCCCAGCAATTGCAGCAGGGGCTCCCGTTCGCTCTGCGTTAGCCGTTGCACGATGCTCCGATAAACATCGTGGGATGGATCCGATAGGATCCCGCGCTGCAGGGAATCATCCCAGTGCACTAGGCTGAGCCACGCATCGACCACGGCCAAACTCTTGTGCTCATGGAACAACGCTAACTTGTAATGCAGCCTTTCAAGCATCTGCGTTCGAACGCTCGGTACATCTTTGCCTGTTCGCGCCTTCTGCCCCCAACGCTCGCAAATTTCCTGCAAACAATCGGTCGCACCACCGCACAAAGCATGTCGCGTATTAACAGCCAACTCCAGCAAACTATCGATGGCCTGAACTAGGTCTAAGCCCGTGATCGCCGCCAACGCGGATTTCTTCTCCGATAGACTCCCTTTGGCCAGCAACGACGTGGCCGCATTGACGAACTGCTTGGACTCACTCCTCACCAGCGCGATGTCGCTCTCATCGAGCTTGTCCCAATTCAACAGAATCGCGCGGCGGGCTGGCTCCTCTCCACGTGCTAACAATGCCTTGACGCTCAACCGCCGAATTTCGGCGTGCGGGGAAGCGAGCCCAGTGGATAGTGTGGCCACAGCCGCCAAGTTTCGGGATTTTTGCAGAATTTCCCAAGTTGTTGAGCGCGGTACGCTCGGCGAAGATATCACGAGTAGACTCCCAGTCGCGGCAGAAAAACATTGGGCAGTCAAATATGCGCTCGCAAACGCCACAATCCACCAAAGCACCCCAGATCACCTCAATTCCTTAAGTAAAAACCTGGACGCGATCCGCACATGCCCGCAAACCCCTACGGCCGCCCCAATCGCTACGCCAACTCTAGCCACAACGAGGGCCGGTTGGGAACTGCTCAGAGCAAAAACCTCCTGCCTATTTTACCAATTGAGATTTCTTCGAACTTTTCCTGATTTTTTGCGTATGTTCAATAGGTTTTCCCCGTCATTAGTGAATAGGAAACGTCCTCTACCGGTTTCACCCAAAGCAAAATGCACAACCCAACGCGGGCTGAGTCCAAGAAGTCAAGCCGGAGAAAAGCAACTTGCCAAAGGGGCACAATGAAGGCGACGTGCGAATCTAGTTAGCCCATTGTGCGATCGCTTCGGTTCTGCGATTGCTTGTTTGACCAAGCGGTGATTTTAGGTTCCTCCGACTTTTATATTTATTTTGATTTTGGTTTGCCCCAAGGTGTCCAACGGATAGCCAATAATTGACAGCACCAAAGCTGAACTGGAACGAGTGCCGCGTTTCATTGTGAGAAACTTCTCTCACAATGATTCGGCTTGACGCGCCGCACCGAGTTTTGATAGCAATAGAGATACGAGGCAAACACTGCATTACTCAAATGAAGTCACTCGAGAAGTTTCAGGTAGATGAAAGCTCGCAATCGTTTGACTTGTTTGGGGCGCCTTTCAACCAGTACGGCATGCTGATTGCTGAGGGCAAGATACTTCGGATCATTACATGCCAAAGTTGAACTTTTCGGTCACAAATGGAGTCTGTAGTTCCAAGGTTGGTCACGCCGCAACGATGTTCAGGGTGGGACCGCAACTCAGTTAGTCTTCAAGGAGGACAAAATCATGCTAGTTCTAAGTCGCAAAGAGGGAGAGAAGCTGGTAATTGGTGACAACATCACGTTGGTCATTTCAAAAATTGCTGGCAACCGGGTAACCGTTGGCATCGAAGCCCCCGCCGACGTCAAAATTGTTCGCGGCGAACTGAAAGAGGGTGAGTTCAAGCGCAAGGGGGCCCTAGGTCCGAAGCTAGCACCGTTGCGACGCGCTGCCACCGTAACTATTGACCTCGACTCCGATGACTTGTTGGACATCGAAGCGGCGAGCTTTCAGCTGTCTCGCTACGAGCGGGAACAACCAGCGACTGTCAAAAAAGCCGCCGTGTAGGCCACACGAGAGCTCATGGCATGGAAACGACGCATACCCTCCCCGTTGGTCGCCCAGTGTGGTTTCGCTGCTGGTCTGCCTAGCCGATTAAGCCCCCGCCGCTTAATTCACGCTGGACTCGATAGCGGGGAGACTGGACTTGAAAGCGGGTAGCGTAGGGGCCCGAGAGCATTGAAACGTCCGTGGCCTGCCCGCGACAGCAACAGAAAAAAGATCCAGCGAGCACCGGCGAGGCTACGAGCCCATGCGCGTAGCGCTAGCAATCCCCTCGCATGCCTCTTCAACTGTTAGCAAGCCGTCCAAAGCTTGACGATGATGGATAACCCATGTCCGCTCGGCAACTCGGGATGCTTGGCTTAGTGCAATTGGATGTGGACGGTTCTCGCTTGACTTTGCTAGCACCTGGCCAATACGGCGGCAGCGGCGTGCGCTGCGTCGATGAAATCCTGGAAATCCACTTCCTGCATGCAACCCTTTGTGTTTCAAACGCTCCACGAAGCTTTCTCGGTCTTGGGAAGGAATCTCCGGTGCGAGCAACCAGCCACACTGATAGATCCCAGTAAACTCCAGTTGGCGGACAGCCGGAAACAAATGGCGACACTGCCGATTTGACGTCGCGGCGAGCTGCTCGGTTAGCTGCCCAAAGTAGCTGCGACAGGTAGTGACGATCTCCGGTAACCAGGTCAACTGCGCGCCGACAACCGCTGCTTGTAACTCACTCATGGCGTAAGGTCCGCTGCCAGCCCCGGCAGCCAAGCGGGCCCGCTGCATGAACTCTTCGTTATTCGAAATCAAGCAGCCACCGCGGCCCGCAGAGAGAACTTTACCACCGCCGAAGCTAGCAATGCCCACATGCCCCAGCGTCCCAGCTGGCCGACCAACTAAGCTTGCCCCCACCGCTTGACAACTATCTTCAATCAACAAGAGGCCATGCGATTCGCACCACGCTCGCAACTCGCACATGGGCTGTAGCTGTCCGTGTAGGTGCGAAACGACCAGAGCCCGGATCGCGTGAGGTTCGGCCAACGCCAAGTCCAACTGTGATAGGTCGACGTTCCAGCTGTCTGGCGATAAGTCCAACAGGACCGGACGGGCTCCGGTTCGTTCAATGGCCCAGAAGTTTCCCGGATAGTCGTAAGCCGAAAGTAGGACTTCATCTCCCGCACCGATGTTGGCGGCGCGGAGTGCGATTTCCAGCGCCGCAGTCCCGCTACTTGTCAGCAACACTTCGGATCCCGCGAGCGCACACGATAGCTGGCGCGTCAAAGCATCTGCATGGTACCCGGAGTAAGTACGGTAGCCATCCGTCAACGCCAATTCTTCAAGTACCGTTCGCACGGTTACTCTGATTCGTTCCAACAGCATAGGGGTAAGCTATCAAGTCAAGAGAATTGGTGTTTCATTATCGCGAGAAATTCGTTAACAACTTCGAGTTTCTTCTGACAAGTTTACTGAGACTTACCCACTTCGCCCACCCGCATAGCCATTAGGTAATCGTCATGGATGAAACTGCCGCAGTCGCAGATTCCGTCAAAGGATCGCTTGATACGATCCCACCGACCATCATGCAAACGCTCGACGGCTTGATGCGCGGTGAAGTTTCGCCGCTGGCCGTCGAAGCATTGATTAAAGGTGGTAGTGCTTTACTCACACTGATCGTCACTTACTTTGTTGCCAAGTTGCTTGCGCGTTGGGTCAGTGCTGGCATGTGCAAACGCGTGGACGTTACCCTCGGCAAATTCGCGGGCAAAATTACCTTCTATAGTGTGATCACGTTGGCTCTGACAATCATTCTGCCGCGGGTCGGCTTTGAAATTGCCGGTTTGGCAGCGGTGATGGCAGCGGCCGGTTTCGCTGTTGGTCTATCTTTCCAAGGCACACTCAGCAATTTCGCTGCCGGTATTTTGCTACTTGTCTTTCGTCCATTCAAAGTAGGAGACATGGTGATCGCGGCAGGTGTTACCGGGCGGGTGAACGAAGTCGACTTGTTCACCACCACGTTTGACACCCCCGACAACCGTCGTCTGATTGTTCCCAATTGCTCCATATCCAGCGCCACGATCGAAAACATTTCGTACCACAAGGAGCGCCGCGTGGATGTGATGGTAGGTGTCGCTTATCACGCGAGCTTGGATGAGACCCGAGCAGTACTTGTTGCCAGTGCGGAAGCGCTAGCCGACAAAATGATCGTCGGTGAAAAGCGGGGCTACCAGATCATCCTCTCCAACTTGGGAGCGAGTTCGGTTGACTGGACCGTTCGCTTTTGGGCCGCGACCGAAGACTTTTTCGAAGTGCGTGAGCGGTTGACCACTGAGATCAAGCGCCAGTTGGACGCTCACCAAATTCAGATTCCCTTCCCCCAGATGCAATTGCACATTTCAGAGCCCTCGCCGTTGTCGGCAGCGGCAGCGTCGCATCCATCTCTGCCGATACCGAAAATGAACGTCAGTCCCAATCCAGTTCGTGGCAGCCGCGTCCGTCCGCGAGCCCGTGGCGAGAACATTTGAGAATGCATGGTCTGCGTCGATGAGCTACGAGAACGCGACGCTGGCTGGAACATAGACCTCGAGGTTCCTCCACGCGCTGACTCTACCTATCTCTTGAAGGGCCGCACATCTTTCGTTGAAGCTTATGCATCCGCTGCGACAGGAAACTCCTTGGTCCGCATGATCCACAGCGCGATGACCAGCACGATACTCGTGTAGACGGCTAGGCTCACGAGATGTTGCCACGCTGGCTCGTATCCGAAAATCGCCTCCGCTTCGGGACCAGCCAAGCTGATATCGAGCCAATCAGCCAGTAGCGCTCGCAGGCGGTAACAGACGGTGAACTTGTTGATCGTGGCTGGTACCGTCGAAAGTACACCTTCGATCAGCAGCGTATATACAACTGCCACGATCGTAGCGCGGGCTTGAACCGCCACGCCGATCAAAATGTACAAGGCCGCATAACAAACGCTGGCCATCACCACCAGTCCGGCGAGTACAGCGGCGAGCAGCGGGGCATCGGGAAAGCGACTGCAAGCGGCCACACCAGCGGCTGAAACGATACCTGCCGACGCGGTCCAAAGTGTCGCTACCACATACTTACCGAGTAGCAGTGCGATTTTCCCGTGCGGTCGCATCGCCAAGTAAATCCATGTTTGTGCCTCCAACTCAGCTCCCACCGCTGGCGTCGCCCACAGCAGTAGTCCCAGCATGCAGCCCACTTGCACCACCAAGTAATAAGACATCAGGGCGAGCACATCCCCTGGAATTGCCTCCGCTTGAACTTGCGATTGCAGCAGAAACATCAGCAACGCTGGGAACAGGGCCAAGCCCAGCCACAGCGTGACGCGTCCTGCAGTGCGTGTCCGTTTACTTTCAAAGCGAATGACTTCGAGCGTTGCATGCCACATAGACGATTAGCCTTCTCCACGATGGGCGCGAAGCAACAACCCAAATGCACCTTCAAGACTTCCGTCAGGAGAACGCACGGCAGTCAAGTTCACCTCGGCTTCACATGCGGCCGCCGCCAAGTATTCCAGAAATTGGGTTTGATCGGTCACGCTCAATTTGAGCAGTCGTTTCGATTCTCCGAAAGACAATCCGCTGAACCAAGTCTGGCTCACCAATTTTTGGGCAAACCCTTCCAGGCCGTCCCCCTCGACTTCAACCTCGACCGGAAAACCGCTGAGCATCGAACGCACCTCG
This sequence comes from Pirellulaceae bacterium, assembly GCA_041751975.1. Classification (GTDB taxonomy): domain Bacteria; phylum Planctomycetota; class Planctomycetia; order Pirellulales; family Pirellulaceae; genus Aureliella. Next base: position 10,576 of record JBGSHW010000039.1, read on the forward strand.
CGCGCGTCACCGCTGGCCAGCACGCGGCCTCCATGAATCAGCAAAAATGCGCTGGTGATGGCTTCAACTTCATGCAGTATATGACTCGCCAAAATCAGGTTCCGCCCTTGTTCGATCCACTTTTTCAAGAACTCGGATAATTCGTGGCGACCAATTGGATCGAGCCCATTGAAGGGTTCGTCGAGGATCAGCAGTTGAGGGCTGTGCGCAATGGCCTGAGCCAACTTGGTGCGTTGCCGCATGCCGAGTGAATAGCTGCCGATCGGGCGCCGCATATTTTCTTCCATGCCGAGACTAACCAGACTCTCCTGCGCCCGTTGTTTTGCTTCCCCCCGTGAAAAGCCATGCAGTCCGATCATGTATTCGACCCACTGCAGGGCACTGATGTTCGGGTAGAGCAGATCGCTGGCTGGACACAGACCAATGCGACTCAATACCTCTCGCTGACGCACTGGATTCTTTCCAAGCACTCGTACGCGACCGATCGACGGCCTGAGCATCCCGGTGACCAAGTTGATGAAGGTTGTCTTTCCGGAGCCATTCGGGCCGATCAAGCCATAAGCTCCTAGAGGCAACTCCAGATTCAAGTCGCCGACACCAATCACCGTTTTGTAGAACCGCGACACATGCTCCAGTTGCAGTAATGGTTCGCTCATGCTTGCAACCTCGACCGCAGTTTACGATGCACGAACCAGAGTGAAACAACGGTGACGGTGGCCAGCACTGCCAGGTAGGGCCAGATCGCACGCTCTTCGGGGTACAAACCAAACACCCACTGCTGGGCGCGCCCGAGCAGATGGTAAGGGGACAACAACTCCCAGCGACTTTGAAAATCATTCATTTCCATTGCCTGCATGCGCCCCGCCCCGCGCGGATACGTGGCAGCATTTTCCTGTACGAGGCGAATACGATCACCGACCGATAACACGGAATAGGAGACCCAACCCACGACCCAAATTGCAAACCAACTGAAGGCCGCATAGCGACTTTCAATGGTCATCGCAGAACACGCCAGAGCGACCGCCGCCACAGGGAGCATCAGGATCGCCGAGGCAGCCAGAATCCTCAGCGGCAAGTCCCACGTGAGCAGGATGACATTCAACTGGGGCGAGAGAAAAACTCCAATCACATACAACACTAAAGCTGGGATCGTGGTAATCAACGCCAAGAAGAACCAGATCACAAATGACTTCCCAAGGATGTATTCCCAAACCCGCAGCGGTCGCGAAAAGTACAGCAAGTACCCACGGTTGCGCAGATCGTAGGAGATCAACTTGGGGGCCACAATTCCGACTACCAGCAACATGACAATGGCTTGTGGATAGCGAAAGAAGACGAGCACCAGCGAGGCCCACACCTTCTCCCGCATTTCTTCTGGATTCTGTCGGACGAGGCTTACCAGTTCTCGATCCCCGGTGGCCACCCCCACCAGGCCGCTGATACCCTCTCTCAGCATAGGATTCACGATCGACTGTTCGTAGGCAAAGAAGCCGACTCCGATCACAACGGCCGGAATCCAGGAAACGATTAACGTACGACTGAGCCAACTCGAGCGGAAGGCGAGTTGAATACCGACCGTGGCCACCACCCACCACCGCAGCAAGCGTGAACTCTTGAGTCCATCCCAAGCGCGGTAACCGACATCATGCAACGGCATGTTGTGTCTCCTGGACAGCTTGGAAAAAGATCGCTTCCAACGAATTCTTGGCGCTGCTCAACTGCTTGACCTGAACTTCACAGCGACGGGCCGCCAGCCAGATTGGTCGACAGTCTTGTTCATCGATACCAGAAATCCACAAGCTGCCGTCCCGTCGAAGTTCGCACTGCCAACCGTGGTGCAACAACTCGTTCAACAACCGTTCCGCATCTGGGAAAGGAGAGTCAACGGTGACGCTGCGGGTCGATTCGACTCGCACCAGCATGCCACGCTGTGCGGGACGACTGAGGTTCTCCAAGCTATCGACCAGTCGCACTTGGCCCGCCGCCATGATCACAACTTGCTCACAAATCGCGCGCACATCGTGCAGGATGTGAGTGCTGATCAAAATCGATTTACCATGCTGGGCTGCCAAGTTCTTGATCTTGCGGAGCATGGAAGCCCGCTGCTCAGGATCGAGACCACTCGTCGGCTCGTCCAAGATCAGCAGTTGGGGATCGTGAACGATGGCTTGGGCGAACTTGAGCTTCTGTCGCATCCCGGTCGAATAGGTCTCGACATTGCGATAGCGTTCTTGCCCGATGTCGGCAAAATCGAGTGCTTCGTGCGCCCGCCGCAAACCTTCGACCGGCTCCAAGCCCGACAGGCGAGCCATGAAGCGGACCGATTCGATGCCGCTGAGCCCCGCAATAAAACAATCGTCTTCGGGCAGGTAACCCACATGATCGCGAATGGCTCGCAGGTCGCGCGGCAGTCGGTAGCCCAGCACGCTGGCCGTTCCCGCCTGGATCCGCAACAGGCCGAGCAACGACTTTATCATCGTACTTTTACCCGATCCGTTGGGACCCAGCAAACCGGTAATTCCCGGCCCCACCGTCAACGAGACATTGTGCAAGGCCGTGCGTCGCCCGTAGCGTTTGGTAACACCGTTAAGTGCGATTATTTCTGTCGGTTGTACCAAAGTGGGGTCCGGAAGTCTGACGAAGTGTGGCAATCGGCAAATCGGTGATGAATACTATAGCCTGAGCTTCGAGGTCAGTGGTTGTTGACGATTTGAGTCGTGGGGTCGACAATCTAGGGCACTGGCTTAAGTTTTCGATTGCCACGCAGAAATCTTTAGTATTAGTCAACATTACGATGAATTTTATTCAATCCCAAGATCCGGCCGTATGGGCCGCCATCGACGCTGAATTTCAACGGCAGCACGACGGCCTGGAGATGATCGCCAGCGAGAACTACACGTCTCCCGCCATTATGCAGGCAGTCGGCAGCGTCTTGACCAATAAATACGCCGAAGGTTACCCAGGACGCCGCTACTACGGCGGCTGCGAACATGTCGACACAGTTGAACGACTGGCCATCGAGCGAGCTTGCCAGCTGTTCGGGGCCGAGGCAGCCAACGTTCAGCCTCACAGTGGCTCCCAGGCCAACACGGCCGTCTACATTTCTTGCCTCAAGCCGGGGGATACCGTGCTTGGGCTCGATTTGGCCCAAGGTGGACACCTGACCCACGGCATGCACCTTAACATTTCAGGCAAACTCTACAACTTTATCCCCTATGGCGTCGACCCTCAAACGCATCGCATCGACTTCGATCAGGTGGCGAAGTTGGCGCAGGAACACAAGCCGAAGCTGATTGTGGCCGGTGCCAGCGCCTACCCTCGCGAAATCCCTCACGGCAAGTTCGCCCAGATCGCTCGCGAATGTGGCGCCAAGCTCTTGGCCGACATGGCCCACTACGCCGGCTTGGTTGCAGCGGGCGTGCACGATAACCCCGTGCCGGTCGCCGACTACGTGACCACTACCACTCACAAAACTCTACGCGGCCCACGTTCGGGACTCGTGCTGTGCAAACAAGAGTACATCAAGGCAATCAACAGCGCGGTGTTTCCGGGACTGCAGGGTGGACCGCTCATGCATGTCGTGGCGGGCAAAGCGATTTGCTTTGGCGAGGCGCTGCGTCAGGACTTCCGCATTTATGGCCAAGCCGTGGTGGAGAACGCCAAGATGCTGGCAGAGGAATTGATGAGTGCCGGGTTGCGGTTGATCAGCGGTGGTACAGACAACCACCTGATGCTGGTCGATGTTACCAGTATCGGCCTCGGAGGCAAACAAGCGGAGAAGATCCTCGACAGCTGTGGCATCACCGTCAACATGAACATGATCCCCTTCGATAGCCGCAAGCCCATGGACCCAAGCGGGATTCGCATCGGCACACCCGCGTTGACCACCCGCGGCATGGGGACGACCGAAATGAAGCAAGTTGGCAAGTGGATCAGCAATGCCCTCCGCCACAGCGACGATGTGGAACTGCACGCAGCAATTCGCGCAGAGATTCGAACCCTGTGCGATAGCTTCCCCGTGCCTGCCGCTGCGTTCCCTCCCGGATGAAACTGCCGTTGTCCCAGAATTAACCGCCCGAGGGACTTATGCCCGGTGGGAGGAGTTGAGCGAACACAAACAGGAGCAACGGTGTCCCGCAAGCACGATCAAACTCCGGCAGGCGGCCAATTGGCTCACCTACCTCGAAAGGTATTAAGGACATGCATGTGACAGAGGTCGGCAACAATAAACCAGCTCGCATCCTGATTGCCGACGATAACTCGGCCAACCGCGAACTGCTCGAAGCTTACTTGGTCGCCATCGACTGCGAAATCGAATTGGCCGTTGATGGACAGGATACGCTCAGCAAAGTTGCCGCGTTTCAGCCCGACCTGATCCTACTTGACGTGATGATGCCCAAGCTCAGCGGCTTTGAGGTTTGTCATCAAATCAAGGGGAACGCGGCCACTTCAAAGATTATGGTGTTGATGGTCACGGCGCTGAACGAGCTGGGGGATATCGAACGGGCCGTCAAAGCCGGAACCGATGACTTCCTCTCCAAGCCCATCAACAAAGTGGAATTACTTAAGCGGGTTGAGAACATGATTCGATTGAAAGACACCACCGACGAACTTGAGCGATTGCGGCAATACATCCGCGAAATCGACGAACAAAGTCGCCCTGCACGGTAGAAACCTCTGCGAATCCCCCGCCAGACCCACCGACAACTCTCTCCGACCGCAAAACTCTACCGACCCGCTACAGCTTACCCAACGCGAACTCAGGTTAGTCTGGGGGACCGGTACCGGTCGCTAAATGTCGAATTAAGCGGTTGATCCGATGCAACCGATTCTGTTTGCATGCCAAGCCTGCCCGCTGGGGGTGTGCTGGTTTGTAGTGTGGCGATACGAGCTGACCCAATCGCTCGAATTGTCCCCAACCGAATTCCCGCTCGGAAGGGTGTCTATGACGCAGACAAAATTGATCTGCACTTGGCAACGTCCTTTAGCCATCATTGGCTTGGGACTGAGCTTGACCTGTGTGCCGCACTTCGCTGTTGCCCAAGAGAGTCTCTCTCTTCGACACACGACTACGGTGCTAGCCATTCAGCGCGCCGAACCGGCCGTTGTGAACATCGAAGGCAACAAGCCTGCAACGCCGTCGGCAGCGGGGGCCCGCCCTTCCGAAGCCCCTCAAGTCAACGGCATGGGGGCCGGTGTGATCATCGACTCGCGTGGCTATATTTTGACGAATCAGCATGTCGTGCAAGATGTGACCCGCATCGAGGTTACGCTGAGTGACGGAACGCAGTTCGTCGGCAAGCTGATCGGTCGCGATACAACCACCGATTTGGCGTTGATCAAGATTGAGGCGCGGCAACCCTTGCCAACCATTGCCTGCGGTACCTCCTCGGATCTCATGCGCGGAGAACCAGTGATCGCCATCGGCAATCCGTTTGGTTACCACCATACCGTGACCGAGGGGATCATCAGTGCTCTGCACCGCAACATCCCTGTAAATGGTGCACAAGAGTATCCTGACTTGATTCAAACCGATGCCAGCATCAACCCCGGCAACTCAGGTGGACCATTGCTGAATGCAGAAGGGCAGATGATCGGTATCAATGCCGCCGTGCGTATCGGTGCACAAGGGATCGGCTTCGCTATCCCTGTAGATAAAGCCACTGAAGTTGCAGCCGAACTGATCGCACAACACCGCGGTAGTTCGCTCGAAAGTTCGCTGTCAGTCAAGACCGAGTACGAAGCAGGCAAGTCGAGGCTACGCATCGTGTCGGGTCGCGCCGAAGGACTGCAGAAGGGGGATGTCATCACTGCCGTGGCTGATCGCAACGTGGCTTCACGGCTCGAATACGAATTAGCGCTGATTGACTATTCCAATGGCGTAGAAATTCCGATCAATGTGGAACGCAACGGAGAGCCACTGGTTGCCAAGTTACCTATCGGCAAAAACCCCTCTTCGACCCGCGCTCAATTTACTTCGGCCAGCTCGGTACAAGACCAAGTCTTCCGCATCTTGGGTGTACGACTCGAACCGGCAGATCCCAGCAAAGTACGCAGCATCGACGCAACATACAAAGGTGGGCTCAAAGTAGTCTCGGTTCGTACGAACGGTCCGGCCGACAAAGCTCAGATCAAAGTCGGCGATACTTTGGTAGGGCTGATGGAGTGGCAAACGCCCAACTGGGATGACCTCGCCTGGATCATGAGATCCGCTGAGTTCCAGGGAGCCAAGTCACCGAAGTTCCACATCATGCGTGGCACTGAAGTCTTCTGGGGCTCAGTCGATATCGATGCGACGAGCCTGCGCTGAGGCAACGACTGCGCGTTGAAGAATAAGCACAATCGATCTACCAGGAGGGCTGGGAGGGGAGGCGCCGCGCACGCTTCCTCTCCCATGGCCATTTCATGGTAGCACAATGAGCGAAGTGGGAGCGTGTTACTGCAGAGCGTAAGAGCTGGTGATAACCCACATGCGATCGACTTTAGCCCGCTCGGCGCATTGGAATCGTCTCTGCCGTTTCGCCACCTATGATCCGACGAATCGAAAATGGACGGCGTTCATTCCGCTTGTAGTACAGGCGCGTGTTGGCTTCACCCAAGAGTCCGACGCTAAACATCTGCACGCTCACGATGCACAGCAGACCACCCAGCACGAGCAGCGGGTTGCCTGTCATATCGAAGTTGGCAACCAGCTTCAAACCAACCGTAGCCGCCAACAGGGCGACTCCCATCGCCAGAAATGCCAAACCGACTCGACCAAACAGCTTCATCGGACTGGTGTAGTAGTCGAGCATGTACTTGACGGTTAACAGATCCAGCACTACCCGCAACGTCCGCGATAGTCCGTACTTCGTGGTACCAAATCGCCGCGGATGATGCGTGGTGACCATCTCCAAGCACTTCGCCCCCCGCGAATGTGCCAGGATGGGTATAAAGCGATGCATCTCGCCATAAAGCTCCAGTTCCTCGGCGATCTCACTACGCATCGCCTTGAGCGTGCAGCCGAGATCGTGTATCGGAAAGCCAGTCACGCGCGAAATCAACCAATTCGCAATCCGACTAGGAATCTTGCGTGTAACCAACGTATCTTGTCGATGCTTGCGCCAGCCGTGGACCAGATCGTAGCCAGCTTCCAATTGCTCGAGCATCCGCGGGATATCGGTGGGTTCGTTTTGCAGATCGCCATCCAGCGTGACCAGATATTCACCTCGGGCGGTTTCGAGCCCCGCCTGCATGGCTGCCGTTTGCCCATAGTTCTTGCGAAAATGGACCACCACCAACCGCTCATCGCAACACGCCAACTGGTCCAACAACTCGGCCGAACCATCGCTCGAACCGTCGTTAATGAGAATCAACTCCGAAGTGCCCGACAACCCGTCCATCACCGCTGTCACCTGAGCGACCAAGGGGTGGATGTTCTGAACTTCGTTATAGATTGGAACAATAATGCTCGTCTGCATCTGGCATCTCACAACGGGATCTTACGTCTTGCGACGCGACAGTGTTTTAGTGCTCGACCATAGCCGAATTGCCCTGCCCGTAGCAATGCGAAAACCGCTCCACTATGCTGGCAATAGCTGACCACCGCAAGGACGCTTCTTCACACTCACCTCTTATGCCAGTTCTACTGAGCTTGATGCACCCATCCCATCTTATTTCACCCTATCAAGCCTGGAACCTGCGGCGCAATCCGTTTGGCGAGTTAACGCGCGCGGAGCGGGCGGATCTGGCTGTCCTCGATGGGCTGCCAGCATGGCTCGCCCAACTCAAAAAACCGCGAACCGCGATTCAGTTCCTCGGCCCCTGCGGGCACGGTAAGACGACTCACTTGCTGGCTCTGCAACGGGCGTTGGGAAACGCGACCTATGTTTACTATCCCGAGTCGGGCTGTCGACCCACCGTACCGCGAGCTCGCCCTCTGTTGGTCGATGAAGCTCAACGCATGGGCCGTTACAATTTGCTCCGCATGCTGTGGGGACCGGGGCCACTCGTAATTGCAACTCATCGCGACTTGGGAAGCAGCCTACGCCTAGCTGGCTTTGAAACAGTGAACGTCGACATGGGTGCGCCGCTCCCAACAGAGGCGCTGCTCGAGATCTTGAACCGCCGTGTTACCGCCAGTTCGCTCAACGACGCTGAACCCACATTGAAGATCGATTTCACTCTTGCCGAAGCACTGCTGCGCAAGTACGGCTCCAATGTGCGTGCCATTGAGGGCTTCCTCTATGAATACCTACAAGCAACCTTGTCCGGGAGAGCATCGTGGCCACCTGCAGTTTGACGATTGAGATAGATGACCAGCAGAAAGCGTATGTCGGAGGGGAAACCGTATCTGGCACGGTCGTTGTCCGCTGCGACAAGGACACCCAATGCCAAGGGCTTGAGGTGAGCACCAACTGGGCCACCCATGGCCGCGGCAACATCGATCAGGGAGTAGGGGAGCAAACCACCGTCTTCTCCGGTTCCTGGATGGTGGGGCAAGAATATCGCTATCCTTTTCAACTCCGCTCGGCCGAGTGGCCACCCACCTACTTCGGCTCTTTCCTCAACGTAAGCCACACAGTTCGAGCCCGCGCGAAAATCGCTTGGGCGGTCGATCCCAAAGTTGAAAAAGAGTTCACCGTGGTCGCAACCCAAGCTCCCGACGACGCGCAGCCCAAACGGGCAGCGACAGGTTCCTTTGGTAGCGTCCTCGGCTGGATTATTCTGGCTGCGGTGCTTGCGATCTTCTCAATCTTCCTGCTATGGATCGTACCGATCATCTTGGTCATTGCCGCCATCGTCTGGTTTTTCAAGAGCTACCTCCCCAAACAACTCACCGGCGACGTTGTAGCCGACGTCCAGCCCAACCGCGTGCTACCCGACGAACCACTCAACTGCCAGCTGGCATTCACTCCCAAACGAAATCTCTCTATCAACGGCATCACCTGCACCTTGCGTTGCATCGAAAAATGCTCCTCAGGCTCTGGCAGCAATCGAAAAACCCATACCCACGAACTATTTTCACAAGTTGCGACGCTAGCGACAGCACAAATCCTGCCCGCGCAGAAAAAGCAAACGTTTGCACCTGTCCTACAAATCCCAGAGACGGCCCCACCCTCCATGAAACTCTCAGACAACGAGTTGCTATGGACGCTTGATATGCGAATTGACATCCCACGCTGGCCCGACTGGACAAAGACTTTCAAACTCGCAGTGGTCCCACCCAAAGAGCCCTTGGGAGAAAGGAGTACTGCAGCAACAGGCAATTCTTCCGACGATGACACTTGGTTGCATGAAGTGCTCAATCAACTCGCGCAATCGAGCGACCGCGAGCGGCTCGAAGTGATCTTGCAGGCGATTCGCGAAGACCAGTTTACGATAACACTTGAGACACAGGGCACTCTTGAGCATCCGCCGCAACTGACAATCGGTGAACGCGGCCAGTGGCTCAGCGGCTATTATGAACCCCACGATCTGCTCGTCGCCTTATTCCTCCCGGCAAACGCTCCCCCGCCGGTCGCCGGCCCCAAATGGCGAGGGAGCTTTAAGATCCTCGATTTTGATCACGCGCGCGAACTCCTTGTATTAAAAGCCCAGTAATTTGCAGGTCGATCGCTCATCGCCGCGGGAGCAAACACGTAGTCGCGTCTCTCCGAGACGCGAAATGACTGCGTCTCGGAGAGGCGCAGCTACCTGAAAACCAGCTTTAGAAACAGAGCCTAGCAACAATCGACAGCTGCCATGCTCTCGATCACAATGAGAGATCCAAGCTCCGCTGATACGTTACGCATCATCGTTCTTTTACGAGTTACTCCATGTCAGTTCGACTCTCCCAGCTCCACCGGCTCATGCTCCTGGTCCTGCTGACCCTCGCCAGCGGGCACGCGCTTGTTGCCCAAGAGGCCGCCGCCACCCTCCCACCAGATGTCGCTCCGGATCCCCTGCGCGACAGCGCTCGCCTGACCCAACTCATCAGTGAACTCGAGCGCTCGATTGAGCAAGTGCGGCAAGAATGGCAAGTCCCTGGGATCTCCGTTGGTATTGTATTTAACGACAAAGTGCTCCTGAGCAAGGGCTACGGCGTTCGACGCATGGGGGCCAGCGACACGGTCGATGGCGATACCCTGTTCGCCATCGCTTCGAATTCGAAGGCGTTCACCGCAGTCGCCTTGGCCATCTTGGTTGACGAGGGGAAACTCAAATGGGACGACCACGTCTACAAACACTTGCCCTGGTTCCGACTCAAGGATGAGGCTGCCACCCGCGACATTCGCATTCGCGATCTCTTGTGCCACCGCAGCGGTTTAGGGACATTCAGCGGCGACCTGCTGTGGTGGGGCACCAGTTACTCGCCGCGCGAAGTGCTTGAACGGGCAGCCCAACTCGAGCCGACCGCAGCCTTCCGCGCCGAGTACGGCTACTCGAATCTTATGTTCTTGGCCGCCGGGCAAGTGATCGAAGCGGCTAGCGGACTCTCTTGGAGTGACTTTGTCAGCCAGCGGATCCTGCAACCGCTCAACATGAACCGCTCGATCTGCAGCGTCCGCGATCTGCTGGCCAACGAGAACTTTGCGACACCTCACAAAACAGGTGACAACACCTCGCAACCGATTCCCTGGGTCAACTGGGATGCCATGGCTGCCGCCGGTGGAATCATCTCCAGCTCCAATGACATGACCCAGTGGTTACGTGTTCAATTGAACGGAGGAGCGATCAACCCCGAACTGCGGCTATTCAGTGAAGCGACTGGCTGGGAAATGTGGCAAGCCCATACCCCGATGAAAATTTCTGAGGCCGCTGCAAAACGCTCGCCGTTCACCCACTTCCGCAGTTACGGCTTGGGTTGGTCGATCAATGACTTGCACGGTCACAAACTCGTCGGACACGGTGGGGGGTACGACGGCATGTACTCCCAAGTCGTGATGGTTCCGCAAGAAAAACTAGCCGTCGTGGTGCTCACCAACAGCATGACCAGCATCGGCAACTATTTGTGCAACCATATCGTTGCCAAAACACTCCAGTTGCCCGAACAACAGACCAGCCAGGAGAGTTTGGCGCAGTTCAAAAAATCACGCGAAGCCTTTCAATCGCGGATCGCCAAAGCGATCGTGCCCGTGGCCACCGGCACACAGCCAAGCCATGCACTCGAGGCATATACAGGTGATTTCCTCTGTCCAATGTACGGTCCCGGCAGTGTACAACTCGAAAACGGTAAGCTGGTTTTGCGACTCCATCCCAATCCTGATCTTGTTGCGGATTTGGAACATTTGCATTACGACACCTTCGTCATCAAGTGGCGCAAGCAATTCGCTTGGTTCGAACAAGGGACCGCGCACTTCGTGGCCGACGCACAGGGTATCTTCACCGATATCCAACTCGACGTCCCCAACGATGATCTCTGGTTCTATGAAATCCATCTCCACCGCGTCAATCCACCCCCGAAGTAACACAACCAAAGCAGCCGATCCATTCGTCGATCGTTGTTATCAATCGATATACGCGAATTCGTTGACGTTCAACAACACGCGACACAACTCAGTCCAACCAGCGCGCTGGAGCAATTGTTGACAAGCTGCTGATTCACGGTCCGTTAGTTGCCGCTGTAGAGCGGCTTGAAAAGCAAATTGAATTCGTTCCAGATCGCTTGCACCGCTGGCCTCTACACGCTCAGCAAACCGACGCGATGCCTTGACCGCTTCCGGACTATTCAACAGCGACAGAGCCTGCGGTGCGACGATGGAACTCAACCGCCGCGTGCAGGGCACGGAATTTTCCGGTTGATCAAAAGTCTCAAGCAGCGGTACGCGTGTGTTCCGTTTTTGCACCAAGAAGATACTGCGACAATGCTGCTGTTCGGCCGGCGATGGATACCAGCCCTTGGTCTTCGTGGCGTTGTCATCCAGGAACGCGGGATTCGCATCCAGCACATCCTTCGGCAAGTCAGGCCATTCGGGCGGTCCCGAATCCTTCGAAGTCAGCAAGCCCGAGACCGCCAGCATGGCATCACGCAACTGCTCGGCCGTTAGTCGTCGTGGATAACGTGTGACATGCGCCACCGCGACTGGGGGCTCGTTGTAAATGGCCGCCTGCTGGTAGGTAGCACTCAGCACAATGGTGCGAACCAACCACTTGACCGACCATCCTTCTTCAACAAAGCGACCGGCCAACCAGTCCAACAATTCAGGTTCATCCGGAGTCGAACCAGCGAGTCCAAAGTCGCCAGGGGTCGCGACCAAGCCACGCCCCATCAAATTTTGCCAAACACGATTGACGAACACCCGGGCCGTCAATGGATTTTCCGGAGATATGATCCACTGAGCCAAGGCCAATCGCCGCCCCGAACTCCCTTCTCGCGCAGCCCGCGCCGGAGCGAGCGCATTCGGATTGAGAGCCGAAAGCACTCCGGGATCAACCTTTTCGCGCGGCGATTTATGGTCACCTTGAAACAAGACAAAGGTCGCTGGGATTTCCTCAGTCGCCTCAACCATCAACATCGCATGCGTGTACGCCTGCCGCTGCTCTGCGGCATGCTTCAACGCTGCATTCATCGTAGCCAGCGAACTGCGCTCCGATGCGTTCGCCGCGTCGATGAGCGCTTCATCGCTCGGAGAAGGCAGCGGCTCTCCGGGTTCTTCGCTTTTCTCGGGCATTTCAGGCTGCCCGGGCACTTCTTTATTATCTGCTCGCAGACGCACAGCGATCGCATCCAGCAGTGACCGCTTCTCGGTCTCAAGGCGTGCGAACTGCTCATCAAGCTGCGTATTGTGATGTTCGATCTGCTGCTGTTCGTCGGCTAAATCGATCGGCAAATCATCGGCGAACTGAACACCTGAAAAACAAGCTCGGATGCGGAAGTGATCTGCTTGAGAAAACGGATCGTGCTTGTGGTCGTGGCAGCGGCAACAGGAAAGTGTGATCCCCAGTAAGGCACTCCCCGTGGTCTCCACCAAGTCGGTCAATAATTCATCGCGACTGCGGGCCTGCTCATTGAACAACCCCGCGGCGTTGTCGTGTGGCCCGAGCCGCAAAAAGCCAGTGGCGATCAAAGCATCCTGTTGCGATTGATTTTGGGGCGCACCGGAAAACAATTCATCACCCGCCAGTTGCTCGAGCACAAACTGATCCAAGGGCTTGTCTGCATTCAAGGCACGAATGACATAATCGCGAAATCGCCATGCCTGGGGCCGAAACTCATCCCAGTCAAAGCCGTTGCTGTCACTGTACCTTGCCACGTCGAGCCACATCCGCGCCCAGTGTTGGCCAAATTGCTCGGTCGCCAACAGTTGATCAACGAGCGCTTCGACCCCTGCAGAACTCTTGCTGCTCGCCGCAGACTCGAACTCAGCCGCTGCCTCCGGGCTGGGTGGCAAACCGGTCAAGTCAAAGTACAGACGCCTCAGCAAGGTGTGTCGATCGGCCATCGCCGGTATCGCGACTCCAGCTGATTCAAAGCGGGCCAGCACGAAGCGGTCCAACTCACCACGCGCCCAATCCGAGTTCACAGTGACAGGCAAGCTAGGTTGCTGAACTGGTTTCAACGACCACAAGTCGAGTCGCTGACCACCGAAAATTTGCACAATCGGGTTTCGTGGATCACTCCAAGCATCCCCTAACGGCTCACCCTCCAAAGGCAAGCCGAGAGGCGGCGTCGCCTCGCGGTCAGGCCAATGCGCTCCACTTACCAACCACTTTTCGATAACCGCTAACTCCGCGGGTGAAAGTGGATTCTTCGGCGGCATCTCCAGATCGTCACTCAGCCCAGCAATCGATTGCCAAAGGAGGGAATCCTGCAGCTCAGCGGTGACCAGCAACCCACCCCGATCACCCGCTTTCAACATCGATTCGCGGGAATCCAATCGCAGACTACCTTCGGCTGTCTCGGCCCCATGGCAGCTCGTGCACTTGCTCCGCAGTAGTTGGACAGCTTGCTGATTGAGTTCGGCGTTGGGGTCCGCTGGCTGAAGTTCGTCCGCAGTTGGCAGGGTCTGGTCCGTTTCATCGGCACTTAGCCGGCTCGTTCCGACGGCAACGACCAGAAGAACGATCGCGAAGGTGCAACTCAACCTACGCCAAAGCATGCCACTCAGCAGATGTGCCAACCGATTCGCAAGTGAAAGTTTCGAGCGATTATCCAAAGACATCGGGGATCACCTTCGCTGTACCGGCTACACCAGTCAATCGTTCTTGGCGACCACTGACTTCAAAGTAAAGATCCTCGTGTTGCAGTCCGAGTGCGTGGAGCAGCGTTGCATGCAGATCGCGGAAATGGATAGGTCGCTCGATGGCCAGCAAACCGAATTCGTCCGTGGCCCCAATTCTTCCCGGCTGCACACCGCCGCCTGCCAACCAGATGGTGAAGCCAGCCGCATTGTGTTGCCGACCGTTGTTCCCCTGCATGGTCGGAGTGCGTCCAAACTCGCTAAGACATACGACCAGGGTTTCGTCGAGTAGCCCGCGTTGGGTCAGGTCCGCGAGCAGTGCCCCGATCGGCTGATCGGTCCACCGCGCCCGAGGAGTGTGATTGGCGACGATATCGTCATGAGCATCCCAACCATCTTTGTCGGGCATATCGTAAAGCTGCACGAATCGCACACCGCGTTCAACCAAGCGCCGCGCCATCAAGCACTTGCGGCCAAAGCTGCGTGTGCGTGGATCGCCATGGTCGAGCGCATAGGCGGTTTGTGTCGCTTGGGTCTCGCGGTCGACATCGCCAACCTCCAGGGCCGAGGCTTGCATGCGATACGCTAATTCGTAGCTGGCGATGCGGGCATCCAAGTCGGTAAAGCCAACTCGACTCGCCCGGTGCTCGATGTTCAACTGTTGAATGAGGTCCAACGAGTCGCGTTGATGCTTGGCCAAGTCCTCAGGGGGATTCAAATCCAACACCGGACTCCCCTTAGACCGCAAGTGCGTAGGCTGAAAGGCGGCGGGAAGAAAACCATTGCTATAGTTGGCTGCTCCCCCCAAGGGTCCAGCGTCGAACAGCACCACATAACTTGGCAAATCCTGATTCACCGATCCAAGACCATACGTAATCCACGAACCAAGACTCGCCTTGCCGGCTCGCACGTCCCCAGTGTGCAATTGGTAGCTGGACGGAGCGTGATTGTTGGAATCGGCTTGCAAGGAATGAAGAAAGCAGAGTTTATCCACGTGCTGGGCTGTGTGCGGAAACAGATCGCTGATCCACATTCCGTTTTGCCCATACTGCTTCCAGCCAAAGGGGCTGGCCATCATTTCATCTTTGGTGCCGTGCAAGACATCGACAAATTTTGTACCTTGTAGCGAATCGCGAATAGAAGCTGGTAGCGGCTTGCCATGGTGCTGTTGCAATGCGGGCTTGTAATCGAACGAATCCATTGAGCTCGGACCGCCGACCATGTACAGGACGATGACCGACTTGGCTTTGGCCGCAAACTGGGGTCGGCGTGGCGCGTTGGGCTGAAGTGGATCCAACTGGATGCGCGTGGTCCGCTTCACTACTGCTTCATCGGCCGCTAGTACCGACGCAGCCAACGTCCCCAACCCGCCACCGAGGGCCGTCAGGAAACTTCGCCGTGAGTTCGGTATACAGAACATTTTAATGTCAATTCAGCGGGAGACAAAAGCAAGCTTGGCCACACTTTAAGAAAAGGAAGACCGCATCGTGGATGCCACGTTACTCATTATGACACTTCTTGCTATTGGCGACCATGCTTTTTCCTGAGAAACTTTCAACGCTCCCTCCGCGGACTAAACTTCCCTCTGGGAAGGTCGCGAGTCATGCGAGCGGATAAGGCAGTCGGGAGAGCGAGGCTCCTGCCTCACTTGGGACCTCTACTGCCTCGTGCCCCGACCTTGGGGAAGTTGGTGGTTGGACACGTCTGGTTACTTCGGCCGCTTTGTTGCCAGCACCAATGGCCTATGACATGGAGCGTGGTAGGAGCTCTACTACTTCGATCCACTGGCAAAGCACAGTGGCACCCAGAGCTGCCGCCAGAATGAACTGTTCCAATCCCAGTCTTTGTGTTCTGCCGAGCTGGCACCCGTTTCAACCGCCCTAAACTCGACCTGGCACTCCACTAATTGATCTGGCATGAGCGTTCCGGTGCCCCATGCGGAATCCTGCATGCCCAGCGGTTCAAGTACCGCTGCATGCACCAGTGGGTTCATCAGGAGCATGCCTGTAGCAGAGCCAATAAAAGTTCGACGTGGCAGTTGAGTCATAGCTTTACTTGCCTCCTATTTGCGGACCTCTTGGAGTCGCCACGTTGGGCGATGCTGAGTATACCAGCGACTTGGACTTTTTCAGTCCCCAGTTGGTCAAGTACTTCGCCAAATGCCTCGCTCCTTGCAAACAAAGGCTATACAATACGAACATGGCAATTAATCCTTATACCCTTGATACTTCAGCCGATGCATTCGAAGTGCAGCTGAGCTGCTTGCGAAAAATGAGTCCGCAGCAACGGATACGTCAGACTTGTGCGCTGTCACGGAGCGTCAAGAAGATGGCCTTCGACGCAATTTCACGAAGACATCCAGAGTTCAGTGACGAATTGGTCCAACTCAAGTTCATCGAACTAACGTACGGAGAAGCCCTTGCAGCCGAAGTTCGCACCTGGATGAAGGGGCGTCGTGTTGATCGAAACGGATGACTTGATTGACGCTCTTTCACCCGTCGTGGCTGCGTTCAACGATCTCAAAATCCCGCACTATGTGGGAGGGAGCATCGCCAGCTCCTATCATGGAGCCACTAGATCGACGATGGATGTGGATTTGGTCTGCGAGATGCAAGAAACACAAATACCGGAGTTCTTGGCTCGTATTGACGACCGGTTCTACGTGAGTGAAGCGGCGGTTCGGCAAGCGGTACAGCGGAAGTCATGCTTCAATCTTCTTCACTTACCGACGTCTTTTAAAGTCGACATTTTCGTAAGTCGCGAGCGTCATTTCGACATCGCTTGTATGCGGCGCGCCTCTGTTGCGACCCTCGGTGATTCCAAAACCGTTGAAGTTCCCATTGCGAGCGCTGAGGACATCATTATCTGTAAACTTGAGTGGTATCGACTGACAAACGAAACCTCCGAGCGCCAGTGGGACGATGTATCTAGATTGCTGCGTCTGCTGGGAGACACAGCAGACAAAGTGCACTTGAAGCATGCAGCCGATTCCGTTGGAGTCAGTGACTTGCTGGTCCGTCTGATTGGCAACTGAGCCATGGTTGAAGTACGATCGTGAAGTTGAGTTTCGCGATCCGGTCTGGAGCCCCGATGGATCCAAGGTGTTGTTTGTCGAAGCTGACTACACCGACGTGAAGCAGAGATGGGTCTTGGTTCCAGGCGATCCATCTTACCCTGAAGTGCAACAGAATCGATTCGCTCGCGTCGGTGGGGAGATCGAAAAGCTACGAGAAGTGAAACAAAGGTGTCAGGGAGTGAAACAAAGGTGTCAGGAGTCATTGTTTCGTAAATCTACCAATCAATGACTCCTGACACCTTTGTTTTCTCACTCATCGTCCAACTGAACGCTACTCGGATAGCCCAAATCTCCAGAGGTTGTGTCATCGCTGAGACTGATTGGCCCCAGTGCCTGCCCATGCGATTTTTTGCGGATTCTTCAATAGTAACTACGAAATCCTTCGTTGACACATACGAAACACTTCGTACAATAACCAAACAGGTTTCGATTTTTCCTTTGATCTGCGGAGCTGGTTATGCGGCACGAGCCAAATCGGCCTACTGATGCCGAACTGCAAATTCTGGAAGTTCTCTGGTCCACCGGGCCGTCCACGGTGCGAGAAGTTCACGATGCGATTAGTGCCCGGCGAGAAACGGGATACACCACGATCCTGAAGCTGATGCAAATCATGGCTGATAAGGGGCTGGTGATTCGCGACACGGATCAGCGATCGCACGTCTATCGTACCAAACGCAAGGCCGAACAGACTCAAAAGCAATTGGTCAAGGATTTGATTGGCCGAGCGTTTGGTGGGTCCGCCAATCGATTGGTTCTGCAGGCTTTGCAAGTGCAGAAGATCTCGACGGATGAAATCAACGCGATTCGCGAGCTGCTGGACGATCTGGAGAACAAAGAATGAACTTCATATCGCTGCGACAATCGACGTTGTTTGAACTGGGTTGGGTGCTGGTTCATTCGGTTTGGATCGGAGGGCTTGTTGCGGTGCTTGCCGCGTTGACCTCACGTTCGATGGAACGAGCTTCAGCGCACGCGAAATATTGCGTGCTGCTGGCGGCACTGTTTTCAATTCCGGTTCTCTCGATCGCTTTTCAGTTCGTACAATTCAACGAACCGGTTATCGATGTCACCTCTACCCGACCTTTGGAATCTACCCGCGAGTCAGGCGTCGATTCATTGGCTGAAGAAGTCGTTCTCGAACCGGTGAATTCGAATTTCGAATCAAATAGCGTTTCGACGGCGAGTGTAGGAGAAGAACTCAAAATTGAATCTCCGCACAAATGGGACGCTTATCTTCCGGCCGTTTCATTAGCTTGGCTGGTCGGAGTATTCGTGATGGCGTTGCGACTGGTCGTCGGCTGGTGCATGTTGCAACGTAGACTACTTTCGTGCAGTTGCGCCGTTTCTGAATTGACTCAACAAGCGGTCAATTCGGCCCGACGGAAAATGAAACTGCATCGATCCGTTGCGATTCGCGAGAGCGTAGCAGCGCTCGTACCGATGACGTTCAACGTCTTGCGGCCAATTGTGTTGTTGCCGGTCGGGATCGCAACGAACCTTTCGGCTCAGGAGCTCGAGGCGATCTTGCTGCACGAGTTGGCTCATATTCGACGGCACGATTATCTGTTCAACTGGTTGCAGGTTGTGGTCGAAACGCTGATGTTCTACCACCCGGCGGTTTGGTGGCTTTCGCACCGAATTCGTTGCGAGCGAGAAAATGCGTGCGATGACGTCGTCATGCAGCTTATCGAAAGTCGCAACGTGTATGCCCGAGCGTTGACGAAGGTTGCTGCAAACTCGAAGTGCGAGCAGATGACGTTGAATCTCGCGGCGGACGGAGGTTTGTTCAGTCAGCGAATCCGCCGCATCATTGGTCTGCCGGCCGAACGTGCTTCATTTGGAACTCCGCCTCTGGGAGTCGGCGGGTTACTGACGATAGCTGCCGTGGTGGCCGTGCTGATGAGTACGTGGTCGGACACTCCCGCCGAGCAGGCTGCCGGTCCGTCGGCCAACGCAACCTTTCCGATTGCGGATGACGGTTCAATCGAAAATCCAGCCGACGAGATTTCGCTGTCGCTTGAAACGGCTCCGCCGAAGTTAATTCAATTGGTGGATGAAGACGGAAAACCGATCGCGGCATCGGTCGTCCTGCGGATTTACTACAGATCAAATTCGTGGATGGAACGCAAATTTATAGTCGACTCGCCGGGCCGAATAAACGTTACCGATTTCATCGCGACCGAAAGAGCGGTCTTTGCGGTGCAAGTGATTGCTCGGAATGCCAGTTTGAAACGAGTCGCCTTCTTTCGCACGGAAGACATCGAATCGCTTTCGGATACACCGACGGAAGTAACGTTGCAGCCCGAAGCATCGCTGGTCGGCCGAATCGTGGATGCGGAAACACAAGAACCGATTCCCGAGGCGACGATTCGTCTTAACGTGAATTACACAAGCACAACGGGCCAGGGCGTCGCAAACTTTACGACGGACAAGGAGGGTCGATTCCAATTCGAACAACTGGTCACAGGAATGACCTACTCAATTGGTGCCGATGCAAACAACTACACCGAATCAAATTCGATCAATACAAAGTTCCAAGCCGAATCAGGTGAGCAACATGAAATCGAAATGGAGTTGGAGCCCAAGATTCCGGCCAGTACAATGACGCTCGCTCCGGTATCCGTTCCGCAAACGAAAGAGCTTTCCGCAGATGCGAGATTTGAGTTTCTGGTCAAAGCATTCGATGCAGCGAACAAAGCATATCGAGCCGCTGTGGATGACACGAAATCGCCGGCCGCCGTTCGCCGTATCGTTGAATTGCGAGAACCAACGCCGGCCTACTCTGACGCGATCGCTGAATTGGCCGAGGCGAATCGGGATTCGGAGCTCGAACTGAAGGCGTTGCTCTGGTTGGTGCAAAGGTCGGAAGTTGTCGGATCATCGCGGTCGATTCGGCCCGACCGCACGCAAGCTGCGACGCGACTCATGGCGGCCTACGCGGCCCGACCAGAAATCGCGGATGAAGTTTCCGGCGTGATCCACGCGTCGCCCGATCCCTACGCGACCGCCATGGAATTGATGAAGAGCCCTCATCGCGAAGTGCGTGGCCGAGCCTTTTTGACGGGTGCCGAGCTGGTGGTGAACAAACTTCAGGATCAATACCGAGGCGACAGCGAGCTGCTTCGAGAACGTGCCGTTGAATTATTTCAAACGGTTATCGACGATTACGCCGACATCGAACATTGGCGACACGAGACAATCGGAAAGCATGCCGCTATTCAACTGTTTCGGCTCGAACGAATCCAAATCGGTGAACAGGCTCCCGAAGTCGAGGGTAGTGATCTCGACGGCCGGCCGATGAAACTTTCCGACTTCCAGGGTCAAGTCGTTGTAATCCACCATTGGCACTCGGGCATCAACTACTTTTACGGCATCAAAGAAATTGCGGACCGATTCCAATCGTCCGACGTCGTGATCCTCGGAGTGAACACGGACGACGACGCGAAGGCAGCGATCGCGGAGCTGGACAAAACAGGCGTCACGCTCCGCAGTTGGCACGATCCCGACGAGAAGTTACATTCGAAATGGAGTTCGAGCATCCCGCGCAGTTTCGTCGTCGATCGAGACGGCACTTTCGTCTACACCGGTCAAAACGTATCGAACCAACCGTTACTGGATGTTGTAGCCGACGCGGTGGAGAAGGTGGAAAGCCGTTGACCAAGAATCGGCTCGCAGCGATCAGCCCGACCAACAAAATGTGCCTCATCGACGGCCTTGCTGTGAACACAATGTGGAAGCACACAATGTGGAAGCACACAAGGAGGACGTCAAGCAACTCTGCGACCTTCAAGTCACCACCGAACAACTGCTCACCGCGACGATCCATCGCTCTTGGCGACTAATCCAAAGAGCCGATTCAGATGCGAATCGAGTTTACGAACAATAGGCTGATGAAGATTTGCTGCTCGGCAAAAGAATCTCAGGCGAAACACGGAAAGCGAATGTCCGAGAAAATTCAACTTCGGACTCCGTCGATCATTCGGAGAGTCAGAAGATGTACCGCTTCATTGCCGTCCCTGTTGCAAGGTCTCGATCAACTTGCGAGCGTTTGCCGAGCGTAAGGCGTCAGCGTCGAGCCACAAGCCCAATTGAGCCCCCACCCACTTTGCATGCCGCCGCAGCGATTCCCGCCACGCGCCTCAGAAACCTCCAGCGGATGACCAACAAGGCGTTCGTTCAGACTCGCGTTTGGTGCGATTTTAGGCTTGCCAAGTGAAGTTCCACCTGAGATTCTGTCGATCACTCGTCGTCTTTCCTGGGGACGAAGCTCTCTAGGAGTTCGTTGTCTGAGATGAGTCGCGTGCGGATCATGAAGACTTGTCCAATACCAGCGTCATTGTTGGCAACACCCCCGTTCGATTCACTCGAATACGGTTTTGGCGAGAACAGCAGCAACGCTTCCGATTCGCTCAAGACGCTTTCCACGGCGATTGAATCTGACTTGACCGTTGGTACTTGGATCGTCACCCGTTCTTCAGGATCATTACTGCGTGAATTGGGGAGGCTCGCGAGCTGCACACCATCAACGCTCGCTTGGGTGAAAACCATCTGCAACTTCACTTGCTCATCCGCCGAAACAGTCGTTCTCAATAAAAATTTCCAACCATCTTCAAAAATGGAAATCTTCGGTTGCATCGCCGTAGCTTTGTCGCCTGCAATCTCAAGCATATCGGTGATAAATGGCCGTTGGAGAACATCGCTGAGCGCGGCACATTGCCCATTGAACACTGTGACCTTGGGAGCCTGCATGATGTTTGATCGATTGTCCTTTTGCGCCTGGCGAATGAAGCGTTCGCTTTGCAAACGACTGATCTTGGCAGCGCGAATGGGAACTGACACGGATTGCTCGACGCGGTAGTCTTCGCCTGTCTTTGGAGGCAAACCCAAAGCATTGAGCGAGAGCATCGCCGCCGCACATTGTTCTGGATCGTCCAGAACGGGGGCACGATCGAGCCGTGCAAAGCGGGCAATCGACTCTGACGTTGACCAATCAAATTGATCCAGTAATCGCATGTCTGTCTCCATGACATGCAATTCAGTAATAATCTGCCAGAGACCCGATTGCTCGAATTCCGCTAGCATTTGCTTCAGCAGCGCCTCTTGCTGTTTCGTCACCTCGATTTTCATGACGCCGTCAATAATTTTGGCCTCGGTACGCTGCTCTGCAGACACCGGGTACATTGCGAAGTAGTTAATGACAAACGCCTCCGCATCAACCGCAGGCTGAAGATCCCTCGCCTTTTGCAAGGTCTTCTCGACATTGATGGAAACCACTTGTGTCTCTTGCCGAGTCGGAGTCTGACTCAAATCAATGGGACGTTTCCAGTCGACGCCCGCCAACTCCACCTCGAAATTTGGCACCGGGCGAGTTGCGACCACAGGCTTTTCGATCGGCTTGGCATCGGTCAATCCACAGACGGCAACCATGCCGATCGCGGGAATTCCCAGAAATCCTCGAAGCCAGCTTTTTCTTTTGACTGGTGCACCCAACGATTCGATTCGTTGCTGAAGACCTTTCGGTGCGGCCATCGCGAGGAGCCCAATTGTCGGCTGCTTCTGCAGCAACGGTTGACTGGCAGCAAATCGAAGCAGGAGTTCGCCATATTCACAGACCTGCGTCTCATTCAAATGCAGCGTCGCAATTTCATCGGCGGCTCGTTCCATGCTGTGTTGCAGTTTGGACACTGCGATCCAGGACAGCGGATTGAACCAGTGAATCGCTTTCGATATGGTTGCCAGTGAAAGCCACACACCGTCGCGACCCTTAACGTGAGCGACCTCGTGACGAAACACCCATTCGAGTTGTTCGGTCGTCAATTCTTCGCGCCACTTGTCTGGGAGGCACACAGTGGGCCGAAACAATCCGAACATGGCCGGGGCATTCAGCGACGGAACCTCTCTCAGCATGGGCCGCTTTCCTACGCCAAGCTCATCGCAAACCCGCAGCATGCAATCGACAGTCGCTCGATCTGTAACGAGCGGACGCGATCGCAATGTCCAGGCGAAGCGAACGTGTGACACGAAGTGGCGAAGTAGCAGCACGACGCCGATGGCTGGTAAGCCAAGAACAACTGAGTAAGCCATCAGCTCAAACACGGGGCCCAGCGTTTCAAACCAAGAATGCCCTTCGTCCACCTGATTGAATTCTTGCCCCGATGCGGACGGCGCAAGTAAAGCGACTTCCTCCGCCGTGATCTTTGCCACATAGGCATTCGCCTCAGCCTGTTCCTCTGGCGTGGCATCGGGTGGCAGACGGGGAACCCATACGGACTTTCCTTCGTCATCTTCGAAAGTGAATGTATCAAATCCACCTGAATCCAACACGACTTCATTCTCGACCGAAATGAGTGTTTGTACCGACTTGTCAGCGATGGAACTGATCGCAACCGTTGACCCGACGGAGAAAGGCAGCAACAACCTTGCAATCACGATCAACCAGAGCCAACACAGGTAGCGTGCAGGCATTCGTTTGCGAAGCACAAACGCCAGGACAGCGACAACCACGAAAACGGGCAACGCACGCCAACTGGCAAGAAAAACGAAATAGAGTACCGTGACACATTGTTCAGTAATTTGGTCAATCATTCCTTTGATCCTCTGTTCCGAGTAGTTTTGGAGTTCGATTTGGATTCGAGCAGTTCGCGAAGCTGGCTAAGATCATCTTCGCTGAGCTTCGCGGTCTTGACTAAATGCAGAAGTGCTGGGGCAGCGTCGCCGCCAAAAACGCGATCCACGAACGAACGGCTCGCCTTACGAATACACGCACTGCGGCGTACCGCGGCGGTGTAGCGATACTTTTTGCCGATCTGCTCCGTAGTTAAAGCTCCCTTCTTCACCAACCGGTGAAGCATGGTTTTGACGGTCGCGTCGGACCAACCATTGTCGCACCCCAATGCCGCGATCACGTCGCTTGCCTCCGTCGGCTGCGAATCCCATACGAGATTCATCACGATCCATTCCGCGTCTGATAACTGCATGAGCTGCTCCTTTTCCGATGACAGATGTAAACAGTTTACGTGCGTAATCGGAAATAGCACAAGATCAGTTTCAGCCAGCTATTTCCCCCCGTCAAGACTCCCAGCCTGGATCGTCGTCCGGTTCGTAGCAGCTCAACCAGACGGCTCGTCCGATATCGATCTTGGAAAAACCGGCACAAACAACCAATAACTCTTTCTAACCCCCGCTAGCGTGTATGGCTCACGGTTCTTAGCCAGCAATCAACGATTCTCCGCAGCCGCTTGCCGCAAGAGCTTAATGGCTGCCTCAACCAACATCTCGCCACTACCGGGTTGTACAGCGGAGTTGGTAACTTCATAACTTCCTCCAGCATAAGCGGCACGATGAGGAACGTAGATGGTTTCCACTGCATTGGCCAGTTCAATAACCAGCGTGGTGCGAAATGGCGAGGCTTGCTTGATGGCCAGCCCCAACTCGACAAAAACTTCCCCAGGCAAACAGACAATCGCCACCTCATCGCCCACCGTAAACGTTGTCACTTCGACCGGCAACGTTTTGCCTACACCAGCCAAAGAGCGACTCAGCCCCCAGGTGATATGCTGCGACGTTTCAGCATAGGGCTCGCGGCGGAGAAATTGATCGAGCATCAACTGCTTGTACGCCGTAACGTGATCAAGGAACTGGACGCTTCCACCCTGCTTTACCAAACCAACCAACTCAATCGCCCGCTGAACCTCTTGCTCGGTGACCTCCTGAAGCGGCAATTCGACGACCTGCGATAGCACGCTCAAACGCGTATCCTTGAGCGGCGTCACATTGGCAAACTGCTGGCAGATGGTATCGCCAATCGCATTTCCAATCTTATCGACTTTGTTGCGCTCCGTGGTCGAGGGATCGACATGATTGATGTCCCCACAGCAACCGGTTCCAAAAATGGAAATCACCTCGGCACCAAAGTTCTTGCGCAATGTCTGCTTGATGAAGTAGGGATAGTCCGCGCTCCATCGCATTCCACCCACCGTATCGAGATGCAAAGCAAAATTGCTCAGTACCCCACGCACCGCCCCGTCCTTTGAATGCCGAACAGCCAATAGCTCGATTCGAGGATCGATTGGGCCTGCCGGACGAACCACCTCGGGATTCGACAACGCTTGCCAAGTCTGTACGCTACCGTCGCGCATGACGAAGCGACGGTTGAAGGCAACTGGGGTTTCTTGCACGATGGTCCCTGCAGCCAGTGTGAAGTCGGCGGATTCTTCCAGCGCACGAACAATCGCATGGACAGGACCATTGATCAGCTTTTCAATGTACTCGGACCGCAGCGCTTCCTGCGGCTCTTTCCCCAGATACAACCATAACTCCTTCATGTAATCGGGGGCCGTATGGGAATGCGTCGCGGCAATCACGATGTGGTTCGGTTGAATACCGGTCTTCTCGGCAGCTCGACGTCGTACTTCTTTAGAAAGATCGGTAGCAATGCCGATCAGATCGCAGACAACCAGCGCACCCGTCGTTTCACCCTCGCGAAAGACAATGGCCTTTGCCTTTAGCGGATCGATCGTTCCTTCAGCGAGTCGCTCGTGGTAATAACCTGCCATAGGAAAACCAACCGGAGGCGTGATGTCCGATTCGGCCATGCCAACTCGCAGTTCTTTCTCGACTTCTCGCGCCGCCAACATGGGCTGATGAACAGCGGTCAACGGCATCGCTACCGTTTGTCGGTCATATCTGAGTTGGGAATGTTGGCGGTTATTCCATAAGGTGCGATCAGCCGCATATGCCAATAACAGTACAATCAAGCTGCCTGTCAAAACAACGCGATAGCGAATCGAAAGCATGATGTTTGCACCGTGAATCAAAGTGTGTGCCTGGGGTGTCAGAAATTTCGTTTGTATTGCCAACACGTAGGCGAGTCTCTCCGAGACTCGCGTCCCTCCACGTCCCTCCACGTCTCGGAGAGACGCGGCTACGTGTTCGCGTCTCGGAGTGACGCGGCTACGTGGCGACCATCAGGGCAATTCTCGAATGCGTAACTTGCGGAATTGAATTGGCGACCCTTCGCTTTCCAGACACAGAAAACCCTGTGCCGGATCGCAGCCGGTGCCACCCGAGACCTCCTCGCCGTTGACCCACAACCGCACTTCGCCATTGATCGCGCGGATGTAGTATTGATTCCATTGCCCATGCCCGTTGGCCAAGTGGCGACGTGGATAACTGCGGCTGCCATCTGGCGACAGAGGTGGAAAGGGAGTCATCTTCACTCCTACCGGGAACACGTCGCCGTTGGTGCCAAACCAATCGGTGTTTTGTCCATTGGCTTTCATCATCGTGGTGAAGCTATGGTCAAGCACTTGCACTTCGATCCCCGAAGGGAGTCCCGGCGTTCCCGCTTGTGTTAACTTCTCGATCGACTCCGGCGTTGTCCAGACAAACACGCCACTATTGCCCGCCGGCTTTTCATGCATCCATTCGACCACGACCTCAAAGTTGCGATACTGCTTCTCGGTCCGCAAGACACTCACCGGTTGTCCCGTGCAGTGCAGGCTGCCATCCCGCCAACTCCAGGTATCGTCGGCACTGTTGACCTTGACAAAGTCGGCTGCGGTGAGTGATCGCCAACCCGGTTGGGTATCGTCCATCGCCGCGCCTGTCAGCGAAACATCGGCGGTCAGTACATCTGTGGCAGTTGCCTGAAACGACGGATCATTCGGCTTGACGCCTGTCTTTAAACCACCCGCGCCCGCTGCCCCAGGTTCGTAGACTCCCGTCATAGTTACATCAGATCGCGCGTCGATACGGTCTTCCAACTCCAGACACC
Organism: Pirellulaceae bacterium; assembly: GCA_041751975.1. Taxonomy (GTDB): domain Bacteria; phylum Planctomycetota; class Planctomycetia; order Pirellulales; family Pirellulaceae; genus Aureliella. The sequence goes on from JBGSHW010000039.1 coordinate 37,568, forward strand.
AGTAGCAGGCATTGGCCAGCATGCGGCGAAAATCTTCAACTTGGAAAGCATCGCCATGCCCCATAGTGGTCGTGAAGACCCGCGCCTGCTTGCCACTCGCCCCCGTGTAACTTTTTGTCCAAGCGATGGGCACCGCAGGCTTGTCGGCTACCGGCGGGTCATCAGTAGACCAACCCGTCAGCGGCTGCCCCAGCAGCATCGGTTCACTGTCCCCCTCCAGTTTTTCACTTATCCCGTAGACGTCATCGGGGATCCAAAAACTGCGATGGACGCCACGAAAGATCGGATGACTGGCTGCAAAGTTGATCACCTCGCAGCGAGTGCTCTCGACTAGGTTCTTTCCATAGTGCGAGACCCATGTCTCGCCAAGCACCAGCCTGCCCCAACCACCGACTGGCTCCTGGCTGGCCGAATCAAACTTAGCAAACGGGCTGTCGGGCCGCGTCGCGTAACGAAACGGATGGGTGGCGTTGCGAATACCGATAATTGGCCGTCCGGACTCGGCGTAATCCACAATATGCTTCATCTGCTCATCAGGCAGTTCCCGCCAACGCATAAAGGCAACCAACAGATCGGCCGACTCAAGTTGTTCGAGCCCCGGGATATGGTTGTTGACTCGCGGGTCTATTGTTCCCGAGCTGGGATCGATCGCAAATAGAACCGTACATTGAAAACCATGCCGCGCGAGAATCCTGGCCATGAGCGGCATCGACAATTCCGACCGATACGATTCTTCCGCCGCGATGAAGACGATGTGTTTTCCCTTTCCTGGCCCTTCGCCTCCGGGATAAGTCAACCACGCATCCGCCGCGATGCTTTGAATTGAAGAGCAGCCCAAGCTCAGTAAGATCGCCGCCGCCAACCAATGGTAAAATTGCCTCATGGGATGCCGCCTCAGAGTATGAATCAGGAAGTGAATATCGCTTGTTGTGAGGCTACCTAGACTGCAGGCCGCACTTTGCGAACGGTGTTTAACCGCCATCGTAGTTTCCTTGGTGTCATTACGGAATGCGGTCCAGAAAATAGGCCTGGTGACATTCGTTCTCAAGATAACCTAAATCACAGGAGTCGATTCTACGAATCGACATGTTGCGTCGTCACCTGCTTGGCTCAGCCCGACACCGATGGCTACGAGAAGACCCACGGGCGGTCCTGTGATCACCATGGCGACCATGATGGGAAGTGTAGGTGATCGCTGTACGGCAATCACTAGCGCGATGATTCCAACAACCAGACAAAAGAAGGCCAGCGAAAGATGAGGCCCTTTGTGTGAAGATTTGGCGAATCCTGAATAATTTTAGGTTGCGACTGTCACAACACGCCACAGTTCGCAATTCAACATTGGCGCCAAAGTTGGATCTCGCCTGCTTCATTGGCTCAGCCCAATCCTACTTCGCGAACGCGCTAGGTTCACACGCATCAGCCAACTGCACCTTCCTTTTCGCCAAGTGGTTGGCGGCGGATTCTTCAACTTTGCAGGAGTACTAATATGATGTTCATCGGCAAAATCTCACTTGCCTTTCTCAGCGTAGCATTTTTGGGCAAGTGTCTCTCCGCACAGAGCACGATCGAAGCGTTCTATTTCACTGACACCGCCACTGGGACGATCCAGCGGTCGAATGCTGAAGGCAAAGATATACAAACCGTCCTGGATGGGCTGGGTGACCCAGAGCAAATTGCCATCGACTCGGAGGCTAACAAGATATTCTGGGTTGATAGTGTCACTGACACTTTGGAATGTGCAGATCTGGAAGGTGGTAATCGTCGAGTGTTGGTCCGCGGCCTAAAAACGCCGCGTGGCGTCGTGCTCGACTCGGGGTCGCAACAAGTTTACTTGACCGATTTTGGTTCCAAGGCCAAGCAGACGATCACCAAAGTAGCCTATGATGGCACTGCACGATCCGAGGTTTACACCGCTGGCGCCGGCAGCACGCTCTGTATCGCTCTAGACAATCGAGATCGTCGCCTTTACTGGACCGACAACCGGGCCAAAGGCATCCTGAGCTGTCGCCTCGACGGATCAGACCTTCGCACCATCATCAGCGGTCTACGGGAACCCTACGGCATCGCCCTCGATGAGCAGAATCGTAAGCTGTACTGGACCGATAGAGGCTCGAAGCAGATCCTTCGTAGCGACCTTGACGGATCCAACCGCGAAGTTCTCATCGAAGAAGGAGTACTAACGGAACCCAAAGCAATCGTCCTGGATGTGCCTGCGAACCAGTTCTACTGGATCGACGAAACCAAAGGCTCCATCTATCGATCTACACTCGAGGGAAAAGAGATCAGTCTAGTGGTCGGTGGCCTGAAAGAGTCGCCTGGGCTGGCAGCATTGAGGCGAACGCAGGAGAAGGGTATTTTCTTCGACGGCTTCGACGACTTTGTACGGCTACCAATGATCAACTTCAACGAGTTTCAGGAAGGCTTTACCATTGAAGTTTGGTGTCAAAACTGGGGTGGCTACATTCTGAGCCAAGGTAGCGCGGGTGAACCAGAGAATAGCATCTGGATGTCGACTGCCGCCGGCTTGTGGGATGGCTGCGGTTGGGAAAGTAACCAAGAAACGCCCGAGAATTTAGCCATCGTGATTCCGGACATCATGCCCAATCAATGGATGCATGTGGCGCTGGTCTACGACGGAAGAACTCAAGCACTCTTCGTCGACGGAAAGGTAGTCGGCAAGGTTGAGTGCGCACCCCCTGGAACGTTGACGAGCGATCGTCCGCTTGTACTTGGTGCTGAACCTCGGTCAAGTAACAAGGAACAATGGGGCTATGGCAGCGGGCTACTCCGCGCAGTTCGTATCTCCACAAAACCACGCTACACCGATAATTTTGAACCACAAAAGAGCTGGGAGAACGATGAAGCCACGGAATTGTTGGTCACTTCTGATGGAGTCAATGGCAATACAGTTGTGGATCAATCGCAACACAACAGATCGGGCGAACTGGCAGGCGCTCGCGTTGTTTCACGGGATGAAATAAAAACTAAAGTCATCGAAGGTCGCGTTGTTCGGGCCGATGGTCAACCGGTTGACAAAGCATTCGTGTCATTAGTTGGCCAAAGGAAGATGGCGTATGAGACGCGAACTTCAACTGATGGAGCAGGTCGTTTTCGCGTTTTTGTCAATGACCCGTCAGCCAGCTATAGCCTGCGGGCCTTTGACCGAACGCAAGCTGCAAACGGGCGATGGTCGAGTAGCTTTGTCGGGCGGACGGATACGCTCAAGTTTTCCGACGAGGGCACAATGGAAGTGGTGATCACCGTAGAAGATATCGATCGGAACTAGATTGTCGAACGATTGTCCCAATTATTGGCCCCAATCGTTCCCCTGTCCTTGCCGAACTGTTCTCAGCGAACCTCTGTAACGCGTTGCACCTAGTGCCATGTGGTTTCATCCCAACGCCGCCGGGGCTTGATCGGGGCTTGCTCCGGCGGAACGTCTGATTCGCTATTGGAAAAAAATACTATCGAGCATCCATCGCCTGAATTAACCAGGCTCGAGCAAACGCCCAGTGGCGGCTGGCGGTGGCTCTGGAAATGCCCAGTGTTTCGGCCGCATCTTGTTCGGTGAGTCCGGCGAAGTACCGCAATTTGACCAGTTCCGCCTTCAGTGGATCCACTTCGCTGAATCGCTGTAGGGCTTCATCCAGGGCGAGCAGGTTCTCGTCTGGCATGTCGACCAAACTTGCCGCCTCGGACAGGTCCACTCGCTCCCGATCGCCACCGTGCCGCAAGCGTTTTCGTCGTCGAGCGCGGTCGACCAGGATTTGACGCATCGCCTCGGCTGCGACTCGGAAGAAGTGTTGACGGTCACTGAATCCTCGGTTCCCGACCAGTTTCAGATAGGCTTCGTGAACTAGCCCTGTGGCATCGAGCGTTTGCCCCGGCTTCTCGCGAGCCATCTTGGCGGCCGCCAATCGCCGCAGCTCTTGATAGACCAACGGCAGCAATTCAGCGGCAGCCTGTTGGTCGCCGCGATTAGCCGCTTCCAGGAGTATCGTCATAGTAGTCATTTGGGCTCGCTCAGCATTTTCCATGTTGCCGCCTCATCGGGCTGGTTTAGGGCCTCGTACAAAGTTGCCAGTCGGCCAGCGATGAGCAGTGGGTGATGCTTCTCCCACGCGGGAGCCGTGGCCAGCTCCAGTTCCCAGACTGAGTAAGCTCTTTTCAAAACTGACTCTGCTTCGGCGTAATTCTTTAGTTCGAGCAGGGCAAAGCCGAGCCAGGTTTGGTACTTGGCCATTGTCCAGTCGATCTCGGCCACTTGTTCATAGAGGCGAACCGCTTCACGTAGGTGAACTTCAGCCTCCATGTGCGAGCCGGCATTCAGGCCCGCGAAGCCTAGGCTGAAGGTTGCGTTGGCCAATACGGCCGGGATCGGGTTTGATTTTTGGACTTCAGCAAGCACGGCCGAACTCATTTCCGCAGCCAGATCCGGCCGACCAGCCAGCGTTATTGCCTTGATCATGCTGCCATACGAGACGACAGCATCGTTGTCCGATCGCCAGCCGTTAGCCTTCTGCCGAGCGATAGTCTCTTCACCCAGACGGACCACATCGTCGTTTCGAGCTGCATACAGGTAGCTGAACGCAAGACGGTTTGTCGCCCGCAACAGGGGGACTTCCAGGGGATCTGTCTTTCGCAGTGCGTCGAGATTGTGCTCTAGCGTGGGGATGCGGAGTTCCGCCCACGGTTTCATCAAATCGAACTGCATCTTCCCTTCATAGACGTTCAATACAGCGCCGCTCAGGTTCAGCCAAGTGTCTTCGGTTGGCCTGTCCGCAGGATTGATTTTTGCTTCAATCTCTCGCCAAAGACTCAGAGCTTTGTCATGCCGCTCCGCATTGACTTCAGCAAGGACCGTGTCTCGCAATTGCGATAACGTTGCGGATGTGAAATTGCCCGCTGCTAGCTCCTTCTGCGCCAACGCATCGAGCAACTCGCGACGTTCGGCGACTAAGCGGTTGGCCTCCTCCGGCCGGTTTGTAGATTTGTACAGCGACACTAACGCTCGATGCGCACCGGCCAGACAGTTGCCTTGGTCCCAGTGCGGGCGGTCGCCATAAAAGTCAGTCAGGTCGCTGACAGCGGCAAGCAGCAACGGTTCCGCCTCCACATACTCTTTCCGCTTGTATAACAGTTCACCCACATAGCGACGGGCCATGCCGGTATACCAACTCCTAAAGTTGGGTGGTTGTCCGGCGAGTATGGTCGTCAGACCTTTCCGAGCGAATTCCAGAGCAGCGTCATGCCGACCAAGTCTCGTCATCATTTGCTGCGCGCCGTTGAGGGATTTCAGGGCATTCTCTGGCTCCTTGGCGGCCTGCAAATTCTCTTCGAACAGTCTGGCCGCCTCCTCGGTAGCACCAGTGCCTGCATACACCCAAGCTACTTCGTGTCGCGCAATCCAAGTGCTCTCGCGGTAAGGTTCACCCCGCTCTTCCCAAGCAGCGAGAAATTGCCGCCACACTTCGATGGCCTTATCCGAGCGGCCGCTGGCTTTGTAAGCCTCAGCCAATTCACCAAACCCCGCGTCGAACATCGGGTGATCGGGACGGAATTTCGCGGCCCGCGCTACCGCCAATAGGTCCTCCATCTCAGCAATAGCCTCGGGAATACGTCCGGCGAGCCGATACGCCATCGCTAGGTGACCGGCAGCCAAAATCGTGAGATTATCGTCTGCACCGAAGTAATCAATACCTTCCGCCTTTAGCTTGTGTAAATGTAGGATGGCTTCCGCTGGATATCCGTCGACAATCAGCGCTCGACCATGCCAGATGCTCGCATCGAAGCCGACTCGATCGCGGGGGCCAAACTCTCGGCGGCAATCGGCGGCGACGGCAGCCAGCATCCGTGCTCCTTCCTCTGCTTGGCCAAAGACGCGATGTATCAAAGCCTGCGAAGCTCGGCTGGCCAAAGTCGCGCGGTCAGTCGGTCCGCGCGAAGTTTGATACAGTGGCACGGCGCGGTCGATCAGGGCCAGAGCCTTTGTGCCTTGTCCGATGCCCGAATAAGCGTTGGAGACAGCGTGCAAAACCTCGGCCTGAACGAACGGCAAGTTTGGGAACTTGACGTCGATCCGCTCTGGAGTCAGGTGAACCGCTGCCCGGTCGAGCAACTCGTTAATTGTCGGGTTCGACTTGATGTCAAAATCACCGCCCGTTCGAGAAAGTGTGTCTGCCTGTTTGAGCATGTCGGCCTGCCGAAGCAGATCGTCTTGCAGGAAGCTTCGCACCGCCTCCGAGGCCCGCTTCTCCTCCTCGGCCCGCTGTTTTTCCTGTTCGGCCCGTTGTTGTTCCTTTCTGGCAAGCATCCGTTGCTCGTTCGCCTCAGCTTCCCGCTCCTCAGCCTTTTGGCGCTCAGCCACTTCACCCCGCCGAGCCTTTTCCGCCCGCACCGCCAAGGTCACCCCCATGATCGCAGCTGCAGTGATCAGCCCGACAAACGCGGTGGCAATCCACACCGCTGGCTTGTTCCGTCGGTACGCTTTCCGCAACCGATAACCGACGCTCGGCGGGCAAGCCTCAACCGTGTCCCCCTTCAAATAACGCTGCACATCTCGCGCGAGCCCGTTGGCTGTGTCGTAGCGCCGTGAGCGATCCTTTTCGAGCGCCTTCATCACAATCCAATCGAGTTCCCCACGGACCAGGCCGGGCAACTTTGCGGCCTCCACTTGTCGGCTGGCCGCCAAGCTGGCCAAAGTCTTGTCTGCGGATAGTCGCGTGCTGGGCCGCGGCGGCTCCTCTTCGCGTATCAGTCGCTTCATTTCCTCCCACGCAGCCTCTTTGAACCGGGCTTTTTCCAGTGGAGTCGTGCCGGTGAGCAGTTCGTAGAGCAGTACGCCCAATGCATAAACGTCCGATCGCGTGTCGACATCCAAGGCATTGATGCCGACCTGCTCAGGAGCCATGTAGAGCGGTGTGCCGACGACCGTACCGTAAGCGGTGTGGAGGGTACGATCGGTGAGCATCTGCGATGAGTTGAGTGCCTTGGCCAGTCCGAAGTCGATGACTTTCGGAACCGGCTTGCCGTCGTGCTCCGTTACCAACACGTTGGCTGGCTTGAGGTCCCGATGGATAATCGCTTTCTGATGTGCGTGCTGGACTGCCGAACAGATCTGTATGAACAGGTCGAGACGCTCGTTGACCGATAGTTTGCGTGCATCGCAATACTCGGTCAGCGGCAAACCCTTGACCAATTCCATCGCAAAGTAGGGTCGTCCCTGGTCGTCGGTACCAGCGTCGTGGACCTTGGCAATGTTCGGGTGGTCCATCAGTGCCAGTGCCTGCCGCTCCGCTTCGAAACGAGCTAGCACCGCTTTGGAGTCCATGCCGGCCTTGATCAGCTTGACCGCGACGAGCCGCTTGACCGGCTCCTTCTGCTCGGCCATCCACACGGTGCCCATGCCCCCATCCCCGATCTGCTCCAACAGTTTGTAACGCCCGGCGATGAGCGTACCGGCAGCCTGTTTGTCCATTTGGCAGGTTTCCTCCGTACCAGGGAAACCAACAAGGGGCTGGTCCAGCAGATGATTCATTTGGTCGTGGGCCTGCAGCAGGCCATCCAACTGGCGACGAAGTGTATCTTGACCAGCGCTTTCCCGGTCGAGGAACGCCTGGCGAGGCTCGCCTGACAATTCTGCAGCGGCAGCAAATAATGTTTCAATATGCTTGGCAATATTGGACATTCCTGAATTCTCCGAAAATTAGTGTAGCGGCTCCCGTTGATAAGCGAGCTTATGGACGGGCGCGCCTCACGCCAAATTCTCGGAAAACTCATGAATGACAATCACCAAGTCACTGTTTCTGCAAGATCAAACATAACTTTGGTGCTTTTAACGTCCCGATTTCGCATTGTTGTTCGTGGCGTTTAATCTTGTCTCCGAGGGACCAACCATGACGGATGAAACATTGTTTGCGGAAGCTCTTGCGTTAGAGTCAAGTGACGAACGTGCAGCCTACCTGGAAAAGCACGCACTCGACCTTCAGCAGCAACAGCGCGTCCTGGAACTGCTGCAAGCTTCCGAAGGCACCAACGTACTCGATCAACCAGTCCAAGAATTCAAAGCGATGCCAACCGTGGATCAAGACACTCAACCCTTGGCGGAAGTGGGGGAGCAGATCGGACCCTACAAACTAATGGAGAGGATCGGGGAAGGGGGCATGGGGGAGGTGTGGGTTGCCCTGCAAAGCGAGCCGGTGAAACGCCGTGTGGCGGTGAAACTCATCAAGGCCGGCATGGACTCGAAAGCCGTCCTGGCCCGGTTTGAAGCCGAACGGCAGGCTCTGGCTCTGATGGATCACCCAAACATTGCCAAGGTGCTCGATGCCGGGACCACGCAATTTGGTCGTCCCTACTTTGTGATGGAGTTGGTGAAGGGTGTACCGATCACGCAATACTGCGATGAACGGCACCTAACTCCCCGGCAGCGATTGGAGCTCTTTATCCCCGTCTGTCTTTCGATTCAACACGCCCATCAAAAGGGGATCATCCATCGTGACATTAAACCAAGCAACGTATTGGTGGCCCTCTATGACGACCACCCCGTGCCCAAGGTGATTGACTTCGGCGTAGCCAAGGCAGCGGGGCAGACACTGACGGACAAGACACTCATGACCGGCTTTGGCTCCGTCGTGGGGACGCCAGAGTACATGTCTCCTGAGCAGGCGAGTTTGAATAACCTGGACGTGGACACCCGGAGCGACATCTATTCTCTGGGGGTACTATTGTATGAATTGCTGACCGGATCCACCCCGCTGGATCGCAACAGCCTTGGCAAGGCTGCGATATTGGAAGTCTTGAGGCTCGTTAGGGAAGTTGAGGCCCCGCGCCCCAGTGTCAAATTGTCCACCATCAATACGCTCCCGAGCATCGCTGCGAACCGTGGAACGGAGCCGAAAAAACTCTCGGCGTTGATGAAAGGTGAATTGGACTGGGTACTGCTGAAGGCGTTGGAGAAAGACCGCGCCCGTCGCTACGATACGGCCAATGGCCTGGCCCGCGACATCCAACGCTATCTTGCAGACGAGCTGGTCGAAGCCCGTCCGCCAAGCACAAGCTATCGCATGAAGAAATTTGTTCGCCGCTACAAGGGACAAGTCGCCGGTGCTGGCCTTGTCTTGATGTTGCTCTTGGCAGGCATCGCAGGCACCAGCTACGGCCTGTTCGAGGCGCGACGCCAAGCCGTGCAAGCGAATCTTGAGCGAGCCGAAGCCATACAGGCCCGCCGGGAGGCACTTGAGCAACAGGAAATCGCTCGACAGGAACAACAACGAGCTGAGCATGAGACTCGATCCGCCCAAGCGATACGCGATTTTCTCAGCAATGATCTGCTGCTCCAGTCTTCCACCTCGCACCAGGCCGCATCTCGCTTGCTGGGAGGCGGTGAGTTCAAGGTAAAAACAAACCCGACCGTCGAAGAGTTGCTCGATCGCGCGGCCGAAAAGTTGACGGCAGAAAACTTAGAAGTCAAGTTTCCAGGCATGCCGCTAGTCCAAGCCGAAGTGCTGGCGACCATCGGGATTTCTTACTTTGACATCGGTTTCAAAGCGGCAGACTTCAGCAAGTCCAAGGCATTTCTCGAGCGGGCCATCGAATTGTTCCGAACAAACAATGCTACTAGTACGCTCCCCGCAATCACTGCCAGGGAACGATTGGCGAGAATACAAACCGAATACGATATCGACCGGGGCATTTCACAGCTTGAAGAGACGCTCGAGGATATGAAACGTGTGCTCGGTCCGTATCATCGCAACACCTTTACCTCCCGTATCTATCTGGCCTACATCTACGCTACTGCGAATCACCCGAATTTCCAAAAAGGTTACCACCTGGACATCGTCAAGGATGCGGAAAGGGAATTGGGTATACACGACCCCCTGACCATTCTCGCCCGGCTCGAATCGGCCTACCTGTTACTGATACAAGGCAAAAGGAACGAAGCGGTCCGTGAGATGGAATCGCTCTACAAGCTTTCGCAAGAGATCAACATGCCGATGGACAATCCCGACTTCATACTCGGTCTTGTGCTCCTGGCTACAGCCTACCGCGATGAAGGTCGAACCGAAGAAGCGATCGCAGTTCAAGAGGGCGTGTTGTCCTATTGGGAAGCCAACGGCATGGCCGCCGACCCTGAGACCAGACAAACACGGCATCTACTAGGCTGGAATTACATGCGACGCGGAGACGGCGAAAAGGCCTTAGAGACCTTTCTGAACAACGTTCCAGCTTCCATGCCACCCTACGACGCGATGACGTCCGAAGCCATTTATAGTGCCCTGATGAAGCTTGAAAGATACGAAGAAGCCCTAGTCCAAATTCAAAACACCTTCGAATTGTGGTTCAAAACCAACTCAAAAGAAGACGATCCCTTTACCTGGGGCCGCGTTCGTGCCAGCACTGGACATACGCTCATAGCCCTCAAGCGGTACGACGAAGCGGAAACTCCCTTGCTGGAAGGTTATCACCAAATGGTGAAGTTCCAGAGGTATCAGCCACCGTATAACTCCAATACAATTCCCAAAGCCCGCATGGAAATCTATAATCTCTACCGTGTTCTAAATCGGAATGACGAGGCGAATCGCTGGGCCCAAGAGCAGGTTGTTCCCGGTCTGAAGCAAGAGATCAACAAGCGAGCATTCCTGACTGGACGTGATACTCCGGAAAGCCTGAAAGCGGCCGCGTCTCTAGCCGAGTTCTACAGGCGCACGGAACAGCTAGCGGACTCGCTGCAAGTGATCGAGGCAACACTCGAACGAGGAATGTCGAAGGGTTGGCCACTGACCGCCCAATCAGTGTTCTCGATGCTCGATAAGAGCAGCGGTTGGCCGCTGGCGATGGAAGTTTTGGAGGATGTGGAAAGGCTCGGACAAGTTGCACATGAGTGTGGCCGAACCGATCTCGCCGTATCGCTTGCCACCGACGTGCAAACACAAGTTCACAAGATTTCCGATGCGCCAAAGTCCTTGACGGCCAAGTGCGAGTACGCATTGGGATACTTCTTGTCACTACAGCAATTGCCCGAACAGGCAGAGCCTCATCTGAGAGAGGCTCTCGCGTTGCAGTTGGAACATGACCAAAATTTGTCTGCCGCTGCAAAAACTCGGCTACAGCTGGGAACGGTCCTGCTGAAACTCAAGAACTACACCGAGGCTGAGACGCAACTGGTCACTTGCTACGAGCAGTTGCAGGGGCAAGACCAACTTGCTTCCCAAGGTGAGACCAGTCAAGTGGCTAATGTGCTCGATCGCTTGATCGAACTCTATACGGTCACGGGCAACAGTGAAAAGCTGGAAGAGTACCGGCGGCTGAGAGCTGACCTTCCATCCGCATCAGCGCCTGCGGCGAAGGAGGAATCGTGACGCCAGAAGAAATCTTGCCGGTCGTCTACACGGAACTGCGGAAGCTAGCGGGAGCCAAGCTGGCGCGGGAGCGACAGGGGCACTCGCTCAACGCGACGGCTTTAGTCCACGAAGCCTTCCTGAAGTTCAACGCCAATCAGCAGTTTGATAGCCACGCTCACTTTTTCGCTGCTGCCGCTGAGGCCATGCGGCGGATTCTCGTCGATCAGGCAAGAGCCCGAAAAGCACTCAAACGCGGTGGCGATCGCCAACGTGAAGACGTTGCTCTGGACGAGATCGTACCGCCCACACAGGACGACGATCTTCTGGCGGTCAACGAAGTGCTCGATCAATTTGGCCGAGAGTACCCCAAGCATGTTGCTCTTGTAAAACTTCGCTACTTTGCCGGCATGACGACCGATGAAGCTGCCGTTTCGTTGGAGATCTCCCCAAGTACCGCTGATCGTCGCTGGGCATTCGCCAGAGCTTGGCTCAAGAATGCCATGCAGAAGCTCCATCTTGGCGAAATCAAAGATTCTGAAAATTCTTGAGACGTTTTGAATCCCGATGTCGCATATCTCTATGTCGGACGTTATCCGCCCCGAAATCTGGATTCTAACCCACTGGGAATTCAAAACATGGTTGCCAAAAACACTTTCGCCGTTGCGACCCCATTCCAAGCCATTGCCCCCTTTCGCACATCACAATCGTTCCGGCGTTCTCGCCTGGCAAGAAAGATGCGCAACAACAGCTCCTCGGAAACGATTGAGATTCTGGAACGCTCGGGTGCGGCAGCTAAAGAATTCCGCCCACTGGCACCCGCTGCAACGCTGGTGGTCTTGACCATCATGGTCGCCGTCACAGTACCCCTGTTGCTGATGCAAGCGCCAGCCTGGCTGGAGACACAGCGGCAATTCAGTCTCGGCGACATGCTGCAAGCCATCGCGGGCCGATAACACGCGTCGCAAATAGTTCGCAAAGATTATTTACGAAGATTTGAAAGAGATAGCCATGCGAAGTCGTAAGTTGATGGGTCGAGTCTCGCTGCTGAATCTGCTGCTAGGCATGTTTTGCTTCACTGCATTTGACTTTCCGCTTGAATTACATGCTAACGAGCCAGCCGATGAAGCCCCTACACCCACAACGCCCGCAGAATTACTCGAAGCTATCCGCAAGATCGCCGACGAAAACAAAGTGCCAGGTGTAAGTTTGGCGATCGTGAACCGCGACGGAGTACTCCTCAGTGAAGGACTTGGCCTGGCCGACGTCGAGTCCAAGCGGCCTGTAACCACGATGACCATGTTTCGAGCTGGCTCAATCTCGAAGAGTTTTACCGCCTTGGCCCTGCTCAAGCTCCAGGAAGCTGGCCAATTGACGATCGAGGATCGACTCAGCGCGCTGATTCCGGAAGTACAGATTGGCAACCGCTGGGACAACGTCGCGCCAGTGAAATTAGTGCACCTGTTAGAACATACGTCGGCTCTCGATGACATTCCGCTGAGCCAATACGTTATCCGTGCTCCTGGAATCGCAATGACCGACAGCGTCCGTTACAACGCTGCGCGACGCCAGGCACGCTGGCGGCCCGGAGAATTCTTCTCCTATTCGAACGACAATTTTACGTTGGCAGGCTTTGTGGTCGAGAAGGTCAGTAGTCAACGTTATGATGAATATTTGTCAACGGAATTGCTCCAGCCACTCGATATGGCGGAGGCCAGTTTTCTGTTGACCGATCACGTCGAGGAGCACATTGCAACGGGATACGCAGCCGACGGCCTTTCCGCTCGAGAGTACGAGCACATGATCGATAGGTCCTCGGGGGCCCTGAACTGCACGCCCACGCAGCTTGGACATCTGGTGCAAATGCTGCTCAACCGCGGGAGCTATGCCGGACAACAATTGCTGACACGGGAATCAGTTGAGAGGATGGAAACGCCGAAGACGTGTCTCACCGCCCAGCATGGAATCCTTGATGGTTATGGCTTGGCTAACTTTACTTATGCCGTGCGCGGCCATCGCTTGCATGGGCACGCTGGGGCAGTTGATGGGTTTCTGGCGAGTTACGCCTATTCTCCTGAGTTTGGAGTGGGTTACGCCGTCATGATGAACAGTTTAAACGGCGTGGCCCAAGTGCGGATCGAAGAGACCATACAGAACTACCTGTCGCGGGAGTGGCCCCAAGCTTCCCCGGCGGTTCCAGCCAGCGCGAACCCTGACCAGTGGTCTCAATTCGAAGGCTATTACGAGCCTTACACTTTACGTGTCGAGCCGAGTCGGTTTTTGTATCGGCTCCTCATGCTCGCCCGTATCCAGTCGACCAGCCAGGGGCTGCGGATTGGCGGTCCATTTGGGAAGTCAGAACTGTATCTGCCGACTGAAATCGCAGGTGGCTTCCGCCGCAAGGACGACCCGGGCACGACGATATTGTTCCTAGATCATGAGGAGCAAACCATCATGGCCAGCGCCGAGGATCGACGCCATGAGAACCTCCGCCGCATGTCGAGCTGGGCGTTTTGGGGACAAACTGCCTGCATCGGCTTTTGTGCGTTGGCGATGCTCAGTTCGTCGCTGCTTTCAATGGTGTGGTTGCCGCTCGGGTTGTTCCGACGTACCTATGATGGAAAGCAGCTTTTGATTCGCTTCCTGCCAGCGGCCACCGTGCTCAGTTTTTTGAGCTTCCTGGTCATCGTCTTTGTGTGCTTGGAGGACCCCATTGCGCTGCTGGCAAATCCCACGCTATGGTCGGTCAGCATCATGCTGCTGACCTATATCTTTGTTGGACTCTCAATCGCCAGTCTTTTGCTTGTAACCTTGTCGCGACGCTGGGAATGTCGCAGGTGGATTTGGTGGCATGCCCTGCTGGTCTCAACGGCCACCGGCATGGTGTCGCTGTATCTGTTCTATTGGGGAATCATTGGAGCAAGAACTTGGGCTTAGCTAACTAGTAAGTTACTTGTCACACCTCCCGGAAGAACTCCATGTCTTACATGAGAGAGAACCCTATGAGCAGCCATTCGGCACTTGAAGACTCGCTTTCGCTACTTTTCGCAGAGAATGTCCGCGCCGAGCTCGTGCGTGAGCAACCTCTTGCGGAAGGAGTCATGTATGTTGCCGTCATGCGTTATACCAAAGCGGGCGAGTCTGGCTCGCTGACGTCGGTTGAACAGACCGCGGTTGTGGTGCATGACCATCGGTTTGATTTGCCAGAGTTCACCGTCTCGCCCAAGCTGAGCGGCCTGGCAGGCTGGGTGCAGAGACTCGTTGGCATGCGCGACATCAGCTTTAGTGACTCGCCTGAGTTTTCACGGCGATACCATTTATTCGGATGGAAAGAAGCTGCGGTGCGGGGGCTGTTTACAAAAGAACTTCGCAGCAGCTTCGAAGCGCAAGCCCGATGGAGCGCAAGAGGGGGGCGTGAATGGATTGCACTGTTCCAGGATCGATTCGTCTGTGAATCGCTCAATCTTCATGAATTTATCGACCAAGCTTTGGTCTTACTCGCGGAATTCCAACGTGCACTGGAGAAGCTCGACTACAACGCCGAGTCGTCGCGGAAGGTTGAAATGAGCGATATGATTGCCAGCCTCGAAACCTACAGAGGTTTTGGAGCGGCCGCGATGCTGCGACATTTAAAGAAGCTGCAAGTCACTGCCGAAGAACTTTCCCTTTTTCTCAAGCAATCGATTCCCCGGCAACATATTCCTAGCGGGCTCCGAGCTCAAGTAGTCGGCCTCAACCTGATGTTGGTTATTTTAGGAGTTTTCTTCTGCATTATTGGGCTTACGGTACTGCTTCCGCTGGCGGCTTACACCAAAGGCGAAATGAGAATGGTGTTGGCTTTAGTAGGTACCTCATTCTCGCTAGCGGGAGGAGGAATGGCATTCGCTACGGTGTGGTATCGGAGAGGTCGACTTCGGCTGCTGAGCCACGGAGTTTCGACATGCGGAGTGCTCAGGGACGTTAAGCGGACAGGCGCCGAAGTCAATGGTGCGCAGCAATATCACGTTCACATCGACTACCAGACTGGACAATCGACAGTGTCGACAGTCATGCCGCTGTATCTTAATGTCGGAAGGGCTCTCGAACTGAAGAGTTCTGGAGAGCCTGTGACCGTCCTTGTGGATCCCGAAAAACCTGCAACAGTTCTATGCTTGGACACGTTGTTAATCGTTGAACCTACAAAGATTCAGAGTACCAATAGCCAGCACCTTATCGGGCTTCATCGTAGACCTTGAAAACAGCTAGGACTGCAATTCGTAATCGGTCGCCTACAGTCGAGAAACTGCTATTGTAGAAAGGTCGTCCATCATACGTGGGTTTCTCGAAAGGTGAGTGCTACCGAACTAGCAACGCGTTGATATTGACTACAAGGCTCGCAAGAGTCTTTCCAATCGCTTGGCCATCAACTTCGAAAAATCGCGATGATATCACCAGATTATCTTTCATTGCCTGAAAGTGGACCACATCTCGAACTCGGAGGAGTCTACTTTAAGTTTTCGTTTGAAGGAGGGGCAGTTGTCAGAACTGGCCCCGATGCCAAAAAGTGAAAAAGTGACGCTGCGTGACCTGCTGCGGAGGTTGTGCTAAGATACAAGCTGGAGGGCGATTCCATGCCGTTACGCGATCATTTTCATCCGCCCGTGAGCCGTCAGGAATCCTGGGAAGCCATTCATGGTGGCTGGCCGATGGTCATCGTTCAGCAGTTGAAAACGCAACTGCCACCGGGATACATTTCGGCGCCGCGGGTGCATGTCGGCCCGTATTTCGAAGTCGATATCGGTAGTTTTGAACTCGATTCATCCGCCTCGCATGGTTCAAACGCTTCCGGGCCCGGCGATCCGCAGTCAATGACCTGGAGAGAAGCCGAGCCAACCGTCGCGGTCGAAACCGAGATCCCAGACGAAGCGGAATACGAAGTAAAGATCTACGATGTCGAACGCGAGCGGACGTTAGTTGCCATCATTGAAATCGTCAGCCCCGCCAACAAGGATCGCGAGGAGAGCCGACGGAAATTCGTGGCCAAGTGTGCGGCCTTGCTGCAACAGGGTGTGGCAGTCACGATTGTGGATATCGTCACCGTCCGGCAAGCCAACCTGTATGTCGAGCTGATGCAGTTTTTGGGTCATGCTGACCCCAGTATGGCCGACCGTCCCTCGCTTTACACCGCATCCTCCCGCTGGGTGATCGGCACGCGGAAAGCCCGACTGGAGTCATGGGCGAATCGGCTGAGTATCGGGCAGACGCTACCTCCCATCCCGATCTGGTTGTCCCCACAGCAGGTGTTGACGTTCGACCTGGAGCAAAGTTACGAAAAAGTCTGCGACGATCTGAATGTGAAGTGACAGGGCACCGGTCAGCAACGCGCAATTTAGCATGTCCACTGCCACCATGCTTCGCCAATCACAAACGATGTGGCGTTGGCGACAGCAACGACCCATATATCGCGAAGCCGAGAAGTGTAGTGTCCGCCGACCTCCATTGCGTGTCAGAATCAAAAGGACCAGAGCCTTAAACGATGCGATTTGCAACCAACCCGTTGCCAGGGATGAATCCGTGGCTTGAAACCTATTGGGGCGATATTCATACATCGCTAACGACATATGCCAGAGATATAATCCAACGGCAGTTGCCTGGCGACTTGCAGGCTCGTGTTGAGGAGTATCTTTCAGTGTTCGAACCGGAAGAGGAAGCACAGACTTCGCGGCGGGTCGCGCCTGATGTGCAAATCATTGAGCAACCTGGCATGTCCTCATCGTCTATTGCTGTTGCTACGGAAGATTTTCTTTCGACGGAGTCTGTGATCATCCGACGGCGCACTCCGCCCCAGACGCTGCGGTATATCAAGATTGTCGATATCAAATCCAATAGACGAGTTGTGACGGCGATTGAGTTTGTTAGCTTGGCCAATAAAGCTACCGAAAAAGGTCGCCAACAATACTTTGCAAAACAGAACGAGCTGATTGCGGCCGGCGTCAATCTGGTCGAAGTCGATTTATTGCGATCTGGCGGCTGGGTCATGGCGGCGCAAAAGGACGGCTACCCACCGCACATGCAGGGACCATATCGCATCAGCGTCGTGCGAGCGACCTCACCGGAGGATGCTCAAATCTATCGCGCCACTTTCCGTACACCGCTACCCACCATTCGAATCCCACTCCGTGAGACAGACAAAGACGTCCAGTTGCCGCTTCAATCGTTGCTCAACTCCGCCTACGAAAATGGGCGGTACGGGAACGACGTTGACTATTCTATTATGCCTGATCCGGCTCTGGATATGCAAGACTTCGAGTGGATTCGTAACTACTTGAAGAACAAATCAAATTGACTCCAACTAGTGCTGCGTCAACATTAAAAATTAGATGTTGACGCAGCACTAGCACTTCGCGACTGCTCACATCAGCCGACTCAGAAAGATGTCTATCCGGCGCGTAAGCTATTCGTGTCTCAACGCCTCGATTGGACTCATCATGGCGGCGCGACGAGCCGGGTAGAGTCCAAACACCAGTCCAGCAGCCAATGATATGCCTGCGGATAGAAGGACTGACCAGATCGCGATGCGTGGCTCCAGGCTGAGTATCGTCGGTGGCAGTAGATCGGGATTGACTTTACCAATCACCCATCGCGACACAGAAAAAATGGGGCCACAGAGTAAGCCTACGATGACTCCCATCAACCCGCCACTGGCAGTGATTACGATCGTCTCGACCAAAAACTGTTGCACGATGTGCGAGCGCTTGGCACCCAACGCACGTCGAATTCCAATTTCTCGAGTTCGCTCGGTAACGGTGGCTAACATGATATTCATAATGCCGATGCCGCCAACAACCAACGATATGCCGGCGATGATCACCAGCAGGACGTTGAACATCGACTTGGTTCGTTCAGCTTGACGCAACAACTCCTTCGGTACAACGACCGCGTAGTCTTCTTGAGCGTGGTACTTCTTCAGTAGCCGCTCGAGGATCGCCACGGTCTCGTCAATCATCTCGATATCGCTCAGCGTCAATGTGACCTGGGTCAGTTCGACAATCTCCCCCTTAAAATTGAAACCTTCGCCGACCCGAGTCATGATTTGATCCCCCACCCGTTGACGGAATGTGTCCAACGGAATGTAGGCGTCGAAGCTGTAATCGCGGGCTTCCAAGCTACCGCCAATCGCTGCAGACGGATCACGCTGCTTGGCTTGCCCAATGACTGTGTAGACGTCGCTTTCTACTCGAATCTTCTGACCAATGGGATTCTCCTGAGGAAACAATCGCTTGGCCGTACCAGCCCCCAGGACGATCACGTTTTCCCCATTATCGCCTTCTCCAAACCAGCGACCACGGGCAATCGCCAGTCGATTCAGTTCCTTGTACTCCGGAGTGCAGCCAACCAGATTTGCGTTAAGGAGCCGCCCCTTGTAGGCAAACTCGCGTTGCAGCTCGCGCATCGGTACCGACCGGGCGATGCCGGGGATGTTTGACAGAAACCGCTGATAGTCGGCTCGCAACAAGCCATAACTTTTCACTCGGTCTTGGTCGCTATTCCCGACGTTCTTGGGTTCAATACTGCGGATGATGATGTTGTTTGCCCCAAGCTCAAGGATTTGTTGCTGGGCTTGGTAGCTTACCCCTTCTCCCATCGCGACCAACCAGATGACGGTCGTCGTGCCAATGAATATCCCCAAGGCAGCCAATGCCGACCGCATTTTCTGCAGCATCAAGCTCTTCAGCCCGATCTTCAATGTTTGCACAAAGGCGGCCAGCATCGTGGTTTAGCTCTTGGTTTCGCTAGAGCTAGAAACGTTCTCCACTTCCGTCGAGCGGACATTATTGTCGTCCATTGGTATGTCGGAGCTACTTTCCTGAGCCATGCCGATCTCCTGCGCTTCGTCGATGTAGGCCAGCGGGTTTAGAATCACGCTGTCGCCTTCGGCTAAGCCATCGTGGATCACAGTAAACTGGTCGTTGGTATCACCGGTTCGAACCAACCGCTTGCGGACGCCGTCAGCCGTCTGAACCCAGCAGAAACTGCCGCCGGCCCCCTCGATAATCGCTGCCACGGGAACCGACAGTACATCTTGGTGATCGGCGAGCACGATATCGACGATCGCGCTCATGCCCGGCTTGAGTCCTGGATGGCTCGGCAATTTGATGATCGTATCGTACTTGACGAGATTCCCTGTCCACCAACCGGCTGGCCGTGTGACCTCGGCAATCTCGCTCACTTCGCCTTCCAGCACCAACTCCTGCAACTGCACTTTGGCCTTCATGCCCGCCTTGAGCCGATCCACCTTGGATTCATGGATTCCCACTTTGACTTGCATCAACGCAACATCTGGGATCATCAACAGCGTCTGTTGTTCGCGGACCGTGGCACCTTCGGCGATATCGGGAGTGTCCTTCCACGCGGCCATCGAAGGAAAGATAACGATGCCACCCGTATCAGCTCGAATGATGCAGTTTTCAAGTTGCTCTTTCTCGCGATGCAGTCGCGCCTCTTCGAGCGCCAGCGACGCTTCGTAGGAGGCCAGTCTGGCCTCTGCTGCGCGAAGGTTGCTCTCCAACTCCTGCACCATTTTCACTTTGTTGTATTTCTCGAGTGTGTCCAGTCGGTTTTGCTTGAGCTCCAAGTCCTTTCGGGTCGACTCAACGGCCAGTTGCTCGGCTTCCATTTGCAAGCCCTTGAGCAGACCTTTGGCGGTCAAACGCTGAGCCGATTCCAAAGATAGTTCTGCTCTTCGTAACGCCTGCTCGGCTTCAAAGATCTCCTTTTCAGCCAAACTTTTCTCCCCGCTGAACGTCCCCTCGATGTACTCCGTGATGCTGGTTCTCGCGACGGCCACATCACTCTCGGCAGTGATCTTGTTGGCAAGTGCATTTTCATAGACGATCTTCTGCTGCAGAATGTTGTCTTCGATCTGCGACTGGTCCAGTCTGACGAGTTCATCGCCGGGCTGAACGAATGTTCCAGTTTCGATCACCCACAGAACCGTGCTCCCCCCTTTAACCAAACACTTGATCTCTTTGTTATTTGAGCTTTCCACCGCACCATTCTCAGTGACAGTCACAACCAGACTGCCGCGCGTCACGGTGTGCGTTAGGTGCTTGGTTTGCGGTGAACTTGAAATCCAATCTGGCATGTAGGCCCCCAGAGCAATAGCGGTCCCCGCCACGACCACCAGCGGGATGAGCAGACGACGCCACGCGCTCGAGACTGACTTGGTTGGAGAGTTCATGGCGTTCCGGTAGGCTTGAGTTATCGGCGGAGGCGATTCCGTTAACCGGCTCGGCAAACGGGAATCGTCATTTGAACCACAGTGGTCGCCAGCCTGGGCTGCCAGACCGCTGTGAACAGTAGCAGTGACCACTGCACATTAATTAAACGATTGGGACAATGGAATCCTGACAATCATTGTGGAAAAAAATTGAGGAGGAGCCATTGCTCGGACCAACCGCAAGCCGCAGTAATTAGGATCGGAAAATATTGCGGAAAATATGCAAAATACGGTCAGTAACCTCAACCTTCAATCGTTCTATTATTGTTTTGGTCTCCAGCATAAGCAGGGCACAACTTCAAGGAGTTCGGCGCGAATGCTTCTCACTGAGCAAATGGTCTTGCAAACATTGATGCACTGGCGAACTCGAATTTCCGCTGCGGCTTGGATCATCGTCCGGAATACGCATGCGTCGGAAGACATTTTCCAGAATGTCGTCGTCAAGGCGATGACTCGCGACGTTTCGTTTGAGTCCGAGAGCGCAGTGCTGTCCTGGGCCTTCATCACTGCTCGACGCGAAGGGCTTGACTGGGTGGCCCGCCATCGACGTGAAGTCCATGTGCTCGACGGCCACCTGTTACAACAATTGGAGCAGCAGTGGCAGACCAACCCCTCAGCCCCAAGCGGGGAAAAGCTCGAAGCGCTGCAAAATTGCCTCGACGCCACAACGGCTGAATCGCGAAAGCTTCTGCAACTCCGCTATGGCCATGATTTGGATTGCGATACCGTAGCGAAGCAGCTAAACCTCAGCTTGGCCGCTGTCTACAAACGATTGTCGCGTTTGCACATGAGTCTCAAACAGTGCGTTGAAAACAAACTAGCCGCGAACATTCCAGGAGGTTTAAGTACGGAATGAACCTCACCCCGGAAACCCAAGAACTGGTGATACGCTATCTGGATGGTCGCCTGTCTGCCGAGGAGTCCGCGCAACTGGGGCAATTCCTTGCCCAAGATGCCGCCGCCCGCGAGTTGCTGATGGAGTCGGCTGAACTGGCAGTCATGGTCGCGGACTTGGAGCGAACCGCCACGGCTCGGGAAAGTTGGTCGCATGGCCCAGCCGACCCATGGACGGAGCGATCTGAATCCGCCAGGCGAGACTTCACTCGATTCTGGCAGTGGTCGCTGGCTGCATGCGCCGCGGCACTGGGTGCGATCAGTTATCTCGCACTAGCCAATCAAGCCAAGCCGCCGATTGCGGAAGTACGCGAGGTCACCGGAGTGACTCACTACTTTTGCTCAACGGGACGCACGGAAGCCGTCCTGCAGCGTGGGATGAGCTTGGTCGCTGGTGATCTGATCGAATCGCGTTCCTGCGATGCCTGGATCACATTGGAAGTGACCCGCGGAGCAACGCTTACCATCGCTGGACATTCCGCGATCCGAGTGCAACACTCCGATGCGTCCGAACTCCGCTTTGAACTGATGGAGGGGAGCCTGTGGTTCAGTCCCACACCTCGCTCCCTGGGCCCACGTGTGATCGTTTCCACCCCTGTATTCGATGTCCAGTTCCACGATAGCATGCTCAATATCCAGACATCGTCTTCGGAATCGATTGTGAGAGTGGGGCAGGGTAGCGCTGAGGTAACACGAAAACTAGATGCAACGACCGTGGAAACAAAAGCCGGCTTCCAAACCTACGTTTCGCTGGGCGACAAAGGGAAGCTACTGGCCGTTCCGCAGCCAGTCCCCGTCAGTCAATGGACTAGCCAACAGATGAAAGGAACGGAAGTCTTGCTCGGCAACTGGTTGCCTGCAACGGACAACGAACGAACGCGTCTGGGGGCTGCCCCTTTGCTCTGGCCAGTGCCTGAGCACGAGCCGGTAATGCTCTACGCCATAGCCATCGCCGCTTGGCGCTGCAGTGAACAACCGGTTTTGTTGCATGCAGATTCAAAGCTTCGATTTCGCGGACGCACGCAACGTCCACAAACGGTGCGATTGGGTTTCAGCGTGCAAAAGATGCATAGCGTATTTGCTGGCAAGTTCGAGATCGACGTCCCCGCAAGCTCGCTGGTCCAATCGGGAGAATACTGGGAAGTTGAATTTCCCTTATCCGACTTCCGGCCCTTACATCCCCACTTGGCTTCAAGCCCCGAAGGCTTGGAATTGACCGACGTTTACGCGCTGACGATCGCAGATGACGCAGGACTTGAGATTACGAGTATCGAGTTGAGTGCGAAGTAAGCCTCTCGGTCGCTAACAACGCAAAAATTATTCATTCGTTCCATGGCGGACTCAACAGAGGTTTCGACCTTTACCAGATACATCGATTCTGCAGTTCATCGGGAAATTGCAGCGATGCCAATCCAAATCGGGTAAAAATCGGGAACGAATCATGAACAGAAGAGCAAACTTAGGGCGCAAGATTAATTTCGAGTCGCTGGAGCAACGACAACTCATGGCGGGCGATGTGGTGGCCGCATTGGAAGGTAGCCTGCTCAAGGTAGAAGGCGATAACTTCGACAATCAAATTGCCATCACCCGTACGGTCACAGGCGATATCGTCATCGCTGGTCAGAATGGCACGCTAATCAATGGCCTCCCCTCGGTCCGCTACCCGCGCGTCCAACTTAACGCCATGGAAGTCCGCATGGAGGGTGGTAACGATACGGTTACGCTGCGATCCCTGCAGGTGGCGAATGACTTGTTCGTGGATTTGGGAGCCGGGAACGATCGACTAACCGCTCCTGCCGCGGCTCCTAGCACCATTGGCGCCAACATGGCTGTCATGGGCAGCGAAGGCAATGACGTCGTGCAACTCGCCGGAATCACCGTTCGCGAAGATCTCTCGATCGATGGTGGTCTGGGTGTCCTAAACGCTTCGGTCAGCAATGCTTCCGTGGACAAAGTGATGTCGATCATCGGCGACGAAGCCAATGACATCGTCTCAATCGTGGGGACCAGGGTCGGGCTGGACTTGAAGCTCGAAACCAAAGGGGGTTCGGATCGGGTCACCTTGACCGACGTGGCTGCGTTCCAACTTTCAATCAACACGGATGCCAACGGTGCGGTCGGCGTGGACCAAGTCACTTTGAACCGAGTTTCGACCGTTGAAGACCTCGGCATCTTTACTGGGGCTGGCAACGATGTCGTGCGGATGACCGACGTAACGAGCGGCAAGTCAATCACGGTTAGCCTGGATGAAGGCAATGACCGCTTGATCGCCACCCGTGTACGCGCTGCTGAAGACGCCGTATTTGAAGGTGGAGCTGGTGTAGATACTTTGGAAAACTACGGAATCTCCGCAGGAATCAAACGCGAGTTCAAAGAGTTCGAGATCATTCGCTAGGTCTTCTCAGAAACCTATCATTCATGCGGCAAGCGTCCATCGGCTGGACGCTTTGGCCGTTTCTTTTTTTGCGGCGCGTTTGCGCTGCCTCCAAAACAATCGCGGCTCCTGATACGATGGAAGAACATCACCGGATGGAGTTTGGTTGCTCTTCGGCTCCGGCCGCAGCGGCGTCATGCAGCTTTATGTGGCTCGAGCTAACGGCAGCGATACTCAACCAATTACCGATGTACTCAAAGGCAACTGCGCCATGCATGGCCATTGGCAACCCATAACTGAATAACAGTAACAACCAACTTTTGCCTCACGATCCCAGAAAAGACAATGATTCCCCGCTGCCAAGTCATTCCTCTGCCCGATTCGGTTTTTTCTTTTGAAGTGGATGGGCGTGTTCTACTCCAGTGGAACGCTGCCAAATCGATTTCAGCCCATTTTGGCGGTGAGACGATTACCAACCATCACGGGCATCAGGGGGAAGCGGAGATTTTCGGCAAACCTGCTGAGTGGGTTGACTATTCTGGCCCCGTGCTCCAGGCCGCTACGGAGGAGCAGGTAGCGGGTCTCACCTACTTCAACCATCCGTCAAATCCGAATTCACCCGTGTCATGGCATGTTCGAGAAGACGGCTGGATAGGGGCCGGCTCATGCCTGAACTCCCCGCTGGTAACGCGTCGAGACGCCCCGTTGATGCTGCGCTATCTGTTGCACGTGCATGCCGGTCTGGTGAACATCGACGATACGAATCAACAACTGAAACGCTGGTCCAAACAGCCTCCGTTTGAAATCACGAAATCGACGCGCAAACATCAAGCGTATGAAGTCTGGCGCCGAGTTGAAAAGCCAGATGCACCGTAGTAGAAGTTGCAGCGATTTCACGCGAGCGCCTAGTCGAAAAGATGCTAGGCTCGGAGTCGTGCGGATGACCAACGTAACGAGCGGCAAGTCGATCAAGGCCAGCCTGGATGAAGGCAACGACCGCTTAATCGCTACGCGAGTACGTGCCGCCGAGGATGCCGTCTTCGAGGGCCGAACTGGCGTAGATATCTAGAAAAACTACGGGATCTCCGCAGGGATCAAACGCGACTTTAAAGAGTTCGAGATCCTCAGCTAGCTGATCGCGGTAGGAAGGGATGAACTGGGCCAGTGCCCGTCTCACCGCCTAGTCGTCAAACAGCACATAAAAGCTTGTCATGGAGAATCTCCTCAAACAGAAACTCAGTGGCTGGAGCCATGGCCCAGAGCGGGAGTATCTTATGCCGAACACCGATTCTTAACAAAGGCACAATTTTCCTAGCTCGTGCACGGCGATCAACGAGAGGTGGCAAAGAATTTGGTATCTTCGTAAAAAGATAAAAAAAATTCCTAAACTGATTCGCAAAACGTGTCTTACTTATTGAGCGACTAGAAATGCGCAGCCTGAGTGAGTTGATTCGAGATGTTCAAAGCGGTGACATCATCGCTGTGGAAGCACTCGTCTCGCGATTCAGTGGTGCGATTCGGCAAGAATGTGCAAAATACGGCCTGCGTGGTCATGCCGACTGGAGCCAGTCCGATTTGGTGCAAGAGGTCTTATTGCGCGTGTGGACTAAGATTCATCAATTTAAAGGAGGTGACAACGACAAGCAAATTGCCGCTGCATTTGAGAGTTGGATTCGCAAGACGGCTCGGTCGACGTTAAGCAATTTGCAACGCGGCCGGGAAGCGCTCAAACGCAATCCGGATCAGCCAACACAGTCCTTTGAGGAAGTCGGACACCAATACGGAATGCTTCGCCAGCATCCAGCCGGACCGAGTTCGATATTTGTTAGGAATGAAGAGGCGGAGCGTGTTCGAGCAGCCATGGACCAATACCTTGATGACCAAACCAGAGAAATCATTAAACGCCACGTTGTTGAGGGGCAATCCCTGAAACACATTTCAGAACAGATGTCCCTTACTTACGACCAAGTGAGAAACTCGTTTCAAGCCGCGCATGCTCTGATCGCAAAATGGCTTACTTAGAAAAACAATTAAACAATATTCATAAGAGGAAAACATGCGTCATTTGACAAGACTCTATTTTGAGAACACATCGGTGGTCGAGCAGTTTGTTTCGCTGGTTGATCAAGGTGTAGAGCGTGTTGTGCATGGTGATGGTCAAGTAGTTTTTATTCCGCTGTACAGTATCAAAGTAGGAAATATCTCGAATCCAATGACACTCACTGAGGCGATGGAAGCTCTGCAATTCTTGCAGTTTACCCCTTGTTTCTTCAAATTGCCTTCCGGGGCTCACGCGATTGTGGATATCTATATTCCCGATTTGAGCGAAAGCCGAGCACCCAAAGTGTTTGACTACCAAGTGTTCAAGGCAAGTAACCCTCAGCGACCGGCGCGTCTCGCCGGCGAAATGGCTGAATTCCGTCAGAGACTAAACCAAATTCCTGTAAGCGTCTTCCAGCCAGCTGCCGCCGCCGCTCAGCCAGCTGCAGATAGCTCGAGCCCCAGCGGACCGGCTGGTCCAGTTGTTGCAACAGCGCCAACAGGGCCAACCGGGCCAACCGGGCCAACAGGGCCAACAGGGCCAACGGGGCCAACAGGCCCGGCTACAAGCATTTGTTGCTATTCCAGTTCGGGGCCAGCAGGGCCAATGCACCCCTGTGGCGGGCAAACCTCGATTCCCTGCGCAGATCCTATCTTTACGCGGGCAAGCTGCGTGAATGGGCAATTGTACTGCGTGAGCCTGGAGCCGCCTGGCAACGACAAGAGTTGCGGTGGCTGATTCAAGGGTCTGCTTCGCAGTGGAATCAACGCTTCGGCTGTTCCGGTTTTTTGGAAATGATGGAGAGTTCGGATGAATGCCAATGAGCCTCTTGATGACCAGAGATCCTCGGACAGCCACATTTCCGCGGAGGACAAGGTTTCCGCGGAGGACAAGGTAGACGAAGCGGTTGCGGCAATCGTCGAAATCTACCTCAAACGCTTGCGCAAGGGCGAGTTCGAAGACTACGACGACTTGGTTCGCCAGCATCCGGACCTGGCTCCCCATCTAGAATCGCAGCTCAAGTTTTACTTGGCCGTTTTTCGAGCGACACGCCTGACGTTGCAGGGCGACAGCTCGGAGAACGCTACTGTCGACTTCTCGCATCCCCCACCGCCAGACGGCATTGATCGCGAGAACGCGCATCGCATTAACTGTCCTCATTGTGGCAATCAAGTTCAAGTGGTCGACAATCGCCTTCGCGAATTGATCTGCGGAAATTGCGGCAGTTCCGTGCGCGTGCATAGGGATGTAGCGATAAAGCTGACCGACCGAAATCCGCCGCTAATGCCTAAACAACTTGGGCACTTTCGCATCATCCGCAAGTTGGGCGAGGGGGGGTTCGGCGTTGTCTATTTGGGCGAAGACTTACAACTTGACTCCCGGCCTGTCGCCATCAAGCTTCCGCGACATGGCTTTTTCGCCACTTCGTCCGAAGAGCAGAGATTTTTCCGCGAAGCGAAAAATGTCGCGAGGCTACAACATCCCAACATTGCTCAGGTTTACGAGATCTCGGAAGATCGCAATACTCCATATATCGTGAGCGAGTTCATTGATGGAATGACTTTACGTGAACTTCTTTCCACGGGAACGCTCACCAACAAGGAATCTGTCAAGCTGATGATACAAATTGCGGAAGCGGTTGAATTCGCTCACCGCAGTAGAATCATCCATCGAGACCTTAAAACAAGTAATATCTTGGTCGACCACGCGTACAAAGCCTACGTGGTCGACTTTGGATTATCGCGCCGTGACGATGCCGAGATCACCATGACCGTCGATGGGGCGATCGTGGGCACTGTGCAGTACATGGCACCCGAGCAGGCGATTGGCAATCAAGCAGAAGTCGGCCCCCACAGTGACGTTTATTCGCTAGGGGTCATCCTCTATGAATTATTATGCAAGGAGCTCCCGTTTCATGGCAGCAAGCGGATGGTCATCGAGCAGGTCATCCATGAAGCCCCCAAGAGCCTCCAGCGTATAAATGCCAGCGTACCTCCTAATTTAGAGACCATTACGCTCAAAGCGATGTCCAAAAAGCCAAGCCAGCGCTATGCAACCGCGCAGGAATTTGCTGACGATCTGGCACGCTGGCTGAGAGGAGAGCCCATTCATGCGCGACCGATTAGCGCTATGGTTCGATATTGGAGTTGGTGCCGCCGGCATCCAGTCACCACTTCGCTCAGCGCCACCATTGCGGCGTTGCTACTACTGACCACGCTCATCTCAATCGGTTGGGCTTACGAACAAATGCGATTGACGTTCGTTGCAAATAATTTACAACGTCAGAGCGAGGGTCGACAATACGAGTTGTTGATGCAGAATGGAACCGATGCGCTCAATGGCAATGATTTGGCGATCGCATCACTATGGTTTGCAGAAGCGCTGACAAAACGCGAAGGCCTGACCAATCGCAGACGTCTTGGCATGATTCAAGATCGTATACCGAAGTTGACTCAACTATGGGCGACCGGCTTTCCGGTCGATACAGTGCACTTCAACCAAGATGGCTCAAGATTAGCCGCTGCAAATTTTGAAGGGCACATTAAGGTCTTCAATACGTTCGACCAAAAAGTTGTCTTTGACAAGGAAGTTCCACGGTTTACAAAATTCAAAACCTCGCCGAATATTGACAAAATGGTAGTGTGTGGAGTTGATAATCAGGCTCAGCTTTGGGATGTTGAACGCGGACGCCTGATCAAGAACCTAGCCCACACCGATTATGTCGTTTCAACCACCTTTCATCCCTCAGGGCAGTGGTTGGCTACCGGAAGTTTCGATTCCTTCGCGCGCGTTTGGAATGCCGACGATGGCTCCATGAAGGCAGAGCACAAATTTGAGAACATGCAAGTCTCCCACCTGGTCTTCGGCCCTCAACCAAATCTGGTTGCCGTCGTAGCGAATCCGATCGGACAATTTGGCAGTACTATTCATGTTTGGGATTTTGAAGCCGATAAAATTGTCGCGACCGGCATGAATCATGAGGCCCATGTTCAATCGATCGAATTCGTTGATGAAGGCTCCCGTATTTGTAGCGCTTCGCGCACTGGGAAAATCCTTGTTTGGGAGACGACTACCGGCGTGACCGTTGGAAATGCGTTGCAATTGCCCTTCAAACCACGTGATGTCCTCGTCGGTTCAACTTCAGAAAGCATAACGACGATCTCTCACGATTTTGATGTTCAAGACTGGAGTTTGAAGACTGGTCAACAACTTGGATCACGAATTCGCGGCCCTGCTAATTACGCATCCGTCGCCCGAGATCAATCCAAACGACTTTTAGCAATTGGCGGGGGTGATGGCACGGTCAATGTATTTTGGCGGCAGTCAGGCGAGCATGCATGCAGTCTGCTGAAAAATAGTGAGAGCGCAACGGCAACTGTTTTTCATCCCGATGGTCGCCGCTTGGCAGTAGGTGGAAGAAATGGCGTTTTACAGATCTGGGATTTGGCCGGTGCCGCCCCCACGTCACGACTCTTTTCGCACCAAGGCGGAGTACGCAACGCCCTGTTTTCGCCAGATGGTAAGCGATGTACGACAATCGGCGCCGACGGCAAGGCCTATATTTGGAATACCGAAACCGGCGAACAGTTGGGCCCAGTGCTGGAACACGGGGTGGGTATCGCCGAGTGTGCGTACAGCGTGGATGGTCGCATCATTGCAACTGCGGGCATCGACAAAATTGTCAAACTCTGGAATGGCTACGATGGAAGCCAGGTGGGGGGCAATCTGGTTCATGAGTCGTCCGTTATGACGCTGGCAATTAGCCCTGATAGCCAAAGACTGGCCGCAGGGAGCATCGACGGATCAATAGTATCCTGGAATATCCCTACTCCTTCCCATCCCAACCCAGCGAACGTCCCCATTTTCGTGGGCAAGCATGAAGACCGCGTCACGAGCATTGCATATAGCTCGAGTGGAGACACAATCGCTAGTGCAAGTTTGGATGGAACGGTTCGCTGTTGGGATGCGCTTAGTGGCCAGCAAAAGTATGGCCCGTTCACACATCCCCATTCCGCTTTGTTCTGCACCTTTATGCCTGATGCTGAACATGTGCTTTCGACTGGAACCAACGGTTGGGTTTACATTTGGAATCTACAAAACGGGAAAGCTGTCCATCGCTTGGAATGTGCTGGCGAAGTGCTAAGTGCTACGGTGCACGACGGAGGGGGTCATATATTGACGAACGAAAGTAAAGGGAGAACTCGAAGTTGGCGATTGCAGGACGGTGAGATGCAATATGAGTACGATGTACAGCATCCGGCGATCGAGTCCGTCGCCTTCTGCGACGTGAATCGAGAAGGCTCCCTACTGGCCGTCGCCGGTGGAACGCTCGCACTGGACAGCGATATACCTCAGGCAGGCGCCGCAGTTATCTGGGATCTTACCGAGCAGCGGCTGTTAGCGCCACCATTGATGCACCTTGCACCGATTCGTCGCGTCTACTTCGATAAAACGGGTTCCAAATTGCTGACTGCGTCCTTCGATCGCTCCGCCCGGCTGTGGACAATAGCCACAAACGACCTACCAGCCAATGACTCCATGCGCATTGCACAGATCTACGCTCAGGTAAAGCGTTCTCCCGACGGTCGTCTGCGGACGATCGCGCCTGAAGAACAGGTCGCGGAGTTCACCGAACTAAGAAGCCTATATGCAGATTACTTTCAATGCGACTCCGAAGAAATTAAAGTATGGGATGAAGATTCCCAGCGGCTCCACTCACCAAAACAGCAAAACGACCAGGAACTCTAGCATGATGAATGGGAGCATCTAGTGGGAAAGGGCAGTATTCATTATGACACAGCAGCGCAGCGCTACTTTATCAACTTGGCTGTAATGGCCAAGTACAATTCCAATGCACTTGGGCACAAGCTTCGTTGGCAGCGTTCCTTTGAGTTTGCCTCATCTATCTTGTTCGATGCAACCAATGGCCAAATGCAGTTCGGGGAGATCTATTTTATAGATGCTGGTACACCTACAAGCGACGAAGATATTTTTTTGGAGAATCTACCTGGTGATTCCCTGACAACTGTGATGGGCCACGATCCATTTTGCGGTCAAATCATATTAAAGTCACATGTCATGAACGAACCGCTTGTGACCATCCATGAAATTGGACACTATGTTGTAACGCTTGGTGATGAATATGAGCACGCGACGGGGGTCTGTCAGAATGATCCTACGACCCATCAATGCATCATGGAGTTTGGCAGCGGTTATGGGTTGCGGTTGGATGATTCTGGAAACGTCACCGCAGTGCAGCCACAAAATGTTGTAAACCAATTCTGCTTTTGCGATCATCCGCACGTCCCTCCTCCTTTACCCACGCCCAATGGTCAGGAAACCAAACACCGCCAATCCTGTTGGGAGACGCTCCACAAGCTCTACCCTCTGGTCGCGCTACCCTCTGGTACTTCCGTCCCAAGCACGCTCCAACCGGTTCAATGGATCGAGCTGAGTACCGACTCTAGGTATGCGATCTTAATTCACGGCGACCCGCTCTTCGCTGCGTTTCCAGTCGAGCAAGCAATCAAAAATGCAGTTAAGGAATGGGTAAATCAAGTCGCATCAACCGACAATCAGCTTGCTTTGTCCCTGGGGTCTTCGGGTACCATTCGCCCAATGCAGCCCATCTTGCCAGAGGAAGTCTTGCAATTGCACAAGCTGATCGACGCAACTACGTTCGGTAAAAGCGGAGCACAGCCTAACGATTTTCAGAAGTCGATCGACCAGTTTGATGGCAAGATGACGGCATATCAGAGAATGATCTTGCTCACGGCGGGCAACACCCCCGATAACGTCAAAGCACTTCCCAAGGTATTGGAACAGAAACGCTTCGGAGTTTTGGCGACGACGGTGGGCCCAGGTGCATTGGCCGATCAATTTGATGAACTTGCGGCAGCAAGCAAATGGGTTACACAGCAAAACTTTCCCATTCCCAATAGCGAATTATCCAAGTACGCCTTTAGCCTTCAAAATGAGTTGATCGAATCGTATTTCGCCAATTCACCAGGCAGCGGGATCGTGCAACTTCGTTGGGGTAGTCTTCCTTCAACGCAGGATGCGGCGTCTGAAATCCCCAATCCTCTGCAGGACGAAAAACTAGTTCAATCTCTGCAATTGCAACTGAGGGATGATGGCTTTGATTTTCCTGTTTGGGTTGAGCAGGATGCTCACTCATTGTCGTTTCTACTCAGCGAACCGGGCGAATCCCAAATCGATATGAGTTTGCTGGCTCCAGATGGAACAACCGTCCCCGTGCCGACTCGGAGGAATCTACCGTTTCATGCGTTTGACCGAAGGGGGGTCGTCCATGGCAAGTGGATAGTGCGGCTCCGCCGGATCAAGCCGGGCCCCGGTCTACCCTTCTTCTTTATCGCGGCAGTTAATAATCATGAGTTGCGAATATCGACCAAAATTAAAATCGTTCCAAAGCATCGAGTGCAGTTTAGACTTCAGGCGATCCACGTTTTTCCTATCGACTACGTTGAGGCTGTGGTCGACATCATTCGTTTGCAACCCGACGAAGACAACCGGGCTGAGGTTTATAAAAGCGTTGTTTTGTGGCGAGATCGAGCGTTGGACCCCGTATCGCAGAAAATGGTAGAGGTGTCTTCCGGGCTCTACCGCGGTGAGGTTGAGTTGGAATCAGGTTCTTACATAGCAATATTTCGGTCTTATAATTACGGACAGGCAACTTATGCTTCCAATCCAGATGGTATGGTCGGAGGGAATGTAAGTTCCCATCAGCAGAAACCCATACCATCCTTCACGCGTTTGGTCAAGCATTGGTTTCAAGTCAAATAAACGATTCGTAAACGCAAACAAAACTCATAAATGCGATTGCCAACCGCTTGGAGGATCCTCCGCAGTAGAGGGAACTGGAATTGTTACGACCGATCGAAGAAGAATGCTACGCTGCCGATAAGTCACAACTTAGTCAGCCTGAACCGCAGACTCCAAGTCCGGAAGCGCGCCCCGCAAAAATTGTTGCGACGATTCTTTCGGGTAATTCAGAGTCGATTATCGAATCCGCGTTACAGTCGATTCTAAATTGGGTGGACGAAGTTTGTTTGATCGACACCGGCATTGCCGACAACACGGTCCAAAGGTGCCGGACAATTGCAAGGGAGAAACTTACACTATGCTCTTTCCCATGGTGCGAAAATTTCGCGGCTGCACGCAATGCAGCACTTCGAATTGCGGACGAGCGGTCAGCAACCTGGGCGATGACGCTCGATACGGACGAACGCATCGAGTTTCCAGGCTATCGCACGCGAAAAGATTTACTTAATGCCTTAAATGCATATCCCGATGTGATGTCTTGGATGATCCCAGCCCAAGATGGTAGCTATGTCAAAGAGCGTTTTGTGAGAATGCCTACGCAATTGCAATGGCACGGCCGGACACATGAAGCACTCTATGGCGCGACACGAACTCAGCGCAAGGTACTGGACGGCTGTTCGTTTTGGGAAGTGGCAAAATCTCCTACAGAACTTGAACGAAAATTGCAGCGAGATCTTGTGATACTATTGGAAGAGACCGCAGCTAATCCCCTATCTGCCCGCAGCTGGTTTTACCTGGGGCAGACCTACGAAGGTATGCAGCAGTATCGTTCGGCCGTGCAGGCTTTCGATCAATGTATTCGCCTCGACGATTGGGCAGATGAATCGAGTTGGGCCTGTTACTCGGCCGCACGCTGTTTAGTTGCCCTCCGCGAGTACCGCAAAGCCGAAGAGTTTTGTGCTTTGGGCATGTCGCGCAAACCTACAATGGCTGAGCTCCCTTGGCTTGCAGGTTGGTGCTGCTTTCAGCGTGGAGCCGTGGCGGATGCAATCGCTTGGTCCAAGATATCCATAGGCCTAGGACGCAATATGAAAGCCAGAAATGACGCTACCTTCCGTTATATGACCGCATGGTATGAAGGGCCGTATGATGTCCTGCGCTATGCATACCAGCGCATCGATGAAATTCAGCTTTCTCGGCAAGCCGAGGTCGATTTCCATAATATGCAAGCTCAAAGACAGAACTTACTGGCTGCGATGGTTATCGAGAGTGGCTCGGAAAGCTAGTCAGTGTATGAAAATGAGTGTGAGAGAACAACCGTCGATGAACTTATGCTAGCTAGTGTCTGTCCGGAAATCTAAAACGCTTGTAATTTTGGGTTAAAATTGAAAAATAGCTCCTCGAAGACCGAACCCGCAAGCGGGTTCAAGCGTTGAATTTGTTGACAAAAACCAATTCCAACAACAAATCTTCG